>JBGVEZ010000083.1:0-8549 GCA_045120555.1 Eubacteriales bacterium
GGCGCCCGAAACGACGAAGGTCCCCGAAACAACGAAGGCGCCCGAAACGACGAAGGCTCCCGAGACAACGAAGGCTCCCGAGACAACGAAGGCACCCGAGACAACGAAGGCGCCTGAAACAACGAAGGCACCCGAAACAACAGCCGAGCCCGATCCGCAGGAACCGTTGACAATAAACGGAGTAGGCATATCGAAATACAGAATTGTTTATTACAACGCAAATTACGCTGCAGAGGCAGCGATCGAGATCCGTAAGGCGATAATGCTTACCACAGGTCAGTATCTTTCGATCGGGAACGATTCCGCTTCAGAATACGAATATGAGATCCTCATCGGTAAAACGAATCGCAAGGAAAGCGTTGACACAAGAGCTGCTTACGACCGTCCCAACCTCAATTACGATATAAAGGTAGTAGGCAACAAGATCGTTATTATGGGTGAGGGTTTCACCTCCCTTAACAAGGCGGCGGATATCTTCCTCGATCTCATCAACAGCCTTGAGGGCAAGACGTACGATATAAAGGGTGAGATTGCAAGCGGAACCATTAAGGGCGAGATCGACACACAAAATATCAGCGTTGTCGACCGCGCAAGCGGAACTGATCTCAGAATTTTCCAGTGGAATCTTGCCGCTCCCTATCTTAACGATCAATACAAGGTCTACACAAGCAACATGACACGCGGTGAGATCATGGCGGATATTATTCTACAGATGCTTCCCGACATAATAACGACGAATGAATTCTATGCAAGCCACAACGGAAACACGCAGCTGTTTGACGCCGTAATGAAGGAGCTTTCCGAATACTACGTTTGCCTTGAATCACCGTACGACAAGGACAAGCCCGAGGTCGGTGCTGACGTTATTCCCGGAAAGACGATAAACGAGAACATAATCTACAGAAAGGACATCGGTCTTTCCGTTGTTTATTCTGCGTGGAGATATTCGACTGAGAAAACGACAGTTACCGAGGCAAATCCCGGAGGATGGGTTTATTATCACGGATCGCATACTGCTGTGTTCTCTTATAACGGCAAAAAATTCATTGTATCCGTTGCTCATTATGCGGACAGCCGATCCAGCAACAAGTGGGCAAAGGAGCATCTTGCCGCAATTAATGACGCTCAGGCTGCGTGCGGCGGCGGTCTTCCCGTTATTCTGACCGGTGACCTCTACACGTCCTATTCAAGCTCCTCGTCCTCGAGCGGATATAAGTATATAGTAAATCAGGGATTTATCGACGCACAGCGAAAGGCAACGCTTAATGCAAATCAGAACATAAGTCACGGAACCTTCCATCAGATCGGTCTTAAGCAGACGCACCGTATCTCCGAGGACTTCATTTTCTACACAAACGAGATGCATGCGCTTATGTTCAAGGTCCTGACGTCTAAGGACATTGACGACACGAGTGATCACTATCCCGTAATCGCTGACATAAAGTTTAACTGATATCAAAAAAAAACGCGCCCCATCCGCCTCCTTCGAAAAGCGAAGTAGGTCGCGGTCCTTTCGGACCGCGAGGCTTCCGCAAGCGGAAGCCCGGATGGGCCGCGTGTTGTTACCCCGAAAAAAAGAGCCGCCCCGAAAAGGAGCAGCTCAGATAAAGAAAATACTTCCGATATCGTAAAGAGGCAGGGAAGAGAGCGAAACGCAACCAACACCGAGCAACGCACAAAACTCACGAATGCGCGCGCCGTCGGGATGCGAGTTGAGATCACCGCAGAAATAAAGATTTTTACCGTCAAAGCCCGAAGCTCCGCCGATGAAGCCGTAATCGTAACCGTCAAGAAGAACGTGCCCGGCGGATATCTCAAGAGACGGAATGCCGTTTTTATCTGCTGCTGAAAGCACCGACCTGTCAGCTGATATGATCCCTCCCGCGTAAGCGGATGTGCACTTCGCATACCCCTGCCTCGTGTTGCAGAGCGGAATTCCGTTTTCCTCGCAGTAGACAGCTATCTCCGGCGCAAGATGCTTTTTGCACGCAATGATCGCATTACCGGATGCGTTCAGCGCACAAAGCGGTACGTCATAGGGATACGGGGAGCGGGGAAGACTTTCGGTAAATATTGGCACAAGATTCCCGACGTCCAGTATCCGATCAATTACGGCGCAGTTCTCCTCATAGTACGCACGCGGCAAAAAAAGCCTGTCACGCAGAAAAAAGAGGACGGTGTCGGCGTGCGTGGAGACAATGCCGTCTATCGTCTTACAGGGCGGAATTTTTATTGTTTTAAAGCCGTTTTTCGCAAGCCCGAGCTCGTCTTCGGGACGTAACGAATTGCCTGTGATCGCAAATTTCATAGCGCTGTATCCTTGCATAAAAAATTAAAGGCAGCTTCCGCAGAAGTTGCCTTTTTTCTTTTCAGACGTTCCCAAAAGCTTATACGCGCTCTGCCTTTTTGAGAGTGCGGAGGCAACGGGAGCAAATGGATACGGTCTTGGGTGTACCGTTTTCAACTACCTTTACCTTACGAATATTGGGCTTCCAACATCTGTTTGTCTTGCGGTTGGAGTGAGAAACGTTATGTCCGAAAACAACGCCTTTTCCGCAAACGCAGCACTTTGCCATATTTGAACACCTCCTTAGGGTTTTTACCGATATGGACGGATGAGGTCACATACACAATTAACTTAACAGCGTATATTATACCAAACAGCCGCAAAAAAATCAAGAAGTAAATTGAATTGTTTTCAAAAAGTTAATAATTTTATTGCGTATTCTTCCTAAAATCACGGTTTTCGTCGGTAATGAACACGCAAAGCCTGTTGTTTTCGCTGTTGTCGAAGGTCGTAAGATGGCGAATTGGTATCGCATTCTCCGCAAGCGCGCGGTAAACCGCCAGAAAAGCGGTGAATGATTCGTCAACGCCTCCGCGTGTAAACGGCAGGCAAACGTACGCCGTAAGACGGGGATCTTCGTTTTCTTCGTTAAGCTCGGCAATCGAATCTGAAAGCACGCCGTGTATGTGTGAAAAATCCGAGCCGTCAAAAACGTTTATCGATATGCCGTTTGCCGAATTTTTTGTGCTGACCGTTTCACGCTCTGCGGCATGAATGCGGAGCGGAGTAGAAAATATAACGTGATCCATTGCACTAAGATCAAGCGCGTGCGCAAATCCTCCGTGGTTGACGTAAATCAGATGCTTTATTGCTGTTGACGTTCCGATTATCTCACACTCAAAGTTCATGCGGAGAAGCTCGGATACAACGGCTCCCGAAGCAAGCGGAGGCGCGATAAGCACTGCCGCCGACATGGGGCGCGCAAGAAGATAAGGACGGTCGATCTCGGGGAATATCTTTATTACTTGATCAAGATTCAGCGAAAATCCCGTTCCAAGCCGTGACAAATGGCGTAAAAGCCCCGTACTTGCAATCGGTGCAAAATACGTTATGTGGTTGTTGAGCGCGGGAAGAGCGTTGACAACGTCCGCAAGAAGCTCGTACATGAGGGGAGTGTCGGGGAGCTTTATAAGTATGACCGAAAGAGCCGATGCACTGTAACTGCCCGCCTTAATTCTCATTTTGTCTGTGTTGAATCTTGACGTCCTCGTGACCCTGGCGATCGCGTAGGGGGCGTTATCGTGAGTGAAGAAGCTTCCGACGGTGCGGTATTCCATCGTCGTTGCGGGTGAATCGGTGTTCCTTATCGGAGCTACCGTGTATTTTCCATTATCACCGTTGTCGTAGCCCTGCTCGCAAAGATACGAATTGTAGTCGGATACAAGAGAATCGAGCGTGACGGGAGCAGTGTCGCACATCGCCCTCCGTTTCTCCATGATGTCTGCGAAAGCATCGTTGATCTCCTCGTTTTCCGAGCCGAACGTGCCTACGCTGTATCGAAAATCGGTTTTGTGCATCTCCTCGTAAAGCGTGTCCGCCATATAAAGCTCGTCTATTGTGTATCTGTAATCCGTTTTCTTAAAAAGGTTTCTGTAGGTGGTGAGATGTGCAACCGGCATCTTAAGCCCGAGATCGCGTACCATCTCGTTTATTATTGCAGGCGGCATCTGCTTGAGGTCCTGCAAAAATCCGACCTTATACGGTCTTCCGTTATAATTATCTGACATGTGATATTCTCCTTAAATTACTTCTGCTCCCGAAAGAACGGTACCGTCCGTGCCCTGTGCGACGACCTTTATTATATTTCCGCTTTGCGTATTTTCCCGGCAGCTTACGCGCATCTGAATAAAGGACGTCGTATGACCCGAGGCGTAAGGATTTCCCATTGCGTCTCTTTCCACGGTTTCAACGAGCAGCTCGAATTCCTTGCCTACGTTTTCATGAAGTATCTCGGCGTGTATTTTCGCCTGCTCGGCAATCAGCGTTTCCGACCGCATCTTCTTTATTTCCGCAGGAACCTGATCCTTCCTTGCGGCGGCTTCCGTTCCCGAACGCTTTGAATATTGGAAAACGTGCAGGTTCAGAAATCTTTCTCGCTTTATGAATTCAAGCGTTTCCGAAAAATGCTCGTCCGTCTCTCCGGGGAAGCCGACTATTATGTCCGCACTGAACTGAACGTCCGCCCTTGCCGCGCGTATTCTTTCAAGTGCATCGTGTGCACCCTTTGCGTTAACTCTGCGGCGCATCTGACGTAGCGTCTCCGAACAGCCGCTCTGCATCGATATGTGATAGTGGGGAAGCATTATAGGAGAGGTGCATACCCTGTCAACGAAGCTCTGCGTGAAGAGGGAGGGATCAAGCGAACCGAGACGAATTCTCCTTGCGTCCGTTTTCTTTGAAATATCCTCGATAAGATCGGGAAGCCTGTAGCCCTCAAGATCAAGACCGTATGCGTCCGTCTCTATTCCCGTAAGAACTATTTCAGGACATCCGCCTTCCGTCAGCCTGTTTATCTCGTCGATGACGTCGCATGGCTTCTTTGAGCGTACACGCCCTCTTGCCGTGGGAATTATGCAGTACGCGCAACGGTTGTTACAGCCGTCTTCTATTTTAATATATGCTCTCGTTCTCGGAAAAGAATCTATCCTCGCATCCTCAAATCCAAGCTCCTCCGGTCTCTCACTTACAATAACACGCGGGAAGGCAAGCTTTCCCGTGTGGATAAGCTCCTCGGCAATATCCGCTGCCGCCATCTTCATTCCCGAGCCGAGAACGCAGTCAACTCCCGAGATCGCTGCCGCACGAGCGGGGGAGACCTGCGAAAAGCATCCGCAAACGATAACTCCGGCATCCGGATTCTGCTTTATGGCTTTGCGTACCGTCTGACCGCTCTTTCTGTCGCTCTCACCTGTAACCGTGCAGGTGTTTATTATATATATATCCGCTTCGTTCTTCTCCGATTCGGTAAATCCGCGCCGTAAAAGCTCCTCAGCAATCGCCTCGGATTCATACTGATTTACCTTGCATCCGAGCGTGAAAATTCTGAACGTGGGCTTTGACATACCTACCCATCCTCCGTAAAAATATTATACCAATTATATTTTACCATTATGTAGCCTTCCTTTAAAGCGGAATATGTAAATTCTTTATGATTTTTTGTTATTTTTTTAAAAAAGGTCTTGAAATTGTGCGGAAAATGTAATATAATATATACAGCAACAAAAATACCTTTCGTAAGGAAAGAAAACACAGGAGAGAAAATTATGAGCGAACTGCATATTATCGACCACCCCCTTATAGTTCACAAGCTCTCTATTATGAGAAACAGAAAGACGGGCTCCAAGGACTTCCGTGAGCTTTTAAACGAGATCGCAATGCTTATGGGCTATGAGGTAACGAGAGACCTTCCCCTTGAGGACATCACCATTGAAACACCTATCTGCAAGATGAAGGCGAAGACCCTTTCGGGTAAAAAGCTTGCAATCGTTCCGATCCTCCGTGCGGGACTCGGTATGGTTGACGGACTTCTTGCATTAGTTCCGGTTGCAAAGGTCGGTCACATCGGTCTTTACCGCGACCCTATAACTCATAAGCCGGTTGAATACTATTGCAAGCTTCCCTCGGATATTGAGGACAGGATCGTTATCCTCGTTGACCCGATGCTCGCAACCGGCGGCTCCTCCTCCGATGCGCTTACAATGCTCAAGAATCACGGCTGCAGAAATATCCGCCTTATGTGCCTCGTTTCCGCTCCCGAGGGAGTAAAGAAGGTTCAGGAGGATCACCCCGACGTCGATATCTTCACCGCAAGCATGGACGAGTGCCTCAACGAGCACGATTATATCGTTCCCGGTCTTGGCGACGCAGGCGATAGAATTTTCGGCACAAAGTAATAAATACTTAATATCAGCGGCGCACCGTTTGTGTACGCCGCTTTTTAAAAATTTACGCACAGAAGGTAATTTGATCTATGAGAACCCTTACGGTAGGCAGAAACGACGCAGGTCAGAGGCTGGATAAATTCCTGACAAAGGCACTTCCAACTCTGCCGACCTCGCTTATGTATAAATATATAAGAACGAAAAAGATAAAGCTCAACAGAAAGCGCGCCGAGCAGAAGACCATGCTTTCAGAGGGCGACGAGATCCAGCTCTTTATAAGAGAGGAGTTTTTCGATAAGCCCGAAAAGGATCTTGGCGCACTCTACCGCATCCGTCCGAAGCTTTCGATAGTCTACGAGGATGAAAACATCCTCCTTCTCGATAAGCGTCCGGGCGTCCTCTGCCATGAGGATAAGGAGGGGGGAGAGAACACCCTCATTATGCACGTCAAAGCGTACCTTGCGCAAAACGGAGAATACGATCCCGACGACGAGCAGTCCTTTGCTCCGTCTCTTTGTAATCGCATCGACAGAAATACGGGCGGTATCGTTATCGCCGCTAAGAACGCTGAGGCTCTGCGTGTTATGAATGATAAGATAAAATACCGCGAGCTGACAAAGCTATATCTCTGTGCCGTCCACGGAAGACCGAAAAAGCGTGAGGATACCCTCCACGGCTTCCTCTCAAAGGACAGCGACGCAAATAAGGTCGAGGTCTCGGATAAGTATATCAAGGGCTATAAGGAAATCGCTACAAAATACCGCGTTCTTTCGTCGAAAAACGGACTCTCCTTGCTTGAGGTCGATCTTCTTACGGGAAGAACACACCAGATCCGCGCTCATATGGCGCATATCGGCTGTCCGCTCCTCGGTGACGGCAAGTATTCGCAAAACCGCGACGACCGCCAAAGAGGTTATAAATATCAGGCGCTCTACTCCTATCGTCTTAAATTCAAATTCGACATCGAAAAGGAAGAGACCGCCCTCGACTACCTCTCCGGCAAGGAATTTGAGGTGCCGAGAGAGAATATTTGGTTCCTTAAGGAGTTTGAGGAGAAGGTTGAGAAGGCAATAAAATGAAAGATATACTAACACAAAAGAAATACAGACTTTTACTGCTCCTGCTCGGCGCGGTGCTGATGGGCCTTACCCTCACAAGCGCGGGCAAGCTCGGACCGCTGCAATGGGTGGCGTTCGTGCCGTCGATAATCGCACTTACAGCCATTGCAGATGATGAAAAGGTCAAGATGGTCGGTGTATACGGACGCGGATTTCTCTTCTTTATGGTACTTTACGTCGTTGTCTACCATTGGTTCTGGTCGATGTATCCGCTCGATTTCACGGGGCTTTCGCCGCTTTACGCGCTCTGCGTTATCCTGCTTGCGAATTTCGGTCTGCCGATATTTGCGGCTCTTCCAGGCGGCTTTGTCTTCGTGGTTTTCGTGCTTGCGAGACGCTCAAAGCGATTTGCCACCCGCAAATGGATCTCCTACGTTGTGCTTGCGTTTGCTTACGCGGTGTTTGAATGGACGCAGACGCTCTTCTTCACGGGCGTGCCGTGGGGCAGACTGTCGATCGGTCAGGTGGAAAACAGCTTTATCCTATGCTCTGTCTCCTTCTTCGGCTCGTATTTTCTCTCATTTGCGATAGTGCTTGTAAACGCTCTTATCGTATATGCGTTATTACATAAAAGAAATCTCGGATACGCCGCGGCGGCTTCCTCGTTTGCCTTCGTGCTTCTGTTCGGAATTATCGGCAACCTCCTGACCTACACGGGCGACGGTGAAACCGTAAAGGCGGCGGCGATTCAAGGGAATATGGCATCGCAGGAGAAGTGGAGCGCGGACGGAATGCAGATAGCTGCGGATATCTACACCCGCATCACGGACGAGGCTGTTGCTGAAGGCGCGCAGATCGTCGTCTGGCCCGAATCGGTCTTTCCCGCGTCGGTGGAGAACAAGGTGGCGGTAAGGTGCGTCACATCGCTTACTTCGAAATACGATATCGAGCTCTTTTACGGCACGCTCGTCTACGATGACAGAGACAATTACAACGCCATGGTCCACGCGTCGGGCGGTGAGATCACCTTTGACAATATGTACTACAAGCGCCACCTCGTTCCGTTCGGCGAATACGTACCCTACCGTGACTTTATCAGAGTGGTCTTCCCGATGCTCGATCAGGTCTCGATGCTGAATTCGGATACCACAGCCGGCACGGACAGCGCGCTTTTCGATACGAAATACGGAAAGGTCGGCTCGCTTATCTGCTTCGACACGATATACGAGGACGCATCCCTTGACGCTGTAAGAGACGGCGCAG
>JBGVEZ010000084.1:0-6345 GCA_045120555.1 Eubacteriales bacterium
GAGCTTTTTCCAAAGTCCGAAAAGGAAATTGAATGGGGTGAAGATCCAGATAAGAAGCTGGATAAGGGGAGCGGAGAACATGCTGAACTTTTCGGGAATGTCCTTTGCGATGCTCTTCGGGGAGACCTCGCCGAAGATGAGGATCACTATGGTAAGCACTGCGGTGGAGACCGCAGATCCTGTCGCTTCACCGAGCAGACTTACGAAAATAAGTGCCGAAAGAGTGGAAGCGGCGATATTAACAACGTTGTTACCGATAAGTATTGTGGAAATAAGTGTGTTGTAGTCGTCCGAAAGCTTAAGCACGAGCTTTGCCTTTTTGTTGCCCTTTTCGGCAAGCGTCTTCATCTTCGTCTTATTGAAGGATGAGAATGCGGTTTCGGTTGCGGAAAAGTAGCCCGACATAATTACACACGCAATTATTGCAATCAGCATCGGTAATAAAGATGGGTCCATGGTTTTGTTTTTTAACTCCTTAAGTAAGAAAAATATTTTTTCGCAGAACGAGAAAAAGACGCACTACTCCCTTTTTTGGGAATCAGATACGCCTACCGTAAGAGAATATGGAATTGAAAGGGTACAATGCGGTACTGTCGCCGCTACTGTGTCCGTCCATTATTTACAGATGTTTCTCCTTCTTTCGAAAAGTTGCATATATTATACCATATAAAATCCCTTTTGTCAAGAGATTTTTGGATTTATTTTATAAATTCATCAAAAAATGCGGCAAATCCTTTGTGAAATGCCGCATTTTACTTATTTTATTTCTATCGGCAGAGTGAATGTGAGTATGCCGTACGTGTCTCTGTATACGTTTTCGAGTCTTGCCCCGCATTCCATCATGTAGGCGCGTGTGCGGATAACGCCGGTGTTATGTGTGTTAAGTCCTTCGCCGTTTTCACTGTACCAAAATCGGTTTCCGACCTGCCACAGATATGCGTCTGCACCTATCGCCTCGTAGCATTGCTTTGAGATGTTGCCGCACCCGTGGTGTCCGACCTGAACGACGTTTGCTTTGATCTCGTCGACGTGATTCTTCATAAGATCGTTTGACGTTACGAATTCGCTGTCCGACAGGAATAGGATTTTTTGTCCGCCAACGTCGAGACGGTAAACGACGCTTGAGTCGTTCATGTTCATCTGCGTTGCGTATTCCATTGTTGGCGTGTGGATGACCTTGAATTTAAGCTCGCCGAGCGTATATTCGTCTCCCTCCGCTACTTGAACGTATTCCTTGCATACCTTACCCTCGGATTCGAGAATGAGGCTTCGTACCCTTGCAAAATTTGGATTTGCCTCTTTTGAAAGTGATGCGTAAAACTCCTCGGGGAGAAGGTGAGCGAGGAATTTGTCGACCTCGATTCTCTCCGCAAGTGACGGTGTTTCGCAAATCGCCTTGTATACGCCGTAATGATCCTTGTGCATGTGCGAGAAGAACCAGAGCGATATATGCGGCTTTTTCGGATATGCTATAGCCTCAAGCACCTCGATTACGTGCTCCGCATCACCCGGACGTCCGCCGTCGAGGACTGCAAGCTTGCCGTCTTTTGTTCTGAAAATGAAGCATGACATATTGCAGTCAAGCTCGGTGCAGTTCGGAACCGACCACATTACGCTTCCCTCGGGTAGGGGAGGTGTTTGTGAGCGGAGAGCCCTTGCCGTATAGGTTACCGAATAGTTTTCCGGTATTATTACATTATCATTTTCGGGGAATTCTATATAGGTTGAATACAAGAAATCGTAGCCGAGCACGTCCTCTGCGAATTTATATGCGGCTATGACCGTTCCGTATGCTCCGTCGTTTATCATTCGGTATGACGAGGTGTATGGTACGGGTGTTGGATCGAATACGCCAAGTCCGCAAAGAAAGACGCGTCCGCCGACCGTTCTTATTTCATATTCCCACAGTGCTCCCGCATCTCTTTCAAAGCTGATACCGCACAGTGCTTCTCTGTTTGTCCTTCCAACGCATATTTCATGCTCTGCGGGCGCGGACGTGTCGGTAAGGATCGGTATTTTCTTGCCTGTAACGAGGCGCACGTTCGTTTGTATGAACGAGGCCGCTCGTTTTTCATTAAAGGTTGCGTTTTCACCTATTATTATCATGTAATTTTTAATGTAATTCATGGTGTCACCTCAAAAAGTTCGTTGATTAAAGTTTATCAGATTTTCTGTTTTCTTGCAAGCGGATGCTGTTAATAATTTGTAACTGTTTGGATGCAGTCACCGCGCTTTGTTCAAAAATTCATAAAATTGCAACGATATGTATATTTAATTTTTCTTCAATATAATGTATAATAAGTATGATCGTTAAAACGGTCAGAAATAAAGAAAAGACGGCCAGAAAAATGAAAGCACTGATATTACAGCCACCCTATTCAACAGACTTCACGAAAGCGGAGCAATATCTTGAAATTGAAAAGAAAATGCTCGACGCCTGTGACGAGAGCGCAGATATTATCGTGTGCCCGGAGGCTTGCGATATCCCCTGCCTTGCTCCCTCTAACGAGCATTACTATTCGTTTGTCGAAAAGCATAACGCAGAGATACTTGAATACGCCGCGGCGACAGCAAAAAGATGTAACGCTATTCTTTTTATAAACGCTAATTCCCGTCACGAGGGCGGTCTGCGTAATACCACCTACGCCTTCGACAGAAGCGGAAATTGCGTCGGACATTACTACAAGGAGCATCTGACGCCCGGTGAAAGCTTCAAGCGTAAGCTTGACTGCGGATATACCTTTGAGCCGTCCGAAGTTACAATAATCGAGATAGAGGGACTTCGCTTTGCATTCCTCACCTGCTACGATTTCTATTTTTACGAGATGTTTCCTAAGATCGCACAGGCACGCCCCGACGTTATAATCGGATGCTCGCATCAGAGAAGCGACGCGCACGACGCACTTGAAATAATGACGCGCTTCCTTGCGTACAATACAAACGCATACGTTCTCCGCTCGTCGGTAAGCATGGATGAAAATTCAAATATCGGCGGTGCAAGTATGGCAGTCGCTCCCGACGGACGCGTCCTTGCAAACCTATACAGTAAGGTTGGAATCGCCGAGGTTGAGTTCGATCCGCACGCAAAATATTATAAGCCCGCAGGCTTCGGAAATCCGCCCTCTGCTCATTGGGAATACATCGAAAAGGGAAGAAGACCGTGGAAATACAGATCCGCCGGTCCCGACATGATAAAGCCCAACGATCTGCTTCCGTATCCGCGTACCTGCGCTCACAGAGGCTTTAATTCGGTTGCTCCCGAAAACAGTATGCCCGCCTTCGGTGCGGCAATTGCGATGGGTGCGGAGGAGATCGAATTTGACCTTTGGGATACAAAGGATCACGAGATAGTATCTATCCACGATTCAAAGCTTGACCGCGTTTCAGACGGCACGGGTAAGGTCTACGACCACACGTACGAGGAGCTTTTGCAGTTCGACTTCGGCAAAAAGAAGGACGAGGCATACAGCGGAATGAAAATACTCCGCTTTGAGGAGATACTTCAGAAATTCGCGGGTAAGGTCATTATGAACGTCCACATCAAGACGAGAACGAACGACGTTCTGCTTGAGGATTGGTACATAAAGAAGCTTATCGGGCTTATCGATAAATACGATTGCAGAAAATACGTCTATTTCATGACGGGTAACGATAACCTCCTCGCTCAGCTCCGCGATGCAGCTCCGGATATCTGCCGCTGTACGGGCGGAGGAAAGGAGCCGTGGAGGATTGTTGACCGTGCTATAGAGCTCGGATGCACGAAAGTTCAGCTCTTTAAGCCCTATTTTAATCAGGAAATGATAGATAAGGCGCACGCAAACGGCATCCTTTGTAACGTTTTCTGGTCGGATGACGCCGAGGAATGCGAAAGGTTCCTTGATATGGGCATAGATTGCATCCTTACAAACGATTATAACAGAATTTCGCAGATAGTCGCCAAGCGCAAAAAATACGGAGGCGTGTTATGATGAAATGCAGTGCATTTGATCCTATGCTTGCCGACGGTGTGAGAGACAACACCGACGAGCTGCAATCCCTTATAGATTCCGCACATTGCGAGCTTACGTTACCTGTTCCCGAGGTTTGCTATCTTGTGTCAAGACCGCTTCGTCTTAAATCGAATTTCAGACTTGTTCTTCCAAGGTTTGCAACGGTAAAGCTTGCTGACGGCTCAAACTGCCCTATCCTTGAGATCGATAAAGGTGAAAAGGTGAAAAACGTTGAGATCATAGGCGGTATCTGGGATCTCAACAACCTCGGTCAGGCAAAGAATCCCTTCCATTTCCCACATCCCGAATTCCCGAAATATCTCGGCTACGGATTTTGGATAAAGAACGTGGTTGGTCTGCGAATTGCTGATCTCACAATGAAGGATCCCGTAACCTTTGCGATAACGCTTGATACCGTTTCATATTTTACCGTAGAGAACATCCGCTTCGACTTCAATTACGGTAACCCTTGGGCGGTGAATATGGACGGCGTCCATCTCAACGGAAACTGCCACTATGGAACGCTCAGAAATCTCTCGGGCGCGTGCTATGACGATCTCGTTGCGCTCAACTGCGACGAGGGCTCAAACGGACCGATCACAAACATCGAGATAGACGGAATCTTTTCGGAGGATTGCCACAGCGCGGTCCGTATGCTCACCGTCAAAAATCGGCTTGAGAACGTTCATATTAGAAACGTTCACGGAACGTTTTATCAGTACTGCATCGGTCTTACCAAGTACTATAACGGCGACGCTCTCGGCTATATGGACGGAATCGTGCTTGACAATATCTACGCAAGCAAGGCTGAAAGGCTTCCCGTATATCACAAGGGGAATTCCTACGTCTATCCGCTTATCTGGGTTGAGGACGGACTTAAAATAAAGAGTCTTACCGTGCGCGACCTCTTCAGACGTGAAAGCACGACCGAGATTGAAACGCTGCACGTCGGTAAGGGCGCGAGAGTTGATCACCTTACGCTTGACGGGATATCGGTACAAAGTCCCTTCAAGGAGCCTGTGTTCCGAAACTACGGAAGCATCGGCGTTCTTTCGACAATAGGAATGACGTCTGACGGTGGAAAGCTCTTTGAGAACATCGGAACGGTTGACGTAACCAAGGTGCACAGCACGGTAAGAATTAAGGAAGAAAATTAAAAAACAAAAATAAATAAAACGGAGAAAACAACTATGGAAAAGAAAACAGTAATCGCAGTCGTAGGCTGCGGAAGAATTGCAAACAACGCTCATTTCCCCGCATTTGCGAAAATGGACAACCTCAGGATCAAGTATGCCTGCGACCTCATCCTCTCGAAGGCAGAGGCGGTCAAGGAAAAGTATCCTATGGTTGAAAACGTTATCACCGACTACAAGGTAGCGCTTGCTGACCCCGAGGTCGAGGCTGTTTACGTTCTCACCACAAACACCGCGCACTACACCGTAACTATGGACGCTCTTGCGGCAGGCAAGCACGTTTTCTGCGAAAAGCCGGTTGCAGTAGCGTATAAGTACGCAGAGGAAATGGCTGAGGCGGCAAACAAGTACGGTAAGATCCTCAATATCGGCGTATGTAACCGTTTCCAGCGCTCGGTAGTAGAGCTTGAGCAGCTTAACAGGGAGGGGAAGTTCGGTAAGATCTATCACGTATACTGCTCCTTCCGCTCCTTCCGTTCCATTCCCGGTCTCGGCGGCGGCTTTACCAACAAGGCTGAATCGGGCGGCGGCGTTCTTATCGACTGGGGTATCCACTTCCTCGACCTCATTCTCTACATTCTCGGCGGCGCAAAGCTCAAGAGCGTTACCTGCGATGCGTATTCCGAAATGGCAAAGGACATGAAGGCTTACAAGTACAGAAGCATGTGGGCTGAGGACACCTCCGACGTTGAAAACGGTGTAAATAACGTTGACGACTTCATCACGGGTCACATTCGTACCGACAAGGCTACAATCTCCTTTAACGGTGCGTGGGCACAGAACATCGACAAGAACGACATGTACATCGACTTCCTTGGTGACAAGGGCGGCGCAAGACTTGATTACTGCAAGTACTTCACCTTCTGGGATGCCGAAACGCTTGAGGGCACGAAGACTGACGGTGAGCTTCCCGATTTCTATCACGCAGAAAGCGTTGCGTTCATCGAGTCCATCCATACGGGCGAGAAGAACAGACAGCACATCGACAACATTCTCGAGAGCGCGAAGCTTCTTGAATATCTCTACGAATCCGCAAAGCGCGGCGAAGAAATCAAATTCTGACCGGCGAGTGCCGGAGACTGATTTGCCTTCGGCGCTGTATCATATGGGAGCTTGCAGAAATACGGTTCTGCAAGCTCCTTTTCTCTACGTGAGGCTTGCGT
>JBGVEZ010000085.1:0-3239 GCA_045120555.1 Eubacteriales bacterium
TTTTTTAAAGAATTATGAATGTCTGCTCGCAAAAATTTCTACGTAATAAAAACTGTTACTTTCGTGATTATGCCCCTTTATCCTATAAGTCCGAACGACACTGCAATCGCGTTATTTATCTCCGCCATAAACTCGTCGTCAAGGTGTCCCATCTTTTCCTTCAGACGTTGCTTATCGATCGTGCGTATCTGCTCAAGCAGGACCACGGAATCCTTCGTAAGACCTACCTTATCCGCGTACAGATCGATATGTGTAGGAAGCTTTGATTTTGCCATTTTAGACGTTATCGCAGCTGCGATCACCGTTGGACTGTATTTGTTTCCCACGTCATTCTGGATAATAAGAACCGGGCGAAGACCCCCCTGCTCCGAACCAACGACCGGGCTGAGATCTGCGTAATAAATATCTCCTCTTTTTATGTTCATGCTGCTATGCTCCTCCAAAAGGAATTACTGTCACTATTATGAGTGCTTAGAATGTCAATTAGTCATAATGGATTCAAAATTTATTTTTTGTTAACAAACTACAGTGGAAGCAGGCGACCGAATATGATATAATTTTTTAAAAAGGAGGTAACTGCTATGTTATTATCATCTAATTCCGGACTTTTCAGCGGACGCGGTACTCTTCCGCGATATACAATGCTCGAGGCAGTTGATTTTTTCCACAGGGTTGGCTTTGACGCATTCGACATAAACTTCTGTGCAACAATATATAATCCCCCAAAAAAGGTCAGAGAATACGTTCTTGACGGTGATTGGGAAACGGACATTGATACTATAGGTAACAGATGCGCTAAATACGGCATACAGATAAATACATCTCACCTTCCCTTCTTCAAGTACGCAAACAGAGAGAACATCCCCGAGGATGAATATGCGTATAATCAAAAATACGTCTATCTATCTCTTGATGCAGCAATACGACTCGGAGTAAAGTGGACGGTCGTGCACATGACGTCCGACCCTGTTGCGGCTTACGATTACATACGACCACTTTGTGAACATTCCACTCCAAATGGGCTGGGTCTTGCAATCGAAAACGTACCGTCAGCGTCCATTGAAGCATTGAACGCTGTTGTTGACAGATTGAAGGGTGAGGGTTACCTTGTCGGCGTATGCTATGATACCGGACACGCAAACGTCTTGGGACTTGATCAGAGGGATACGATCCATATGCTCGGAAACAGAATTGAAATGCTGCACATCCACGATAATTTCGGAAAGGATCAGCATCAGCCGCCGTTCTGCGGAAATATCAATTGGACGAACGTAATGCACGGACTCGCCGAGGTGGGGTATAGCGGTGATTTCAACTTTGAGGTCAACGCAACCAATGTTCCGGAATGCGCTCGAGAGGAGCATGCGGCATATCTGATTTCGCTCGGAAAACACCTGATTGACGTATACGATAAAAGAAGACTTGAGCTTTGAACGGGTCGGGACTGCTACCTATTGGTAACAGCCCCGATTTTTTATTTATCAAATGCAGGATTTTTAGCGTAAAAATTTCTCGAATCAAGCTCATCCTGCGTCTGTCTCAAAGCATCCGCGAACCTCTGATAATGAACTATCTCCCTCTCGCGCAGATACTTCAGCACGTTGCGAACATCCGGATCGTCTGACATCCTGATAAGATTATCATAGGTTACCCTTGCTTTCTGCTCTGCCGCAAGGTCCTCGTTAAGATCAGCAATCGGATCTCCCTTTACTCCCACGTACTTCATATCAAACGGCACGCCGGCAGCAGATACAGGATATACGCCCGTTGTGTGATCGGTAAAGTACTGCATATATGGACTGCCCTCTATTTGCGAAACAGAAAGATTACGCGTCAGCTGATAAAGCATCGCCCCTATAATCTCCAGGTGAGCGAGCTCCTCAGTGCCTATATCCGTAAGCATTCCCGCAACGCTTCTATGCGGCATCGAAAAGCGCTGATTAAGGTAACGCATCGATGCTGCGAGCTCACCGTCGGGACCTCCGAGCTGTGATACTATCACCGACGCCATCTTCGGGTCGGGATTTTTTATTTTTACAGGAAACTGCAGCTTTCTTTCATATACCCACATATATCACACCTCTCAATCTGCGCAAAGCTCCCAAGGCCACGGCTTTCGTGCCCAATCCCAATCGGATTCCGATTTATTGGAATAAAGCGTTAACGGTCCGCAATGCTCCGTATACTCAGCGCGGAGCTTTTCATACGTGCATCTCAGCTCATTATAGTATGACAGAGCCTCCTTGCTACCCGGATATGCATTCAAAAAAAGCGCTGTTTCAAGAATAGCAAAATCAAGCTCGCGAATACGCTTCATTAAATCCCTGCATGTTCTCTCAGAATCCATTTTTTCCACCTCCCGAACATTTTCCATCGACACCCAACGGCTTATCAAGCTCACAGAACAAGGTGCCTCTGTCGAGTGCGGTCGACAGATCGTACAGCTCTCTCCACTCCTGGATCGGTGCAAATACCATTGCAAGGGATGGAGCGTTTGATATTCCATTAGTCTTTCCGAATTCACAGATCGGTTCTCTTTCACTTTCGCAATCTTCGTGATAACGATTAGTTGACATACCGTAACAGCTATGTCGCATTCTAACGTTCACACTTCTTCTCGGCATATAAAACGTTTCTGCCTTCTTCATATTAAACGGTACCTTCCTTTCATTCAGATTCTATATTGTAATAAACGAAAAGGACATATGAGCTTCATACGTCCTTTCCGTTTACTTTATAATATGCGATTGGAAGATATTTTGTCACAGTTTGTCGAGAAAAGCCGTTTCATCTCATCGGTGAAAGATATCCGTCTTCCATTTTGAATATTCGGTCCGCCTTCTCAGCAATGGTCATATCGTGTGTTACCATAACAAGCGTCTGACCGAGCATTTTTTTAGTTTCAAGAAGGAGCTCAAGCACCTCGTCGGCGTTTTCTCTGTCAAGATTTCCGGTCGGCTCGTCGGCAAATACTATCGTCGGAAGGTTTATAAGTGCACGAGCTATCGAAACGCGCTGCTGCTGTCCTCCCGAAAGCTCGCTTGGAAGGTGATGTATTCTGTCCGCGATATGGAGAGAAACGATAAGCTTCTTAAGATTCTCCTGATACGCCACGTCATCCTTATTGCACATAAGCGTAGGAACAAGAATATTTTCAAGCGCGGTCATCTGTTCGATCAGATTATGCTTCTGATATATCATACCGATCGACTCCCCTCGGAATACGGCAAGCTCATCCG
>JBGVEZ010000086.1:0-4536 GCA_045120555.1 Eubacteriales bacterium
TTGTTTTTATGATTTCCTGAACCTTAAGCGGCTCCTTGATATTCTCAAGAACGAAGGCGTATTCGCTGTACTTCATCATATTATTCCTTTGATCGGCATACCCGAAGCATATCGTTCCGTTGCCGTCCTTTCCGAATTCTATATGCATCACAGGCAGATTCTGACCGTCAAGCACGTCCGTCTTATTACCTATCTTACGAATGATCTTTTTATTCGTGATAACGTATCGCGTCTGCTTTCTGCGGACGGAAGCGTGAATGAAGCGACCGACGGTAATGTAAAATCCAACGCACACGAAGGGGATAAGGAAAAGCATGGTGAAGGGATCGCCCTCCGAAAGGACCGATGTGACCGCCATCAGCACGAACGACGCCCAGAGTATGCTGAAAGGGATCAGAAATATATCCATCTTCGATAAAAGAGATCCGCGCTCGGGCTGTCCCTTCCAAAGAATAAATTCGTCACCAACCAAATACCGGTTCGCAAAGTCAAATTCGTCACGTCTGTTATCCATAATATCCTCCATAGCTGTTTTCGGGGTTCTCCGCGCGGGAGTCCATTCCGTTTATTATTTCGCATACCCTTACAGGATCCTTAACGTTTTCCATAAGGAATACGTAAAGGTCGTTTTCATCAAGCGATTTTCTTCGATACACATCTCTTTCACCAAAGCAAACGTTACCGTTGCCGCCTCTGCCCATCTCGATTCTGAAGGGCGGAAGCTTCTCTCCGTCAAGCATATCAACGTGATGTCCGATCTTACGAATGATCTTCTTGTTCGTTATAGCGTACCATGTGCGCTTTCTCCTGCTTGCAAGGTGCATAAACCGACCGACGGATGCATAGAAGCCGATCCCGATAAACGGCACCATAAAAAGAAAATCAAGCGTATCCCCCGAGGTAATCTCATCGGCAAAGAAGTACACAGCGACCGCACACCACAGCAAGCTCAGTATAAATGGGATAATATCTCCTCTTGTAAAGAGATTCCCCTTCTCGGGCTTTCCCTTCCAGAGAACGTATTCACCGCCCGTCAGATACTGCTCAACAAATTCAAATTCGTCATATTTGTTATCCATTACCGTCCTCCGATCGATACACGCATGTTTATATAGGTTGCAAATATTTCGCTGTTCTATGCAATCATATTATACCATAAACAAACATCTTTGTCAATACCTTTATAAAAAACGGGACCGCAGAAGCGATCCCATTCTTATTATTTTGAATAATTCATTTTGATCTTAGAAAGCTGACTTTTTGAAACGAAGGAAATATAAGATTTGCCCGCAGGCATTTCGAAGGTGGTTCCGTCCTCGTTGTAGAATCGAATGGCACCGCTTTCCGTCTTTACCCAAGTTATATTAATATATTTGCCGCAGCTTGCAAAATAGCCGTTTCCGCGCTGACCAACGGAAAGCTTCGGCTCCTCAACGTCAAATTTTGAGTTATCGTCCGTTCCCGTAAGAATGAAAACGTTCTTAAAGGCAACAGCATTTCCGGAAATATCATCTGTCTGCAGCTTATTTCCGAATGCATATCTATAATACGCCTTTTCGGATTCGCTGTAAACGAGCTGAACACGCTGTGATTCGGATATAGGAACGTATATATTCTTGGATATCGCACCGATCGCTATATACTCACGGTCTCCCTTATATATACTGAATATCTCGGAAAAGGACTTATCCGTTTTGGTAAATCCATCCTCCTTGGAAACTGCGCTTAAAAGTCGTACGCCCTCCGCCATTACAGAATAGGCATAGCCGTAGGTATTCTTTCTGTCAGATGACTCATAGAATCCGTAGGACGGCTTGTTCTGCTCGTATGCGAATATCGGCGTTTTCGGATTAAGCAGAGTATGCTTCACGGTGTCGGTAACCGTTCTTGCAAACACGATTGCATCAAAGCAATCCGCAAAATCGACCGAAAGTGAATTCGCAACACCGAGCGGGCCTACCGTAACAGCCTCTGACGCATCCTTGAAGATAGCCATAAGCGACGTATTGCCGTCCGGAAGGACAAATTCACAAAGCACGTCTGCCTTTTCAATTCCGCTTTGCGGAAATGAAAGGTAATTATTATCGATCACAAAAGCAATCGCGCGCGCCTCGGAAAGCTCGTATGCGGTCGGAAGTCCCGTAAAAGGATTAATAAATTCCTTCGGAACGTTCGGTACGGGAAGAGTTATCGGTTCACCGGGATTGAGCGTAACGCTCTCACCGGGAGCTGCTGTACCGTCGGGGGACTTTTCGGTTTCAGATTCCGACTCGGGAGCTGTAGTTTGTACGGTCTCCTGAGGGATTATCAGCGAGGTAATATACTCACACGATACCGTTTGCATTACCGTAAGAAGGCAGAGCAAGAGACCGAGTATCTTTAGCTTGTTGAATTGCATAGGCAAGATCAGACCGCAGAGCTTGCGTCAGACGGATTCTTTTTCTTGGAATATCTTTCAAACCAAATAAGTCCGACCGAAAAAGCCTCAGTAAGAGTCTGCTTTTCGCCCTGCTTTAAGAGCTCCATCGGATTTTTGGAGTCAACGATCTGGATAAAGATTCCGTCCGGAACATCTTCGTTGCCTACCTTTTTGGTGCTGATGATATCGAGAATGAGAAGGCATGCGTCGACGTTTCTGTCTCCGTAGCATATGGTATTTCCCTCTCTTACGAGGGGCTTGCCTTTATAGGTAAGAAACTTTCCCGATACGGGAGGAAGTGTATTTACTGACATAGTTATCTCCTTTTCCGCCTTGCGGCTGTTTGTTTTGCTTTTACATTATATTTTATCATATATCTCAATGTTAATCAATGGAATATTGTAAAATATTCATTAATTTAAAGCATCATGGGTGGTGCGATACAGAGCCGAACGCTTCCGCCGTATTTTCTCACCGTCTCAAACAGCATATCGAATCTTTTCTCATATTCAAACGAGCCGTATTCCTTTTTCTGACGGACAGTGCAAAGAACGGGAAGCTTTGTTTTTTGAGTGGCAAGATACTCTCTTCCGCGCTCATTTGCGCAAAGGAGCGAAAGATATTCAGGAACGTGACGACGAACCGTATCGGGCATACGGCAGACGGTACACAGCGCCGCTCTGCGGATACGGGAGTTCGTATAAACCTTGGTTGCCGCAAGACGGTAAAGCTCATCCGCGCTTTTTGCACGCTCTGCCGAATTTTTCAGCCTCGACGCAAGACCTCCATTCATAAATGCATATGCTGAAAGCTCCTCCTTATCCGCGGTGCGAAGCGCAGTAAGCAGTATTCCCGAGTATATTTCGTCCGAAAGCCCGGAGGAGCAGATGAGAGAAAGTCCCTCGTTCATCGCCACGTACGCCTCTCTCGGCATTTGAGATTGCACGTCGGCTATATTCCCATCCTTTAACGCCCTTCGGATAGCGGTTGCGGAGGAAAATTCCGTATCCGGAGTCTCGGAATTGTACGCCCCTCCGACACGCTTGTGAGTTATCGGCTGCATTTCAGAGCCTGTCGCCTTTATCGCGCGCAGATATTCTATTCCGAGCATATCGTTTGATGAAAATGACGTTCCCGAAAGCTCGGCGCGCGCTGCCCCCTCGGATGGTTCCGCGAAACGTCGTTCGTTTGCGTGAATGCGAAGAAGATCTATATCACCACATTCACTTCCGAAGCTGAGCGAGTCCGCTCCGAGTGCGTCGGCAGCAATAACTCCCGCTCTTGCAAAATATTCTCCCGAGGTACAGGAAAACGGTGCGGGAAGCTCGACCACTATATCGACACCGCACGAAACAGCCGCTCTCGCTCTTGTAAATTTATCGACGATTGCGATTTCTCCCCTTTGCACTATACTGCCGCTCATGACAGCAACGATAACGTCAAATCCTTGGCTCCGCAAAAGATCGATCTGATATTTATGACCGTTATGAAACGGATTGTATTCGGAAATTATGGCAGCACACTTCATAAGTTTAAAAAACCTTTCGGGAATTTGTAATTTTTTTCATAATTTTTCATTTTGCTATTGAATTTTTCTTAAAAATGTTGTATAATATATGTTGTTAAATTATTTCTACTTAAAAATTCAGGAGGTTTATTCCAATGAACGTATTAGTTGTAAACGCGGGCTCCAGCTCGCTCAAATATCAGCTCTTCGATACAAGTGCGGACGTCGTTATTGCAAAGGGTCTTTGTGACAGAATCGGCATCGACGGTAAGCTCGAGCACAAGAGAATCGCTGACGGCGTTGAATACAAGGCAGACAAGCCTATGAGCAACCATGCAGAAGCACTTAAATATCTCGTTGAGGCTCTTCTTGACAAGGATCACGGTTGCCTTAACAATATGGATGAGATCGAGGCTATCGGTCACAGAGTAGTTCACGGCGGTGCTTACTTCTCCGAGTCCGTGCTTCTCACAGAAGAGGTTCTTGCAAAGCTTGAGCTCTGCCGCGACCTCGCTCCCCTTCACACAGGCGCTCACATTATGGGTATTCAGGGCTGTCTTGAGGTTATGCCCAATACTCCTCAGGTTCTCGTATTCGATACTGCATTCCA
>JBGVEZ010000087.1:0-2358 GCA_045120555.1 Eubacteriales bacterium
CGAGTATGTAAAGGCCGGATACGGGCAGATAGCGAACGAAATCTATAAATTCGAAGTCTGTGTAAATAAGACTTGCTACGAACTTCGGAACACTCTCGGGATCTTCAATGATTGCACCTCCTATGAGTGTTATCACAAAGTGGATGCCCATGATAAGGCCTACGGCAAAAACTACCTTCCAATGGCTGTTCTTGTCATTTGTTTTAGTTCCGTGCTTCGAAAAAAAGTCGGAACCACTCCAGCAAAGGAGTGCAATAACAGATAAAATAAACCAATTCATTTTTTTATTTCCTTTTCTAAGTATTTTTATTTTAAATAATGTATTTGGGGTTGTTTATCTGTTGGCGGTGGGAGGGTCGAATCCACGCTTGCACGTGAATTCTATCGTCAGCAAAATAGATTTTGTGACGTTTAGTCTCATATTCCTGTGCATTCTTGAGTTTACGCAGGAGGATGAGATGTTTTCGATTAAAATTTTATTTTGCATGGTACAATTTTTTTACTTGATATTGCGGCTCGCAGGTGATGTTTACTCCGAGCTTCTTGAAGGTTTTTGTATCTGCCTGAGCAAGAATTACAGAGGAATGCGCTTCGCATCCTGAAAGCTTACTGAGCTGAGCAAGAGCAGTAGCCGCGGTGGGTGAGGTAACCGCACTGATTGCAAGAGCAATAAGAACTTCATCTGTATGGAGACGTGGATTGTGGTTTCCAAGATGATCGACTTTAAGTGCTTGAACGGGCTGAATTACAGACGGTGAAATAAGATCGATCTTATCATCGATACCTGCGAGGACCTTCAGTGCATTGAGTAGAAGGGCGGATGCGGCACCGAGGAGAGAGGATGTCTTTCCGGTAACTATTCTTCCATCGGGGAGTTGGAGAGCCGTGGCGGGTGTTTTGGTTTCCTCTGCTTTGGCAATAGCAGCAGCAACAACCTGACGGTCAGCGGAGGACGTATTAGCCTGCTTCATCAGCATATCGAGCTTTACGACTGTATCAGATGACGTCATATTTTCTCTTTGCTCACAAAGGGCAGTATAATACCTGCGAATTATCTCCTGCCTTGAAGCCTCGACAACAACATCATCATCTACAATACAGTTTCCGACCATATTTACGCCCATATCGGTTGGTGATTTATACGGGGAAATACCGTATATCTTTGTGAACATTGCTTCAAGGACCGGGAATATTTCAATATCTCTGTTATAGTTCACGGCACGGACACCGTATGCCTCAAGATGGAATGGATCTATCATATTGACGTCATTAAGGTCTGCTGTCGCCGCCTCGTATGCGAGGTTAACGGGGTGCTTTAAGTGGAGATTCCAGATCGGGAAGGTCTCAAACTTTGCGTATCCCGCTTTAATGCCGCGAACGTTTTCATGATAGAGCTGGGAGAGACAAACTGCCATTTTACCGCTTCCCGGACCGGGTGCGGTTACAATAACAAGCTTTCTTTCTGTTTGGATATACTCGTTCTTGCCATAGCCGTTATCGCTTACGATCGCTTCTATATCGTAAGGATAGCCCTCGATGCTGTAATGTCTGTATACCTTGACGCCGAGATTTTCAAGCTTCTCCTGGAACTGAACTGCGGCAGGCTGTTGGTTAAAGCGGGTAAGAACAACGCTCCCCACAAAAAGATCAACGCTTCTGAAGGCATCTATAAGTCTTAACGTATCTAAATCATAGGTAATTCCAAGGTCGCCCCTGACCTTATTCTTTTCAATATCGTTTGCATTGATAACGATAACGACCTCTGCGTCATCCTTGAGCTGAAGAAGCATCTTAAGCTTACTGTCAGGCTTGAATCCCGGCAAAACGCGCGCTGCATGAAAATCATCAAAAAGCTTTCCGCCGAATTCAAGATAAAGCTTATCTCCGAAAAGCGATATTCTTTCGCGAATGTGCTTCGATTGAAGCTCCAGATATTTGTCATTGTCAAATCCAATTGATCCCATTTTTCCACCTCTTTCTCATTTCAAAATTAAAAACAGCAAATAAAAACATAATTATTATACCATATTTTCCCGAAAATTGCAATAGCAAATCCAAAAAAATATAAAGTGAGAGAAGAAATCTTCTCTCACCTTTTGTTTAAAGTAATCTTACACCGTGCTTTTCGCACTCGGAAACCGTAACGCCATCCCAAATGCTTGACTGTACTTCACCGATATGACAGCACCCCATCATAAGCATGCAAAGCCTTGACTGACCGACACCGCCGCCGATAGTAAGCGGAAGCTCGTTATTAAGAAGCATTTTATGGAAGGGCAATTCCCTTCTGTCATTACAACCCGAAGCCTCAAGCTGTCTGTCAAGCGATTCAGCGTTTACACGGATACCCATAGAGGA
>JBGVEZ010000088.1:0-12804 GCA_045120555.1 Eubacteriales bacterium
AAGCTCCCGAAACTACTAAGGCGCCCGTGACAACAAAGACTCCCGAAACTACTAAAACTCCGGAGACAACAAAGGCTCCCGAAACTACTAAAGCTCCCGAAACTACTAAAGCTCCCGAAACTACTAAGACTCCGGAGACAACAAAGGCTCCCGAAACTACTAAAGCTCCCGAAACTACTAAGGTTCCCGAAACTACTAAGACTCCCGAAACTACTAAAGCTCCCGAAACTACTAAAGCTCCCGAAACTACTAAAGCTCCCGTAACCACATCCGCACAAAATGAAACAACCTCCGCCGTTCCCGAATCAACAAATCTGACCGAGATGGAAACTGTTGTTACTGTCACCGACAAATCCCCCATCTACTCCTCCCCCGAATCGACCTCCGCCACCGAAGGTACCGACAAGGGCTGCGGCTCGGTTATAGTTCTGCCAACCCTTATCGCAACCGTCCTCCTTGCAGCGATAGTTGCATCAAAGAGGGAGGATAACTGACGAGCATATGAACAAAAAGCTTACAGGAACAATTTTCATACTTATCGCTGCCTCGCTTTGGGGCAGCATGGGAATTTTCTCAAGATATCTGAACGCCGCGGGCTTCGGTGCATTCGAGGTAACACAGGGCAGGGTCACCGTCGGATTCATCATCGTCGGCACTTATCTGCTCCTTTTTAACCGCAGTATGCTGAAAATTAAGCTGAAGGATCTGTGGTGCTTCCTCGGCACGGGAATCGTCAGCCTGCTCTTCTTCTGCATCTGCTATTTCAAATCAATGGAATACGTCAGCATTGCAACCGCGGGCGTGCTTCTCTACACCGCGCCCACGTTTGTCATGCTTATGAGCCTCTTCTTATTTAAAGAAAAGCTGACCGCAAGCAAGATTTTCGCGCTCGTCATGTCCTTTGTCGGATGCGCGCTCGTATCGGGAATAGGCAACGACAGCGCAAGCGTTGTCGGAATTCTTCTTGCCCTTGCATCGGGCTTCTTCTACGCGCTGTATTCGATCTTCGGACGCTACGCAATCATGCGAGGCTACAGCTCGTGGACGATAGTGTTTTATACGTTTATGTTCAGCTCGGTCGGATGCGCTTTCCTTTGCGATTGGAAAACAGTCACGTCGGTTGCGTTCTCATCCGCCAAGAACGGGCTGCTCTGTCTCGGTCTCGGACTGATAACCGGATTTTTGGCTTATATCTTCTATTCGATGGGACTTGAGCGTATCGAATCCTCAAAGGCGTCCATTCTCGCATCGCTTGAACCGGTAGTAGGAACGGTGCTTGCAATGATCTTCTTTTCCGAATTTCCTACCGCACCCGGCGTTATCGGAATAATACTCGTTCTTTGCGCGATAGCCGCACTCAGTATAACACCCAAAAAATAATCACCTTGCAATACGTCTGAAAGGAACAGGATATGCACATTCCCGTCTGCGAAACGCAAAAGGTCAATATACTAACGTTTGAGGATGCGCTCAGGCACACCGACCAAAGCGCGGTATACGACCGAGAAAAATGGACCTACGTCCCAGACTTTTATTCAGAATACCGTTACATACTCGGAACAGTGGGCAAGCGTCCTCTTATAACCATTGGTATAAATCCATCCACAGCCGAGCCCGACAACCTCGACAACACCTTAAAATCAGTTGAAAGAATCGCAAAGGGCAACGGCTTTGATTCTTTTATAATGTTCAACGTCTACGCACAAAGAGCAACGAACCCCGACCATATGGACAAGGATCTTAACGAGGCACTTCATGAGGAAAATATGAAGGCTTTTCGCTACGTGCTTGAGCGTGCGGGAACGGAGCCTGCCATCTGGGCGGCGTGGGGCGCGATCGTTGAAAAGCGATCGTATCTCAAGCTCTGCCTTGCGGATATGGTCCGTACAGGTGATGAATTTAAAGCAAAATGGTATATGGCAGGCAAGCCGTCGATCAAGGGACATCCGCATCATCCGCTCTACCTTCGCAAGGACTCTGTAATTGAGGATTTCGATATGGAAGCATATCTAAAAAAGGTGATAACATGAAGCTTTTATTTAACGCACTTATAAAATTCGCCGCGGGGCTTTTGCTTGTCGGTCTGTTACTTTTCCTCCCCGCATGGACGTTAAACTATCCGGGAGCATGGCTTTTCATCGGTCTTCTGTTCGTTCCAATGCTCATCCTCGGCGTCGTTCTTCTTGTAAAGTCGCCGTCGCTTCTCGAAAAAAGACTTGATGCGAAGGAAAAGCGGAGCACGCAAAAGGGCGTTATCGCTTTTTCAGGGCTCATCTTCCCCGTCGGATTTATTCTTGCCGCGCTCGATTTCCGCTTCGGATGGTCAAGCGTTCATACAGCTTTTACTGCGATCGCATCGGGACTTTTCCTTATCGGCTACGCGATGTACGCCGAGGTCATGCGTGAAAACGAATATCTCTCAAGAACCGTAGAGGTTCAGGACGGGCAAAGGGTAATCGACACAGGGCTTTACGGCGTCGTCCGTCACCCGATGTACCTTGCAAGCCTTCTTATGTTCCTTCCCCTCCCGATAATTCTCGGCTCATGGTACGCGCTTATCCCATTCGGATTCTATCCGATAATTATAATTTTCCGTATTATTGATGAGGAAAGGCTGCTGAAAAAAGAGCTTTCAGGCTATTCCGAATACACCAAAAAGGTAAAATACCGTCTCATCCCGTTCGTATGGTAAAGCTATAAAGGAGAATTATAATGACAAACGAATCAAAAACGATATTCAATAAATATCAGATAAGAAAAAGTGGAAAGCAGAAAACTGCTTTCATCGAATACATAAAGCAGTTTGCGGAAAGCAAGGGCTACAAATTCAATATTGAAAACGGTTCTTTCGGTCTGCGGAATATTGTTATCGGCGATCCCGATACAGCAAAGGTCGTCTTTACAGCCCATTACGATACCTGCCCCGTTCTTCCCTTTCCAAACTTTATAACACCTAAAAAGATAATCTATTACGTGCTTTATCAATTGCTTATAACATTAGGTCTTATTGCGGCCGCTATCGGCGGTGCAAGTCTTATTACTTTTTTGGCAACCACTGCACTTACTGCACTTTCAGTGCCCGAGGTCGCAATTGAAACTGTAAAAATGGTGATTTGGGAAGCGGTATATTTCGGTGTGATCGCACTCTTTCTGTTCGGTCCTGCAAACAAGCACACCGCCAACGACAATACGTCCGGCGTGATAACTCTCGTTGAAATAATGGCAGCGCTCCCCGAGGAGGCAAAAAGCCGCTTTGCTTTCGTTTTCTTCGATCTTGAGGAAACAGGCCTCTTTGGCTCTTCCGATTTTGCAAAAAAGCACAAAATCGCAATGCTCGGCAAGCTCCTTATAAACTTCGACTGCGTTTCGGACGGGAGTAATATTCTCCTTGCCCTTAAGAAGGATGCCGTCGGATTTGAGCCTCTTCTTGAAAAATGCTTCGCATCAAACGAAAGCTTCAACGTTGATATCCGCTCAAGTGGCGTTTTCTATCCCTCCGATCAGGCAAAATTCCCGTGCGGTGTCGGCGTTGCGGCTCTCAAATATTCAAAGCTGTTGAAAACCGAATACATGGACAGAATACATACCGCCAAGGATACCGTCTTTGAGGAAAAGAACGTTGAATTTCTGAAAAACTGCGTTTTGAAGCTTGTAAACGAGCTTACCGACTAAAAAAATTCCATTTTCCAAAAAATCACCCTGCGTAAGGTATTGCTCATAACGCAGCGTAATATGGTATAATAATACCGAAGGAGGTGAATGCTATGTCAAAATATACAACCGGAGAAATCGCAAAGCTGTGCGGCGTATCAGTAAGAACTGTTCAATACTACGACACGCGCGGCGTCCTTGTTCCGTGTGAGCTTTCCGAGGGCGGACGGCGTCTGTATTCCGAGGACGATCTCGGCAAGATGAAGATAATCTGTTTTCTTCGCGAGCTTGACGTTCCGCTCGATTCTATCGCAAAGCTTATGCGCGAGGAAAATTCAAACGAGGTCATCTCGCTCATCCTTGAAGAACATGAAAAAGCTCTGAGAACAGAAATATCCGAAAAGAAGGAAAAGCTTAAAATGCTGTCCGAGCTTAACGCAATAGTAAAAAAGGCAGAAAGCGTCTCGGTTGAATCTATAGGCGACGTAGCACACATTATGGAAAGTAAAAAGCAAATGAAAAAGCTTCACTTAACGCTCATTCTGGCAAGCATACCTATCACGGTACTTGAGTGGGCATCGATAATCCTTTGGATAACGGACGGTATATGGTGGCCTTTCCTCGTTTATACGGTTGCAGCGATCCCGTTCGGAATATGGATCTCGAGATTCTATTTTAAGCGTGTGGCTTACATCTGCCCGCAATGCCACGAGATCTTCGTACCGAAATTCTGGGAGGCATTCTTCGCAAACCACACACCTACAACAAGAAAGCTAAGCTGTCCGCATTGCTCATACAAGGGCTTCTGCGTAGAAACTTATAGAAAGGAACAAAAATAATATGGATCAGATCACAGAATTTCTACCCTTCCTCATACCGCTTGTAATACTTCAGTTTGCGCTTCTCGGCATCACGCTGTGGCACATCCTCACTCACAACAGCTACAAAATGGGAGACCGTACGCTTTGGCTCATAGTAACGATAGTTTTATGTAATTACGTAGGTCCGATACTTTATTTCACCTTCGGAAAAAAGGACGACTGATATGAACGTTCTTGAAATAAAGGGCCTTAGAAAAAGCTTCGGAGATAAGGCGGTCCTTAAGAGTATAGACCTTACCGTCCCCGAGCACAGCATTTTCGGCTTTATCGGCAAGAACGGCTCGGGCAAGACAACAACCATGAAGGCGGTACTCGGGCTTCTCTATCCCGACGAGGGTGAAATATCCGTCTGCGGGGAGAGGGTGGTGTTTGGAGAGACAAAAACCAACCGATATATAGGCTATCTTCCCGACGTTCCCGAATTTTACGGACACATGACCGCGCGTGAATATATGTATCTTTGCGGAGAATGTCTCGGAATGCAAAAGGCTGATATGCGGGAGCGAACGGATAAGCTTCTCTCTCTCGTCGGTCTTTCGGATGAGAAGCACCGCGTGAGCGGCTATTCACGCGGAATGAAGCAACGCCTCGGAATAGCGCAGGCACTCCTTGCACGTCCCGCTCTACTTATTTGCGATGAGCCAACCTCCGCGCTCGACCCAATTGGCAGAAAAGAGATACTTGATATTCTGCTTTCGGTGCGTCGCGAGACCACAGTTCTCTTCTCCACACACATTCTATCGGACGTTGAACGCATATGCACCGACGTTGCGTTTCTTTCGGACGGCGTTATCGCAATGCGCGGTACGGTGTCCGAGCTTAAGGCACTTAACCGTAGCGAAAGACTGAGGATCGAAGCGGAAAGCTCGGAAACGACAAATGCGATATTAAAGCTCGTTTCTGATTCCGAACAAACTGCCGAAGGTGAGATCACCGTGATCGGCGGTGAAAGTAAAATGCTCGAGGTAATGTCTGTTATCTCCGAAAACAAGCTTCCGATAACTAAAATAGAACGCATCGAGCCAACGCTTGAGGATATATTTATGGAGGTGGCAGGATGAAAACGTTTTTTGCTTTTCTAAAAAAGGAACTTTTTGAAAGCGCAAGAGGCGGAAAGCTTATGATCCTTCTTGCTATTTTCACTCTCTTCGGCATTATGAATCCCGCGATCGCAAAGCTTACCCCGTGGATGCTTGAAATGATGGCTGACGAGCTGGAGGGCAGCGGTATGACCATTACAGAGGTCGAGGTCAACGCCATAACGTCTTGGGTGCAGTTCTTCAAGAATATTCCTATGGCACTTATCGCATTCGTTTGCATTTACGGCGGTATATTCACAAAGGAATATACGTCGGGCACGCTGATACTTATACTCACAAAGGGGCTTGCACGCTATAAGGTGGTTCTTGCGAAGGCGCTCCACATGCTTATCCTCTGGAGTGCGGGCTATTTCCTCTGCTTCGGGATAACGTACGCATATAACGCATACTTCTGGGACAATTCGATCGTTGACGGTCTTATGCCCGCGGTCATGAATTGGTATCTATTCGGAGTATTTACCGTTTGCCTTACGGTTTTTTTCTCGGTGATCTCAAAAAGCACGTCCGGCGTGCTTCTCGGAACAGGCGGCGTCGTGCTTCTTTCTTACCTTCTTGAAATGCTTCCGAAGGTCAAGGAATACTGCCCCACACGTCTTATGAATACCGCTCACATCGCGGGGGGAGATATGCCGTCTCTTAACAGAGCAATTGCGGTAACGGCGGCATTATCGCTTATATGTATAACCGCAAGCATACCGATATTCAATAAAAAACAGCTTTAATTATAACCGCAATGCTTTCGGGCATTGCGTTTTTTTGTACAAAAAGGTATTGACAATCACTAAAATATGCTGTATAATATACGTAAGGATAATATATTCCGGAAAGGAAGGACAACCATGAAAAAAATCATTACAGCACTTTTGCTTACGGCAATGCTTCTTTCACTCATCCCCGTAACGCTTACGGTAAACGCGGACACAACAGCCTCTCTCACAACGGATAAAACGACGTATCTTGAGGGCGAGCCGATACTTGTCACCGCACAAAGCACGAACAGCTCGGGCAAGGACTGGGTCGGTATCATGCAGAAGGGTAACACGGAGGGCGTTTCCATCTATTGGGAATACCTTAACGCAATGACAAAGAATTACGACATCTCAAAGGCAACTCACAAGGGTAAGGATATGCAGGATTATTACAGCCTCCCCGCAGGCGAATACACTATCATCCTTATGCCGAACGATCTTACCATCAAGAATGGCTACGGTCAGATTCTGAAAATGGTTGATATCACTATAAAGGAAAACCCGAACAAGGAGGAAACGACACCGCCTCCTACAATAACTCCCCCCTCGGGCGACACCTATCTTGTAACAGATAAGACCACCTACAAGGTAGGCGATCCGATATACATTCTCGCCTCCTCGCAAAACACCTCCGGCAAGGATTGGGTCGGTATCTTCCCCAAAGGACACGTGGGCCCGTCTATATATTGGGATTACTTAACACTTATAGGCAAGGACAAGGTCTACGACATAAAAAAAGCGACGCATCAAGGATCTTCCATGAGCGCATACTTCGGAATCCCCGCGGGTGAATACACGCTTTATCTGATACCAAACAATTATGACGGCATAGACGGCATCCCGCACGCGCTTGTCAAAGTTGACGTCAAGGTTGTAGGCGATCCCGACAAAACAGCAAAAGCTCCGATCTCCGTCACATACGAGCTTGACAACGAAAAGAACGGTATGGCAGACGGTACTCTTACAGTAAAACTCCACGAAAATCACGGTGCAGATGATATTTATATGTGGTGGGGCAACGATAACGGAAAGCTTGCAGGATATACGGCTCTTGCGCGCTTCAAGGTAACGGGAACCACAGTAACCCACAAAATGACGGCGAATACGCTTATTCCCGAGGGCGCAACAAAGCTCCTCGTTTACACCTGTAACGATTCAAACGGTCTTTCAACAGAATGCTTTGAGGTAAAGCTTCCCGACGGAGCCGCTTCTAAGGATCTTGGCAAGGTCATCTCCGAATTTCAGGTTGTAAGTGACATCCACATAAAGGGAGACGCAAGCCACGAATACAGCAAGCATTTTCTCGCAATGCTTAACGACGTTGTAAAAAACAGCAAAAATTCCGTAGGTATATTCACGTCGGGCGACAACGTTGACAGAGGCGACAAGCCCGAATATTGGACGTACTTCAATTCTCTCTACAAGTCGGTTTCGGGTGCGCCCGCGATCTATCTCGGAATCGGCAACCACGAATACATCGGTACAAGCTATGAAAACGGACTCAAACAGTTCCTCGCAAACGTAAAGCTCCCCGACGGCTCCTCCCCCACAAAGATGGGCTACGATTTCTACTTAAACGGCTATCATTACGTTTTCATCGGTGTAAGCGAAGCAGGCACAAGTGCGTCGATAAGCCTTGACCAGCTTAAATGGCTTGATGAAGCCCTCAAAAAGGATACCGACCAAAAGCCCGTATTTCTCTTTTTACATCAGCCTATGCTGAATACCGTATCCGGAAGCAGTACTGCAGAGGGCTGGTCGGGTATCAGCAACCACAAGGAGCTGAAAGCCGTTCTCGATAAATACCCGAACGTTATCATGTTCAACGGTCACACGCATTGGATACTCGATTCGGATAACTGTATGTATGACGGCAAGGGCGAGACCGCAACCATATTCAACACAGCGTCAGTTGCATATCTCTGGCATTCCTATGATATTCCCACAGGCGAAAGAAAAACGGGCAGCGAGGGCTATTACGTCAGAGTTTACGAGGATAAAATTGCCGTTCTCGGACGCAATTTCGCAACCGGAGAATGGGTGTCCTCGGCGCAGTTTATCGTAAAGCTCGATAAAAAATCAACCGCAGAAACAACCACACCCGCCGAAACCACATCTACCCCAACGACCACCGCTTCCCCCGTAAGCTCGGAAATTCCCGCAGAGACCAAGTCTCCCGAAACGGAAGCACCGAAGAGCGGCTGCGGATCGTTCGCAAATTCGCTTTTACCGATGATTGCAATAATAGCAGCAGGTGCTTTTGTTACAAGAAAAAGGAAGGTATCATGAAAATATATGATATATCGCAAGAGGTCTTCTCCTGCGCAGTCTTCCCCGGTGATCCTGCGCCCGAAAGGAAAATACTTAATTCGATGAAGGACGGTGGACTTTATAATCTCACCGAATTTTCCATGTGCGCACACAACGGAACGCACGTCGATGCGCCCTTCCACTTCATTGACGACGGAAAAAGGATCGATGAGATACCTCTTGAAAAGTTCATCGGATTCGCATACGTCTTTTCACACGACGGCATCCTTACCGCCGCAGACGCAAAATCTGCTCTCGAAAAAGCGGCGGCGTGCGATCCCGAATGCGCAAAACGCCTTCTTATGAAGGGAACAGCAACCGTTTCCGAGGAGGCGGCGGAGGTTTTCGCAGATGCGGGAATATTCCTTTTCGGCAACGAATCTCAAACTGTCGGACCCGATGACGCACCGATGAAAACGCACCTCATCCTTCTCGGTGCAGGCGTTGTGCTTCTTGAGGGAATACGCCTTGGCGGTGTCGAGGACGGCAAATATTTGCTCTCTGCCGCACCTATCTCGCTCGGAGGAGCAGACGGTGCTCCGTGCAGGGCGGCTCTCATACAATGAAAATTTCAAGCACAAAGGGGCTGTCTCTTTATGAGGCAACCCCTTTTTTTCAAGCCAAGCTAAACCGAATTAATTAGTCTTATCCTTGTTTTTGATCTGCTTTTCAATCTCGTCAAGCCTTTCGTCCAATGCTTCGTAATTTTCTTTAATTCTTTTCAAAATGATCATAGTCGCAAAGGAAACCACGAATACCAAAAAGAACATTAAAGCCAATGAACTATTACTAAAGCTATCACAAATAAAAAGCAAAGGTATATAAGTCCAACAGCTTAAAACCGCTATTAATAACGCTAAGAAAAATCGTTTCATCTCTTCACCTGCTTTTATTTATCCTATAAGCTTCTTTTTAATATTCTTAAGCGTCTTGTCAACGCTTCCCTTCTCGTATTCGGAAAGAAGGTCGAAGTTGCTGAACGTGCCGCCATCCTCACTTGACCAACCGATAAGCCACTTGTTCTGAAGCTCCTCACCGAGATTTTCGCTGTCCGACATGTATTTGAATACGAAATACTCCTCCTTCTTGAAGAAATACTTTATCTTGCCGAGGTATTCGATCGCATCCGGCTTCTTGCCAAGCTCGGTGGGATATACGAGCCAATGCACCATATCGCTCTTTGCGAGGTATACGGGATCGGTAAGCTCCTTCGGGAAGAGCTCGGCTTTTCCGTATTCTTTCATAGTATGATACGCCATATCCGCGTATTCAAGATCGTTTGCAAGCGCTTCGATAACGCTCTGCGGAGCATCTCCGCCAAGCGAATAAACTGTGTCGAGCGCATAGAAGCTAACGTTGTTATATCCAAGCTCCATAACCTTGACAAGAAGCTCTGCCGTCTCGTCGGTTGCGTAATGCTTGCAAACGTCAGCCGCAAACTCAAGCGATTCAACGCAATCCTCCGAAAGGCTCTCCATTGAAAGGTATCTCTTAAGCTCGGACGCGATATATTCGCTCATAGCCTTCCTGGCACCGTCGGTCAGATTCGCGACCTTGTCCTTGTAGTGTACAAGACCTGCATAGATCCTGCCCCTCTGATATTCGTCATCACATTCGGAAGCAAAGGAAATGATCCTCGAAACGTAAGCCTCCTCGATCTTTTCCTGCTTAAATACCTGATCTATCGTGTCCTCAAGGTAGCGTATCTCCTGCACAAGATCGACGAGCGCCGTGATCCTTGCTTTTTTCTCCTCGGGGATATTTTCGGGCTTTCCGTACGTGTGCATGATGATCCCGATAAGGGCATCCTCACACACCATGATAAGATCCTTTTCGCGATAGGTCTTTGCCGCCGCCAATGCCGCAATGAGGTATTCGACCTCCTTGCTTGTGTATTCCTTGAGGATCTCAATATCCTCCTTATCAAACATTGCTGCAGAACGCTCCATCGCCTGCAGAATATATTCAAGATACTGCTTCTTTTCGTTAATATGCGCGCTCTTTACCGTTTCGATTATCTGTTTAATTACTGCCATAATATTTCTCCTTTTTGTTTATTTCATTTTTGAAAGCTCATAAAATTGATCTCTGATCGCTTCAACCATTCCCGTAGTTATATAGTACGTGTATTCAAACGGCGTAAAGCTCTTCATCGTGTTTTTTATCAGCGGAGCGACGTAATTTGTCGCATCGTTATGCGCATCCTTCGAGCCATTGTAATTGTGGCGGCCCGCAAGAAGAGTTATCGCCATAGGTGTGTAAACACCGAGCGCGTAACCGTTCGGAGCACGCCATGCCGCCCAAGTTTCCTTGGAGTTAAGCGCAAGGTAAGCTTTTGTGTTGCCGCCCCAGAACGGAAGGCTCGGCTTAACGGTGAGCGTGTCACCCGACCACGCCTTTTGTCCCGTGTAGCAAACGAACTCGGAAAGATAGCTTACCGTATAGAACGCAGGAAGCTCCTGATCCGCATTTCTGTGCGTGTAGCCCGAAAAATCCAAAAATCTGTTGTCAACCTTGATATAACCATCGCAAAGCGTGTAGGTATTTTCCATGTAAGATGGCGTCATAACGTTCTTCTTTGCCCAGTCAAGCGGCCTGCACTTGACGTAAACAGTTTTTCCGTCCTCGGATATTGCGTAGTCCACAAGCTTTGAGCGGTTGTTGTATTGATCTCCGCCCTGAACGGGATTGTAGCACCACGTATTCCCGTTATATTTTTCGGGAACGTACGGAGCGGAATTCGTTCCGTAGTAGGACTGCTGGATAAGTCTTCCCGTGTCGTGATCGTTCAGCAGATTTTTGAGGCTGTCGTCACCGTCACGAAGGTCCTCAAGATAGGATACACCGCCTCCCCACGTCAGCTTTATGCCGAGCTTGTAGCTGCCGTCCTCAATGTAAATGACGTCGGACGAAGGAAGGTCACGCTTTGTTGTGTCGATGCTCTCAAGTCGGAAGGTCATCTCCTTCGCCTTTATAAGAGAAAGCTCAATGCTTCCAAGCTCCGCACCCAAAGCACCGCCTATAGCACCGTCTGTAAACGAGGTGAACGTCTTATGGTAGCCCGCCTCAAGGAAAAATTCCTCGCTGACCGCCTTCCCCGACACCTTATAGCTGATAACGCCCTTTATCGGCACGTCGGACGAATACGTTATAGCGTAGGTATTAAAGTCATTACCCATCGGCGACTTTAACGTATACTTAAGGCTGTCATCCGATACCGAATAACCGTAAAGCGTCTTGTCCGCCCCCTCGACAGTGTATTTGTCCTCAATCGAAGCGTCGGTTGCCGTCGGCTCTGCAAGCGTTAAAAGCTCTGCCGGAAGTGAGAGCCTTGCATTTTCATCAGTTGTCATACCGTCAATATCCTCCACACCGAATCCTTGCTTGAAAAGATCCTTGAACGCCTCCTCATATCCCTCCGCAGTCAATGCGGAAATGAACAGCTTGCCGTCCTTGACTATAAGAAAATATCCGTCTGCAATAAGCCCATCTCTCTCTGAAAATTCCTCCGCCTCGCGGTTCGTCTTGCCTATTACTATCTCTTTTTTGGAAGGCTCAACAAACGTATCCTTCTTCGGAGATATGCTCACACCGCACGCCCGCTTTACAAGCGTCGAAAGTCTGTATGCCGCGTCCGAATCAACGTCACCGCTTGCGTGTATGATGGCGTAATCGCTCTTTCCCTCCTCAATAAAGGTGAGCATCTCAATCTCCTCGGGTGCTTCGGTTGTACCATCTGTAACCGCCCCCGCTCCGTCCAAGCCGCAGCCGAAAAGACACAGCACCGATAATAATATAAAAACGCAAAACAGTTTTTTCATTTTTCTCTCCGCAAATTTTATCACTTAATTATACCATATTTTTCCTCGCTTGTCAACACAGAATTTGAAAAAATTTGGCGGTCACAATCACGTGGCCGCCGAATATTATTTGTGATTTTGCTTTTGCGATTCGAAATACTCATCGTATCCCGAAACCTCGATTGCGGGAACGTAGGTCTTTGCGTATATTTCGTTACCGTTCTCTGCTGTGCCAATCTTTTTGTAAAATTCATAGAATGGGATTCCAAGCGTAGGGTTACCGTTGATATCATATTTAAAAATATATCTTATG
>JBGVEZ010000089.1:0-4706 GCA_045120555.1 Eubacteriales bacterium
GTAGGATACGGCGGAACGTACACTGCGGAGAAGGATATCGTATGCGCAACCGTCCCGATCGGATATGCCGACGGCTTTTTACGCGCCTACGGAGGTGCCGAGATCACCGTTAATAATAAAAAGGCAAGGGTCATCGGCAGAATTTGCATGGATCAGTGTATGATCGATATTACGGGCATCGACGGTGTTTCGGTTGGCGATGAGGTCGTTATCTTCGGCAACGATCCGGAGGATCTGAAAAAGCTCGCAGCCCTTGCGGATACTATCGAATACGAGTGCCTCTGCGTTGTATCCTCACGAATTCCGAGAATTAAAATATAATTAAGGACGAAAAATGGAACTGTTTGATACTGTAGCCGCCATCTCAACTCCTCGCGGTAAGGGTGGCGTTGCAATGATAAGAATAAGCGGCGATGAAGCTATTGATATCGCCTCAAGAATGTTTTTGCCGAAAAGCGGTCGCAGTCTTTCCGAATATAAGCACGCCACAGCAGTATATGGCGATATACTTTCCGGAAAGGCGGAAAAGGACGTGATCGATGACGGAATCGCCACGGTTTACCGCGCACCGCATTCGTTTACAGGTGAAAATACGGTTGAGATCTGCTGTCACGGCGGTAATCTCATAACCCAAAGAGTACTTGAAGCAGTGCTTCTTTCAGGGGCGAAGGCGGCGGGGCCGGGCGAATTTACCAAGCGCGCGTTTGTAAACGGAAGGCTTGATATGAGTCACGTTGAGGCAATCGGCGGGCTTATCGAGGCAGAAACGGACGCCCAGATAAAGTTGTTTTCTCAGGGAGCAGCTTCCGCTATGTCAAGTACGGTAAACGAGGTTCGTGAAAATCTGCTCTCTATGCTTACCGAAATGTATGCAAAGATCGACTATCCAGAGGAGGACCTTTCAGGAATTCCGAGAAACGAGCTTCCGGACAGAATATACGAGATACTTAAGGTGGTTGAGCGTCTTGAAAAAACGCATTCGACGGGATACGCTGTTGCAAACGGTATCCGATGCGTTATCTGCGGACGCGCAAATGCAGGAAAAAGCACGCTTTATAACGCGCTGCTCGGATATGAGGCGGCGATTGTTACGGATATCGAGGGAACAACGCGCGACGTGCTTGAGCATACAGTTCCCCTCGGAAATCTCACTCTCCGTCTGTTCGACACTGCAGGACTTCGCGCCGATGCTACGGATAAGGTCGAGCTTATCGGTATAGAAAGAACAAGAAACGCAATAGAATCCGCAGAGCTTATTTTAGCGGTGTTTGATTCCTCGTCTGTGCTTAACGAGGAGGATATTGCTCTTGTTGAGCAGCTTAAGGATGGAGTTATACCGTGTATCGCAGTCCTTACAAAATCGGATATTTCCTTTGACGGCTTTGACGAAGCATTTATCAGAGAAGCATTCGAGCACGTCGTTTCCGTTGACGCGAAGGCAGGAAGGATAGACGATCTTAAATCGCTTGCGCAAAAGCTTTTTATTGACGATTCGATCGACCTCGGAAGAGACGCGGTTATCGTCAGCTCACGACAGGCGGCAGCTATTCAAGGTGCGCTTGAGAATCTTCGTATGGCACATGCCGCGTCGGATGACGGATTTTTCGAGGATATCTGCGCTATGTATATTGAGAGCGCGCTTTCCTGCATAGCAGAGGTGGAGGGAAGAGAAATAAGCAAGGATATCGTTGACGGTATCTTCTCAAAATTCTGCGTGGGAAAATAAATTCTGAAACGGACAAAAACTATGAAAAGCTATGAAGGAATCCTCCTTTGCTCTGACTTTGACGACACCATCGCGGTCGGAGGAAAGGTATCAAAAGAAAATATAGAGGCAGTTAATTATTTCAAATCACGCGGCGGCAAGTTTACGATAATTTCCGGTAGAAATTATGAATCGTTCGGTCTTCTTCGCAGCCAAATGGAATTCAATGCCCCCTTCGGCGGTCTTAACGGAAGCCTTATCACCGATCTTCAAAGCGGTGAGGTGCTTCGCAGAATACCTGTGAGAAAATACCACGTTTCTAAGGCGCTTGACGTATATAAGGTCCATCCGGAAATGAAGATGGACAGTATATTCGTTGAAAACGGCGCGCTTCAGCTCTCACGCGAGGAAGGAAAGCTCAGAGCGCGATTTTATAATTACATGCCGACGGGGCATGATCTTGCGGACGAGGTGTGGCTTGATTCGGTTGAAGAGCTTGAAAGTCGCATTGAATACGATGCTGACGGCAACGAAATACTCATTACCGGTAATTCTGCTATAGACGATTATCTTAGGCAGGATATCTATAAAAGCGTTATTCACACCCCGCGCGATATGACCTCCCCCGAAAATGTTACCGCACTTCGATCTTATCTCCTATCTCTTTACGGAGATGAGGCGGATGTTTTCCGTTCGTGGCCCTACGGCGTCGAGATCCAGAATATCAAGGCGACTAAGGGAACCGCTATAGAATTTTTGAAGGAATATACCTGCGCTGAAAAATCAGTCGCTATCGGCAACTACGAAAACGATATTTCCATGATAAAGGCGGCTGACGTCGGCGTGGCGGTAGGGAACTGCTTTGACGAATGCATCAAGGCGGCGGATATAGTTACCGTGCCTTGCGAGGAGCATTCGGTGGCGGATCTTATCTATAATTATTTATAAAGTCTATACTACACTAAACGGTTGAACTTAAAGCTGTATGGACTCGCAGTTTTTCATTTCGTACTGTTTTTCAGACTGTTTCTTACCTAAACTTGACGGAGGATGGAGATGTATATTTGGATTGCAATCGATGTAAACGAACAAGTACGCGAGCTTCGTGAATTTGCAGAATGCTATATAAAAAAACACGGATTAACATCCTCTACCTTAACCCTGCCTTTTCACATTTCATTAAAAATATCATTTCAGATTCCAAACGATAAATGGCGAGAGGTAATATGTGATATAAGTGATTTTTGCAAAACACTCGAACCGTTTACAATTCCGGTAAAAAGGCTTGAAAAAAACGATACGATTATTTGGTTAACAATGCAAGAAAGCGACTACCTTAACTATATACATAATAATCTTGATGAACTGTTATTGAAAAAATACGGTGTAGTACAGCATGACTTCGATAAATCTTTTATTTTTCACACTTCTATTTTGATAATGAACAATGATGAACATCTTTATAACGCATACGAAGTGATTAAAGACATCAAAATACCGAATGAACTTAAGGTAGAAAAAATTATTATCGGTTCATCAACAAATGGTCAAGCAGGAACCTACAGCGTAAATGAAGAAATTATACTTTAAAATGAAAAGGGCAACTCGGTGAAGTTGCCCTTTATTATTACGATTTACGCGTTTTGATTTGCTCTTCTGATTTTCGCTCTTTCCTTGAGACGGAGCTCGGTGTTGAGGATCCTCTTACGGAGGCGGATGCTCTTGGGAGTTACCTCGATAAGCTCGTCGTCTGCGATAAATTCGATCGCCTGCTCAAGGCTGAAGATTACCGGAGGAACGAGGATGAGTGCTTCATCTGCACCCGAGGAACGGATGGATGTGAGGTGCTTCTTCTTGCAGGGGTTGACTGCGATGTCCTCTGCCTTCGGGTTCTCGCCTACGATCATGCCCTCGTAAACGGGAGTCTGAACGCCAACGAACATATTTCCGCGTTCCTGCGTGTTGTAAAGACCATAGCTTGTTGTCTCGCCTGCCTCGCTTGCAACGAGAGAGCCGGTGTAGCGCATCTGAATTTCTCCCTTGTAGGGTGTGTAGCCTTCGAAAATGGTGTTGATGATGCCTTCACCGTGTGTGTCAGTAAGAAATTCGGAGCGGTAACCGAAAAGACCTCTGGAGGGAATGATGTATTCTATCTTCATTCTGTTTCCGCGGAGATTCATTTCAAGAAGCTCGCCCTTTCTGCGACCGAGCTTTTCTACAACAGCACCAACGTAAATGTCCGGAACCTCAAGCGTAACTCTTTCAACGGGCTCCTGCTTAACACCGTCGATCTCCTTGTAAAGAACTCTCGGTGTGGAGCAGCAGAGCTCGTAGCCCTCGCGGCGCATGTTTTCAATGAGGATGGAAAGGTGCATTTCGCCTCTGCCCGCAACCTTGAAGGAGTCGGTTGTCTCACCGTCCGAAACACGGAGGGAAACGTCCTTGAGAAGCTCCTTGTAAAGTCTGTCGCGGAGCTGACGGGAGGTAACGAATTTACCCTCCTTACCTGCAAACGGGCTGTCGTTTACAGAGAATGTCATTTCCATTGTAGGCTCACTAACCTTGACGAATTCAAGCGGCTCGGGAGCAAGAGTAGATGTTACGGTGTCACCGATGTTGATGTTTTCGGCACCCGAGAAGCAAACGATGTCACCAACGCTTGCGCTTTCAACCGGAACTCTGGAAAGACCGTCTATCTGATAGAGAGACACAACTCTTGTTCTCTTCTGGAATTCGGGCTTGTGATAGTTGCAGATAAGAACGTCCTGATTCTGCTTTATCGATCCTCTTTCGATTCGACCGATACCGATTCTTCCGACGTATTCGTTGTAGTCGATGGACGAAACGAGAAGCTGAAGCTCGCCGTTCTCGTCACCCTCGGGAGCAGGGATGTAATCTACGATCTTATCAAAGAGGGGAATGAAGTCGGTTCCGGAAACGTCGGGATCAAGGCTTGCGGTGCCTGAACGGCCTGAGCAGTAGAGCATGGGGCTGTCAAGCT
>JBGVEZ010000090.1:0-2593 GCA_045120555.1 Eubacteriales bacterium
TCGGCGGAATCATGGTCTACACAAAAAGAAACGATACCGCCGCTATCCTTTCAAAGCAGATAAGCGCAGGAGAATTCAAAAAGGAATATATCGCCTTGGTTGAAGGACACGCGGATGACAGCGGCCGTATGGAGGATTTTCTCTTCCACGACTCGAGAAAAAACAAAACTTATATTGCCAAAAAGGAACGGAAAGGCGTTCGCAAAGCAATACTTGAATACGAAACCGTAAAAAGAAGCGTTATCGGCGAGCAGGAATATTCGCTTGTGAAAATAAAGCTTCTGACAGGACGCACTCACCAGATCCGCGCACAGTTTGCGTCAAGAAGGCTTCCCTTACTCGGAGACGGCAAATACGGTGCAAAGGACAGTAACGTACCCATATGTCTTTACTGCCACAGGCTCGAATTTTTGCATCCCAGGACAAAGAAGCCCGTCGAATACACTTCCCTTCCCGATTTCAATTCGGGCGGCTGGAAGCGAATAAAATAAGCAAGAAATAGCAGCCGTTCGATGCTACAAGCACCGAGCGGCTGTACTTATATTTTTTTGATACCGAGGATCTTCTTCCACTTGCATAGATAAAGAAGAGTTACCCGCTCAAGAAGGATATCGTAAAGCACGAACGTAAACAGGCACAGAAGCCCGAACGCTATAAGCATAACGTAACCCAGTTCCTCGTTTTGAGGAAAGAGCCACGCTGATAAAAGAAAGATCAGCGAAAAATCCACCGCCGCAAATATCAGCTTCGGAATATAGGAAAGCGGTCTTTTTATTTTATCGAAAAGCGGCTTGAGAATCGGATAAAGTCCGCCAAAAAGGATGTACACCATGGCGGGAAATCTTGTTCCCGGAAGCAGAAGAAGAGACAGCGCGGACGTTGTAAGATAGGTCATAAGCGCGTATTTTCTGTTCATTTCGATCATGCAGAACAGCACAGGCAAGGACGCTATCATAACGACGGTGAGATCGAGTGCCTCGATAAAAGTTCCGATGCAAAGCAAAATATACGAAAGCGCCGAAAGCAACGCACTGACAGAAATCCTTGTGATCTCCTTATTTTTGTTATTTCTTTTACTCATAATCGTAAATCAACGGCAGCATCGAATGCCGGAAAAGCAACAATTGGTGCAAATAAGCAAGCTGCAAAGATCGCAAGTTGAGCATCCTGCGCCACTCGCTTGAGTGGTATCCGTATGCCTTGTAAAGCGAGCTCTGAACGCATTTCTTGCCGCACCGTATTCAGAGTTGTACGGGTCCATGGCGCACGCAGTATCGTAATAGTACAATGCGTCCGTATAATTCCCTCTTTTCGTAAGTACACAAGCCTTGAGAAAATGCCATTCCGCGTCGTGCTCCTCATCGGGTATAGAAGACAAAATATTATCCGCTTCATTTACAGCGCCGCGATTTATCATACCGCGCGCCATCTGATACTTCGGGTAATTTGCGGAATTCGTATTACCGCCGGTACGGTATCCGCCGGTATAATTCCCGTAATTTCCATTACTTTGATTAGCATTTCTTGACGAGCGTTCCTCGTTTATAGCGTCGTATGCAGCATTTACCTCCTTCATCTTTTCACCTGCAAGCTCCGCAAGATCGGGGCTTGAGGCGTATCTGTCGGGATGATATTTTCTTGCCAGATCACGGTATGCTTTTTTTATTTCGTCATCGGTAGCATCTCGCGACACGCCGAGGACAGTATATGGATCGGTCATAGTCAGATTGAATCCTTTCTGATAAAACACAGAAAAATCAAAGATCGACGCCTCTATTTTTGTGTCTTATCCTTTAAAACTTTTTCGCAGGACTTCGGCATACCGTACTCAACTGTATTTTCGATGATTGCCGAAAGCTCATCTGAAAACGTAGAGCGAACCGAGTCATTGCCTTTGTCGAAATCATCCATAGGCTTATAGTCTATAAGATCGGTTGCGGCATTCAGTCGCATCAGAACGGCATTTTGTGAAAGAACGATATTTTCATATTCTTCCTTTTCGGGAATCCTTCCGTAAAGCGAAAGGATCGGATTATACGAGCCCGATCTGCTGTCCTTTTCGCAGTCGTCGAGCGCATCAGTAACGTATATCCATTTCCCAACAGCCTCACCGATCGATCTTGCGATAACGGCGTTTTCACCGTCGTAACCGTATGAAGCAATAACGCCAAGCATTTTACCGAACACGTCGGATGGAAGATCGATGCTTTTCGTCCCCTCGCCTTCAAGCCGTGAAAGCTCAGAAAGATGCTGTGAAATAACGCAATCAAGCTCCGCACCGTAGTTCCTTATAACCTTTTTACGTTTCGGTGAGGCAAGCAAAAGTGCAAGCCGCGCGCCGAAGGAGCGTATTCCCTTCTCGTCGTTTACGTTGTCGAGCAGCTTATAATAGGTCAGAAGGACGCCAACAGCGGCACAAAAATCAAGGTCATCCGAGGAATGCGCCATCACGCACCGTTTTAGCGGATTAAACCGGCACTTACTCGCCGATATGACAAACGGCTTTCCGGACAGTGCAAGCCGAACGACCGCAAGGAAGGTAACGTCATAGCTCAGTGATGCGGACGCGATCTTACCGTAGCAATTATCGAGG
>JBGVEZ010000091.1:0-8064 GCA_045120555.1 Eubacteriales bacterium
TGCGTACCCGTATAGGCAACGCAGTTGTTATCATAGTTATGCGGAAGATGGGGTGAGTTCTTGTCTCCGAGGAAACCGAACTGTAAAACACGCATACCCGGAAATCCGCTTTCATCCACAAGCGCGCGTACCTCGGGAGTAATGTCTCCGAGATCCTCAGCGATAAAGAAGCACTCGGGAGCCGCCTCCTTAAGTGCATTCACAAGCTCGATGCCCGGACCCTTTACCCATTTGCCGTTACGGGCGGTGCTTTCGTTTGCGGGAATCGCAAAGTAGCTTTCAAGTCCTCTGAAGTGATCTATGCGCACACCGTCGAACAGCTCCGCCATAAACGCTGCTCTTTCGCGCCACCACTTGTACCCGTCCTTTGCCATTTCATCCCAGTCATAAAGAGGATTTCCCCAAATCTGACCGTCCTTTGCAAAGTAGTCGGGCGGAACACCTGCTATGAAAGTAGGGCGGTTATCTCCGTCGAGGCGGAAGATGGACGGATTATTTCTTACGTCCGAGCTGTCAAGCGCAACGTATATCGGGATATCGCCGATTATTGAAATTCCCTTCCCGTTTGCATACGCCTTAAGGGCTGTCCATTGCGTGTAAAATTCGTATTGCATAAATTCCCATGCGAACAAAACATCGGCATCAGGCTCGTCCGTATCCCACTCCTGCCATTCCCTTTTACCGTTCACCTCACGGAGTGCCATAAAGCGACAAAACTCCTCGGTATGCGGATGGTCCTTAATAAATGCCAGAACTCCGCTTCTGTCACGCACGCGTGATGCGGCAAGCGACAAAAGCTCAATTCTTTCCCGTGAAAGTCTGTTAAATTCACAGCTGTATGGCGTTTGCTGTCTTGCGCCGTCAAGCTCACTCTGAGTTATAAGACCTTTTTTGGCAAGAGTCGGGAGGTCGATAAAATAAGGATTCAAGCTGAATGCGCTGTAGGATTTATACGGTGAATTATATTCGTCGGGAAGGCAGAAGGGCAGAACCTGCCAACAGGTAAATCCGCTTTCCGCAAGAAAATCTATCCAATCGTACGCTTCTCTGCCAAACGAGCCCTCAGAATACTGGCCCGGCAATGAAGAAACGTGCATAAGAACACCGCTTGCTCTTTTCATAATAAACTCCGTCCTTTATGTAAAATGTGATATGCTCTGATTTAAAAATCAAAGTGGGGTTGTCGCAAATACGACAACCCCATCCCGCAATGCCGATTCTTCGGGAGATAAGAACCCTGCAGTCCAGGGTGGTGCCCTATCTCATGCTTTACTGCTCCCAGCGTTCCCGTAAGCTGTCGGGACAAGTCAACCGAGTGAATACGGGAGAGGTCTGCAAACCGCAATCTGAATTTATTTCGGGCTCCTTTATAATCATGTCGGTTCCACATACCCGAAAGGTGTCGAACACCGCAGGAAGTAATTCGTTTTGCGCGTCAATTCTCGTCGTAGTTGAATTCCTCGTCGAATCTGTCGTCGAAGTAATCAGCTACCATATCGAATTCCTCGTCGTCATCGATGCTCTCAAGAGTTTCCTCGCCGTCCTCGTCGAGTACGACCTTAAGAATTACGTATTCCTCGAAAACGTCCTCTCCGCTCTTGCTCTCGGAATCAACGGGAACCATTGCGTAGTAGAGATTATCGTTGAGCTTTGCGTATGCGATAAGCTCAAAATCGGTCTCGTTGCCTTCCTCGTCTGTAAGTGTGTAGATCTCGGGGATATCCTCCTCGGGAGTTGTGAGGTTCTTTTCTATGTTTTCTGCCATGATGATATTTCCTTTCAACTATGTTTTGTTTTTTGTTTATATTATATGCATTATCGGGGCTGTTATTCGCCCTTCAAATCTTTTTAAATAATGTCGCCCGATGTATCCTCGACAGCCTCGTCCATAGGTCCGCCGTCCGTCTCTGCGGTCGAGTTTGCCTTACGCGCCTCGTCGATCTGCGCAAGTATCTCCGTCTTGATATAAGAGCTTACAAGCATTCCCTTTTCGGTAAATGAATATATGCCCTTATTGACGGTAACAAATCCGGCATCAACGTAATTTTCAAGCGGGAGGAGGTACGTTTTTGCCGTCTCCTTACCAAATTCTCTCTCGAAATCCTTAAAATCGATTCCCTGATAGAGTCGCATATTAAGAAGGAAATATTCCTTTGCAGCCTCTGCCTCTGTTATTTCCTCATAGGAAACGTAGATCGGGATCTTTTTCTTTACGTAGGTCATAGCGTAGATATAGGTTTTAAGGTTCTTTGTTGCGCCGAATCTTTCGCCGTTGAGATAAGAATGTGCGGCAACGCCGAGACCGACGTATTCCTCGCTGAACCAATACTTGAGGTTATGCGCAGATTCGCAGCCGTTGCGCGCGAAGTTGCTTATTTCATAGGGATAGATATATGCCTTTCTGAGCTTCTTTACTGCCTCAAGGTACATATCGCTCTGATCGTCGTCGCTCGGGAAAACGTACTTATCCTGAAGCTTATGAAGAGGTGTTCCCTCCTCTATCTTAAGGGCATACAGAGAAACGTGGTCGGGCTCAAGCGCAATCACCTTATCGATGGTCTTCGAGAAGCTTTCTCTGGTTTGACCGGGAATTCCGTACATAACGTCAACGTTGATATTTTCAAAGCCGACGTATCTTGCGGCGTTGTACGTTTTTTCGAATTCCTCATAAGTGTGTATTCTGCCTATCTCACGAAGCTCGTTGTTGTTTGCACTCTGCATTCCGATAGACAAGCGGTTCACGCCTGCGTTAAAGAGCTTTTTCAAATCGTCAACGGTTACCGTAGCGGGGTTTATCTCAACGGTTATTTCCATTGAACGGTCTATCTTATAGAGCTTTGTGATACAGTCGATTATTCTTGTAAGCTGCTTCGGCTTAAGCACAGAGGGTGTGCCACCACCGATATATATACTGTTAACGTAATGATTCTTACACTGAACAGCAAAATCCTCCGCCTGGAGAAGGAGTGCATTCACGTAGCTGTCCATAACGTTCTGCGATACGTTCGTATACGAGCAGAAGTTACAGTAGCTGCACTTTGATTTACAAAACGGTATATGAACGTAAATACCGAGAGGTCTTTTTCCTCTTGATCCCAAGCTGCTTGCCATGTTTATCATCCTTTCCGTATTCCGCACTTTGCGGTATATTTTTATTCGTATATCAGTTATCGTCGAGCTTAAGCACAGCCATAAATGCCTCGGGAGACACCTGAACCGAGCCGAGCTTACGCATCTTCTTCTTTCCTTCCTTCTGCTTTTCCAGAAGCTTCTTCTTACGCGTGATATCACCGCCGTAGCATTTTGCAAGAACGTCCTTACGCAGTGCCTTTACAGTTTCTCTTGCGATGATCTTTGAGCCTATCGCCGCCTGTATCGGAACCTCGAAAAGCTGTCTCGGAATATTTTCCTTCAGCTTTTCGGCAATTTTTCTTGCTCTGCCGTAAGCCTTTTCCTCATGAACGATGAAGGAAAGCGCATCCACCTGCTCTGCGTTAAGCAGAAAATCGAGCTTTACGAGCTTTGACGCACGGTATTCGGCGATCTCGTAGTCAAGCGATGCATATCCCTTCGAGCGGCTCTTGAGAGCATCAAAGAAATCGTAGATTATCTCGTTGAGAGGCAGCTCGTAGTGAAGCTCCACTCTCTGCTCGTCGATGTATTTCATATCGACGAACACGCCTCTTCTGTCCTGACAGAGGTCCATAAGTCCGCCGACGTATTCAGTGGGAGTTATGATGTTCGCCTTTACTATCGGCTCGCGCGCCTCCTCTATTGCATCGGGAGCGGGGAAATTCGAGGGGTTGTCGATCCTTATCTCGGTTCCGTCCTTCTGTGTTACCTCGTATATAACGCTCGGTGCGGTTGTAACGAGGTCGAGGTTAAATTCTCTTTCAAGTCTCTCCTCGATGATCTCCATATGGAGGAGTCCGAGGAAGCCGCAACGGAATCCGAAGCCGAGAGCGATACTCGTTTCGGGCTCAAACGTAAGTGCGGCGTCGTTAAGGCGAAGCTTATCAAGGGCATCACGGAGGTCCTGATACTTTGCACCGTCTGCGGGATAGATACCGGCGTACACCATCGGATGAACCTCTTTAAATCCGGGAAGCGGCTCACTTGCGGGATCTTGTGCAAGCGTTACAGTATCACCGACCGCGGTATCCTCAACGCTCTTTATCGAAGCCGTAAGGAATCCGACCTCACCTGGGCAAAGCTCGTCACGCTCCTTAAGTCCAAAGGGCTCCATCGAGCCGACGCTGACAACGTCAAATTCCTTGCCGTTATTCATAAATCTTATTCTGTCGCCCGCTTTGAGTCTTCCCTGCTTTATACGGATGTAAACGACAACGCCGAGGTAGCTGTCGTAGTAAGAGTCGAATATAAGTGCCTTGAGCGGGGCATCCGGATCGCCAGACGGTGCAGGAATATCGGTTACTATGCGCTCAAGAACGTCCTTTATGTTAAGGCCGGTTTTTGCGGAAACTGCGGGGCAATCGGATGCGGGAATACCGATGACGTCCTCTATTTCGTCCCTTACCTTAGCAACGTCTGCGCTGGGAAGGTCGATCTTATTTACAACGGGGAGTATCTCGAGGTCGGAATCGACCGCAAGATATGCGTTTGCAAGCGTTTGCGCCTCGATTCCCTGTGTTGCGTCAACAACGAGAATCGCGCCCTCGCAAGCATTAAGCGAGCGGGAGACCTCGTAGTTAAAGTCGACGTGACCGGGAGTATCGATAAGGTTGAAGATATAGTTTTTTCCGTCGTCTGCCGTATATTCAAGTCGGACGGCGCGTGCTTTTATGGTAATTCCTCTCTCACGCTCGATATCCATATTATCGAGGACCTGCGATTCCATTTCTCTTTGGCTGACAGCATTTGTCTGCTCAAGGATACGGTCTGCGAGGGTACTTTTACCGTGATCTATATGTGCTATGATTGAAAAATTGCGTATAAGGCTCTGATCCTGCATAAAAAACCTCAAAGTTCAGTTAAAATATTATTCCTTAAATATTATATATTATTTCTCTCACAAAGGCAATGTATAACTTGTAAATTTTTCTGCAATTTTTAAATCTCGGCATTTTTTTAGGTCGAATTTTGTAAAGCAGCAATTATTGTCTGCAAAATAACGAATTCCGTCTTGAAAATAAGCAACAATTGGCTTATAATTATTATATACGACCATGTATGCCGCAAGCTCTGTTTGCGGACAAACTAAAAACGGACTGGAGTAAAATTATGGCTAATAAGAAAAAGTGCGCCGTCATCGGTTACGGCGGAATGGGAAAATGGCACACAAGATATATGCTCGCAAGTGACGTCGTTGAGCTTTGCGGAATTTATGATATTAATCCGGCTAAGGCTGCCGAGGCAGAAGCAAACGGAATTCACGCGTATGCTTCACTCGACGAGCTTCTTTCGGACGAGCAAATTGAATTCGTAACCATTGCTACCCCCAACGAGCTTCACAAGCCCCTTGCAATCGAAGCAATGTCAAAGGGCAAGCACGTTATCAGCGAAAAGCCGGTAACTCTTTCAAGCACCGATCTTCAGGAAATATTTGACGCCGCCAAGAAGTACGGCAAGCTCTTTACCACTCACCAGAACAGAAGATATGACGTTGACTACCTTATGATGAAGCAGGTTTACGCGTCAGGCGAGCTTGGCGAGGTGTTCGGAGTTGAGTCGAGAATTCAGGGCTCGCGCGGAATCCCCGGCGACTGGAGAGGCAAGAAGGAGCACGGCGGCGGAATGATCCTTGACTGGGGCGTTCACCTTATCGACCAGATGCTCGGCATCATCAACGACAAGCTTATCGAAAAGGTATATTGCGTTTGCGACCACATAACGAACTCTGAGGTTGACGACGGCTTTAAGCTCGATCTCATGTTCGAGGGCGGTCTTGTCGCGCACATTGAGGTCGGAACATCTCATTTCATTTCTCTCCCCCGTTTCTACATGACCGGAACCAACGGCTCTGCGATCATCAATGACTGGAGAGACAAGACAAAGATCGTGTGCTGCAAAAATTGGGAAGAGAAGGACGTTGTTCCTGTAGTTACCGCTGCAGGTCTTACAAAGACAATGGCTCCCAGAAACGAAAATACGATATCCACAAGCGAGCTTGACAGACCAGACTCTGACGTTCACGACTACTACCGCCATTTCGTAAAGGCTATTGACGGCGTTGAAGATCTTGAGGTTACTCACGTTCAGCTCATGCGTTCGATGAAGATCATGGAGGCGGCGTTTGAATCCGACAGGCTCGGCAGGCCCGTTGAATTCTCCGACTTCCCGGACGGAAGAAAATAATATATAAAACAGCGTAAATTTTTGTCGCAAAAGGTCGCACCTCCTCATATTATGTACCAAGGCGAAAGCCGAAATACAATTCAAGGAGGACAGATTATGAACTGCCTTTGCAATCTTTTTGACAACAACTGCGTAACTTGGATCATCATCATTGCGCTTCTCCTCATCCTTTTCTGCGGTAACGGAAACGGTTGCGGTTGCGGAAACACAGGCTACAACAACGGCTGTGGCTGCGGTTGCGGCTGCTGAATAGTTTAAATCGGGGGCTCTCTTTTGAGGGCTCCTTTTTTTGTGACGTTTTTATTCGCGCCCCGTCCGGGCTTCCGCTTGCGGAAGCCTTGCAGTCCGCAGGACTGCAACCTCTTTTGCCTTGCAAAAGAGGCGGACGGGGCGCGCAATATAACAAACGCAAAAAGAGAGTACCCCTTGCGGAGTACCCTCAAATTCAATTTGCTTATATAGATAATTATCTTTCCTTCTTCTTTACAACCATAACTGCTGCAAGACCTGTTACGCAAACTGCCGCAAGAATTACTGCGGAAACGTCACCTGTTTCAGGATTGGAGGGCTGTACAGGTGTTGTTGTGGGAGCGTTTGTTTCGGGGGTAGAAGGAGCTGTGGTTTCGGGAGCCGAAGGAGTTGTGGTCTCGGGAGCTGCGGGAGGAGTTACCTTGTTTTCCGCGATCTTTGCATCGATTGCAGCTGTGAGAGCCTTGATCTCAGCCTCGGTCTTGTTTACAACGTCCGTGGAATTGAGAGTTCCGGAATTCGTACCTACAAGATCCTTGCCCTCAATATCTATTGAGTATGCCTTATTAATATTGATTATACCCTTACGTGATTGACCAACGATCTCACCTACATACGCAGTTGTATTACCTGCATTAGCGGATACTTTTCCGAGATTGTAAAGATTGGAGTTGTTATATTCTACACCGGTATCACGTCCGAAGCAGCCTGCAATACCGCCAACGTACCAGTCCTTATCGGATTCGTACGCATAATATACCTCACCGTAGTTAACTACGTTATCGAGAGTACCTGTTCCGCTGTCACCGCCTGTAATGCCGGAAATACCGCCGGTAAACGCACCGATGTTTGTGACCTTACCGTAGTTTGCAGAGTAAGAGAGAGTTGCTCCGCCGCCTACAGTTCCCGCGATACCGCCTGCAAAGGTTGAAGAATCCGCCTTTGTTCCGTTTACAGCTGCGTAGTTAACGAGATATTTTGCCTCTGCGCCTACGATTCTGCCCGCAACGCCGCCGATGCTTGCCGTAGCGGTTGACGAGCAATCTTCGCCTATAACGATTCCGCTAAGCTCTTTTCCTGCAAACTTACCAACAAGAACGCCTGCATAGTTTTTGCCTGCAACTGTTGCCTTTGCAATGTTAAAATTCTTGATCACGGAATCACCGTCAACGTAAGCAAAGAGACCTGCGTAAACGGTATCAGCGCCTGCCGTAATAACGAAATAACTTACGGTATAGCCTTTTCCATCAAAAGAACCCTTAAAAGGAGCATTATCTGCATAGTTTTCTTTTTCTTCATTGCTTGTATAAAAAACGCCAATAGGAGTCCATTCCTTACCGCCGAGGTCGATGTTTGCACCGAGAACAAAGTATTTTCCCTCATATGTTTCATGATTCTTGACGCTCTGCGCGAGGTAAGCAAGTTGCTCGGGTGTTGCAATTACGAAGGGATCCGCCTCTGTACCTGTACCCGAAGCGAACGCCGTTGCCACTGTTGTTC
>JBGVEZ010000092.1:0-7416 GCA_045120555.1 Eubacteriales bacterium
AGAATTCATAAAAAGTATGCTTTTGGCAGAGGGTATAGAGCTTATGGGCGCAGTTCCGCTGAGGGAATGCCGTATAGAACGGGAATACCTTCTGAAAAGAGAGGGCATAGAGGACGGAACGTGCATCGTTTTTGCAATCCCCTATCTTTCAGAAACGGCTGACACAAGCGAGCGTAACATATCGGCATACGCCGTCTCACGCGACTATCATTTTTTCATAAGAGAGCTTGGGCGCGCGCTGCTCCCGGCACTTTACGAAAAGTTTCCCAAAAACAAATTTGCCCTGTTTGCCGACCATTCTCCCATAGACGAGCGTGATGCGGCGGTAAAATGCGGAATCGGCACGTTCGGGGATAATCGGCTCATAATGAACGCAAAATATTCTTCCTTCTTCTTTATCGGAGAGCTTATAACCGACGCGGTCTTACCGCCCGATGCGCCGACGGAGTCCGTGTGTATTCATTGCGGGAAATGTAAAACCGAATGCCCGATGACGATTTACGGCTGTGATTGCTTTTCCGCCGTCACTCAAAAAAAGGGAGAGCTTTCCGATACGGAAAAGAATCTTATAAGAAAGTACAAATGCGCATGGGGCTGTGACGTCTGTCAGGACGTATGCCCGATAACCGTCGCTGCAAGAGCACGAGGCTCGCTATACACCAAAATACCGTTTTTTTGTGAAAGCGTAACGCCGTCCCTCACAAGTGAGCTTGTAAGATCGATGGACGAGGATGATTTTCTTCGTCGTGCCTACTCATGGCGTGGACGCGACGTAATACTGCGCAACCTTTCTTTGCTTGAAGGCGAGGAAAAATCGGATGATACGAAAGGAACCGACGTTGAATAACGGCGAAGCACAGACAAGCACAACGGCTGATGCGGGTGAGAGCGCAAGGCGGCTGTCCACGTCAAAAAGCTATATAGGATATCTGTTCCACTCAATGCACGCAAGCAACATCTATAGGCGGATTCGCAAGGCACTTCTCTGGCTGTCACGTATACGGATTCTGTCAACGGTAATGAAGATACTTACGTTTGCAGCCGCTGTAATTGAAGCAGGAACCCACATTGTAATCGTATCAACTCTCACGCTCATTCTGATACCGATAGCAGCCTTAATAGCCGTAACAACTCTTATCATATCTGCAGTCGGGCAGAAAAGAGCGAACGAATATCTGAAAAACGCAGCAAACAGCGAAGAGATATACGTCCTTTTCTCTGAATCGGCGGATTCAGCTTTCGGCAGCGGATTTCTTCACGGACTTGCAGACGAGCTGTCGACAAGCAAAAGCGCAACCGTCTTCATAGTGTCCCCTTCCTTCTGGAGAGGATCGGGATTTGGCGGCAGGAAATATTATCTCCATTACAGGCAGGACGCGGAGAACGTGTTTATGCTACGAAAATACTACTATTTCAGCTTCAGAAAAAGCGTCCTGAAGGCAAAGAAGGAAAGCAGCATCACGCTGATCTACTGATGCACTTGCGTTTCGGAAAGGATTATATGATAAAAATATACTGTGCCTACGGCACAAAGGAAATACGCGAGCTCTTTTATGGTGAGATCGAAAAAAACGTAAAGAGGAAAAAACAGTCATATCTTCTCGTGCCCGAGCAGCAGGTGCTTGCATACGAGGACGAATCGGTACGTACGCTCCCACCCTCCGCGCCGCTTTCATTCACGGTTGCAAGCTTCTCCCTCCTCTCGGACATCGCGCAGAGAAAATACGGCGGTCTTTCATACAAGATGCTTTCAAAGCCGATAAAAACGCTCTTTATGTGGCGCGCGATCCGTGAGATGAGACCATATCTCAGCGTTTACGGTCGTATGGGCATCGAGGGACTCACGCCGGCGATGATAGGATGCATCGACGAGCTTAAGGCATCCGGCATAAGCCCCGACGATCTTGCGGACGCAAAGAATTTTCTTGCAGATTCTCCCGCATTTGCAGGCAAGATAGGCGACATCAGTCTTATCTATTCGGCGTACAAGGCTCTCTGCGGAAGCAAGTATTCCGACTCGAACGACTCCCTTGCAAAGCTTAACGCCATACTGAAAAAGCACGACGTATTCTCCGGCTGTGAGTTTTTCGTCGATTCTTTCACCGACTTTACGCCGATCCAGTTTTCCATCCTTGAACAGCTGATACGGCGCGCGGACGTGAGCTTCGCCTTTCCAACCGACGTCGGTGTCGAAACAACGCTTCAGTTTGAGGACATACGCGAGACCTACGTAATGCTCCGACGGGTGGCAGAGGAGTACGGCATTCCGATAGAGGTCGTTCGCAAGGAATCGGACATAAATTGCGCTTCTCTCAAATATATACAGGACAACGTCTGGCGCATCGACGCGCTTCCGTACAGTGGTCCCGACAAGGATAGCCCGATCGAAATATACAGCTGTCCCGACGCATCTCAGGAGGTCGCGCTCTGCGTTAACCTTATAAAGAGAGCAGCTTATAACGGATGCAGCTACGGGGATATCGCAATTATCTCCCGCAATCCGCAAAGATACGAAAAGATGCTTGCCGCAGCTGCCGCAGAAGCAGGGATTCCCCTCTTCACTTCGGACAGAACTCCCCTCTCAGACCGTGTTTTCGTCACCTACATAACGAGTCTTTTGCGCATAATCTGCAACGGCTGGCGACGCGAGGACGTCACTGCGCACCTCAAATGCGGTCTTTGCAGAGCGGATGCGGACGACGTTCACCGCTTTGAGCTCTATACGTCACGCTGGTCGCTCAGCGGAAAACGTCAGCTTTGCGAGGATGAATTTACCGCTCCGTACCGCAACTTCGATTACAGGAGCGAAAGCGATGAAAAGTACACCGAAAGTGCAAACAAGATCCGCGAGGGCGTGTTGCTTCCGATCCTTGAACTCGAAAAAAGAATAACAAAGCTGAACACTGCGCCCGAAATTCTTAAAACGGTATTTGAATTTCTCGAATACGCAGGCGCGCGCGAGGAGCTTATCCGTTTAGCAGACGAGCTTTCTGATGCGGGTGAGCTTCGTGAGGCGGATCAAACGGCGCGCATTTACAAAACCACCGTACGGCTGCTTGACGACGTTTCGTTTGCGCTTGGAGATGACGTTAAGCTTGACGTAAGCGAGGCGTGCGCTCTGCTTGAGCTGCTCTTTGCGTCTGCCGACATCGGATCTATCCCCACGCGTCAGAACGAGGTCGTGCTTGCGGACGCTTCCTTCTACCGATCCTTCGGTCACAGGCAGATAATTCTTATCGGCTGTAATGACGGTGCCTTTCCGAGATCCGCAAAATCCTCCGGCATTCTTTCAACCTCCGAAAAGGAGAGACTTCGCACAGAGGGTCTTCCCTTCTCGTCTGACGCGTGCAAATCGGCGTCGCGCGAATACCTCTTTTTCTGGCGAAGCATATCGATGGCAAAAGAGAGGCTCATACTCACATTTGCCGAAAAGAACGGCTCTGACGGTACGGGTCAGCCATGCTCTGCAATAGCCAAAATCTGCTATCTTGACAGTAAAATAAAGGTGCGAAAGCTTGAGGACGTGATTCCCGAGCTTCTCTATGATGCGAAGTCGCTTCTGCCCTTTATCGCATCAAAATTCCCGAAAAGCGAGCTTTACGAATACTTATTATCCATAGTAAACGACACGTCGTCAAACGATAAGCTGACATACAACGGCGGAAGCCTTTCGTATTCGCACACGATTCCGACGTCGGACGTGGACGCCGTTTTTGGAGATACCCTTTACACGTCGCCGACCTCTCTTGAAAAATATAACAAATGCGCCTTCATGTATTTCTGCGACAAGCTTTTAGAGCTTGACAGCGGTGAGCACCACAGATTCAATTCCCGTCTTTCGGGAAATCTTGTGCATAAGGCACTTGAGGATTACCTGAATGCAGTTGCGGACAACGGTGGCTCTGCTGATGGGATAGATGCCGGCGAAATATGCGAAAATGCCGCACGTGCGTACTACGATGAGATCTGTCCTCCGCATCTGCGCGACAACGAGCGCATAAGAATCGCATTTGAAAGAACCGCGATCAACGCTTCGATCCTTGCATCCTACGTTGCAGCCGACATGACGCAAACCGAATTCACCCCTATGGCTTACGAGTACAACACGGCGGCAAGCGGAGGACTCGTGATAGACGCAAAAAAAAGAGCCGTTATCAACGGAAGAATAGACAGAATTGACAAGGCGAAATCTGACGATGAGAGCTATCTTCGCATAATCGACTACAAGACCGGCTCAAAGGAATTTTCGTTTGAAAACCTCGAAAACGGAACCGATCTCCAGCTTCCGCTTTATCTTCGCGCGGTAACAAGCAACGGCAACGAGAATCCGGGCGGCTTCCTTTATCTTTCGTCCGCTACACCGAAGATAACGCTGAACAGCGCCTCCGAGCTTGAGGACACCGACAAGATAAACTCGCTCATTCTTTCAACGATCGGCGCAAGCGGAGTTCTGAATTCGCTATTTGTAAAAAAGAAATCTGCAAAGCTAGCGGCGTACACAAGTGAGGAGCTTAACTCTCTGCTTGATGAGACAGAAGACGTGATAAGAGGTACCGTCAACCGTATCGCCGACGGTGATTTCGACGCTTCCCCCGCATGCATAAACAAGAAATATCCCTGCGAATACTGCGCCTTCGCCGCAATATGCAGACGCAGAAGGTACTCGAAGGATTGATATTAACCATAAGCTCCATAACCGTAGCAAAAGATACACGAATCCCCGCTGCGGACAAAAAAATCCCCCGGCATACTGAACTGCCGAGGGATTTTTTATTTAATTTAAAAAGCTCTTGTTCAATCAAGAAGCCTGCGCTTCCCCATTTCGCCGAGTACCCCGATAAAATCATCCGACTCACCGAAGCACGGTATAATAAAATGCTCCGTCAGCCTTGATCCGAGCATTTCGGCGTATTCAATAATGCTCTCGGTAAATCTTATGTCATCCTCGGATGCCGCAAGTGATCTCCCCGGATGGGAATGTATCATAACGAAATTACACGGAGCATTCCTTCTTATATACCCCTTCAGTCTCTCGTTATCCGAATCACAGCAGAACATATCCCACGACATGCTCTCATACACCGCCTTTATCTCTGCCCTTCCCGTGTAAAAAATGACCGCCAGAGACTCCCTGCAACGCATATCGAAAATAGTTTTGATCAGTGCAATGGTCGGTATCGGGTCCTCATTCTCCCACGTCGCATCCGAAAGCGATCCGATACGATCAACGTAGGTAAGCATCGATGACGAACAAATAAGCTTCAGTAAACATCTAAAGCGCAAGTCCGCGTAATCGGAAACGCCGTCAAGCTTACTGAAGCTATCGTAAAAAATTTCAAGCGGATCACCCGACGGGAGAACGTCCTTCCAATCCGAGGAGGATTTCCCATCGGGATATACCAATCCGTAAAGCTTGCGAATAAGAGCTCTCTCTTCCTTTTCCGATTCGGGAGTAAGAATTTCCTTATTCATTTGTTCTTATTTCCGTATCAGCTGAGGAGTGCGCGGTCGCTTGCAAATTCGCTTCCGCTTGCCTCGCTGAATTTTGCGAGAAGTGCTTCTACAGTGAGGTTCTTCTTTTCCTCACCCTTGACGTCGAAGATTATCTTACCGTTATTCATCATAATAAGGCGATTTCCGTATGTGATGGCATCCTTCATATTATGAGTTATCATAAGCGCGGTAAGCTTATTTTCGTTAATGAGCTTATCAGTTATTTCAAGAACCTTTGCGGCGGTCTTGGGGTCAAGAGCGGCGGTATGCTCATCGAGCAGGAGGAGCTTCGGGTTATTCATAGTAGCCATAAGAAGAGTTACCGCCTGACGCTGACCGCCGGAAAGCAGACCCATTTTGGTGGAAAGGCGGTTTTCGAGTCCGAGGTCAAGGATCTCGAGCTTTTTGCGGTATCTTTCTCTGTCCTTTTCGGTTATAGCCCAACGCACACCTCTTTTGTGTCCGCGGCTGTCCGCAACAGACATATTTTCCTCAACCCACATATCCGACGCTGTACCCATTCTCGGGTCCTGGAAAACACGGCCGATATATTTTGCTCGCTTATATTCGGGAAGCCTTGTAACGTCAACACCGTCTATAATGACCTGACCGTCGTCTACGGAGTATGCACCCGAAACGACGTTAAGCATTGTGGATTTACCCGCGCCGTTACCGCCGATAACGGTAACGAAATCGCCGTCCTCAAGCGTGAGAGAAAGTCCCTCGAACACCTTTTTTTCGTTTACGGTACCCTCATTGAAGGTTTTGTATACGTTTTTAATTTCAAGCATTTTTATTTACCGCTCCCTTCTTCTTTTTTGAGAAGTAACGCTTTTTCACAAACGGGAAGCCGAGGAATACGGCAACCACGAGTGCGGAGAGCATTTTGAGATATTCGCTGGGAAGACCAAGGAATATGACTATCTGATATACGAACCAATAGATTATAGAGCCGAATACGACGAACATAAGTCTGACGCTGAAGTTCATTGTCTTCTTCGGGTAGAGTGCCTCACCGACGATGATTGCGGCAAGACCGATAACGATAGCGCCGCGTCCCATATTGATGCTTGCCGAGCCCTGCTGCTGTGCGAGAAGCGAGCCCGCGAACGCTACTATACCGTTGGACAGCGCGAGACCGAACACCTGAACAAAGCTTGTGTTAACGCCCTGCGCACGACTCATTTCGGGATTATTACCGGTGGTACGAAGAGACATACCGAATTCAGTTCCGAAGAACCAGTAAAGGATCGCTATAACCACGGCGCAAACTGCCACGAGAATTCCGAGAGTGATGTACACCGTGGGGTTCATTGCGGAGCTGTCCGAGGAGATAAGGACCTTATCCGCGTATTTAAGTCTTGTAAGAGCAACGATAGATCCGCCGAGTATTATCAGGTTTACAGACCACAGCATAAGCTGTGTAAGGATACCCGACAGAATTACGGGAATTCCGAGCATGGTATTGAGAAGTCCTGTAACAAATCCGGCGAGAGCTCCTGCGATAAATGCACCGAGCATAGCTATCCAGACGTTTACTCCGAGAGTTATAAGCACGGTACAAACAGCCGCGCCGGTGCAGATGGAGCCATCGACGGTCATATCGGCAACGTTCAATATCTTAAAGGTGATGTAAACACCTATCGCCATAAGCCCCCAGATGAGTCCCTGAGCCGCCGCACCCGGAAGTGTACCGAGCAAATTGGTGAAGAAATTCATTTTTTCGATTACCTTTCAAATTAAATAAATGCCGATAACGTCGGCACTATATTATGCAAGGGAGCGTCACACCGGAGAATAGGTATGACGCAGCCCAAATTTATTTTATTATCAAATGCTTATCAGTTTTCTTCGATTGCAACGTAGCCGAGCTTTTCGAGGTTAGCAGTATCGATACCGAGCTGCTGACACTTTGCTGCGTTG
>JBGVEZ010000093.1:0-12881 GCA_045120555.1 Eubacteriales bacterium
ATAGCTGAATCCGTTATGAAGATGTGCTTCGGTAACATGGTAGGATTTAAATTTGACGATGCTGTAACGCTTAACGACATTTTCGGATATTCTTACGGCTCGTTCGTTGCTGAGGTTATCGGTGAGCTGCCCGAAGGCGCAACACTTCTCGGTAAAACTACTGCTGCAAAAGCCATCTCATTTAACGGTGAAGCAGTATGCCTCAAGGACCTTCTCGCAACGTATGAAGGAAAGCTTGAAAAGGTATATCCTGCATATACTAAGACAGATATTACTACTTATGAAGCATTCGCTTACACAGCAGAGAACAGAAAAGCTCCCTCCGTACTTTCTGCAAAGCCTAAGGTTATAATCCCCGTATTCCCGGGTACAAACTGCGAATACGACAGTGCGAAGGCGGTCAGAACGGCAGGTGCTGAAGCTGAAATTTTCGTTATAAGAAACCTCACTTCTGATGACGTCGCTCGCTCGGTTGATGAGTTCACAAAGAAGATAAACGAATCTCAAATCGTATTTATCCCCGGCGGCTTCTCCGGCGGTGATGAGCCCGACGGCTCGGGTAAGTTTATTACAGCATTCTTCCGAAACCCCTCTGTTAAGGAAGCAGTTGAGAACCTTCTTGATAACAGAGACGGTCTTATGTGCGGTATCTGTAACGGCTTCCAGGCACTCATCAAGCTTGGACTCGTTCCTTACGGTAAGATCGTTGATACAACAGATTCCGATCCCACTCTTACGTTCAATACAATAGGACGCCATCAGTCAAGACTTGTAAGAACAAGAATCGCTTCCAATAAATCTCCTTGGCTCTCGCTCGTTAACGTTGGTGATATCATCACTGTTCCGATCTCTCACGGTGAAGGACGCTTCCTTGCAGACGATGCTACAGTAGCAGCACTTGCCGCAAACGGTCAGATTGCTACGCAGTACGTCGACTTTGACGGTAATCCTACATCCGATATACTCTTTAACCCGAATAATTCTGTTGCAGCTATTGAGGGTATCACCTCTCCCGACGGCAGAGTATTCGGCAAGATGGGGCACTCCGAAAGAATCGGCTCGGGACTTTACAAAAACGTTCCCGGTGAATTCGATATCAGAATGTTCGAATCTGCAGTTAAATATTTCAAAGGATAAAATAAAAAAGGGATACTCTCAGCCGAGGGTATCCCTTTTTAAAATAATTTTGAGCTATAAGTTCAATTTTGGGCATATAGCTTTGCAATTTCAACAAGAAGAATTGCACATTTTTCCATGTCCTCACAGCAAGCATATTCAAATCTTCCGTGGTGATTATGGCTTCCTGTTCCGAGATTTGGGCAGGGAAGTCCCATAAATGAAAGTCTCGCTCCGTCTGTTCCGCCTCTTACGGGAGATGAAACAGGTTTTCCGCCTAAAGCTTCTATTGCCCTGTATGCATTCTCGATCAAGTGCATATTTTCCCGGATCTTTTCTTCCATGTTACGGTAGGATTCTTTAATTTCAATACTTACGGTTTTTCTTCCGTAATTTTGATTAATCACTTCTGCAGCCTTCTTCATTATCTCGATCTTTTCAAGTGCCTTGCTGTAATCGTGATCCCTTACAATATAATGGAGCTCTGCATGCTCTACGCCACCGGATATACTGTGAAGGTGTATAAATCCTTCATATGCCTCCGTATGTCTCGGCTTCATTGCAGCAGGCAAAATCGCATGAAATTCATGCGCCGCGTCGATCGCATTTATCATCTTATTCTTAGCGGATCCGGGATGAATACTTACTCCATCGACTGACACCTTTGCGGAAAATGCATTGAATGTTTCAAAATCGACCTCGCCAAACGCTGCACCGTCAACCGTGTATGCGAAATCCGCGCCGAAGCCTTCAACGTCGAAAAGATCCGCACCGCGACCTATCTCTTCGTCCGGGGTAAATCCAATTTTGATCGTTCCATGCTTGATTTCAGGATGGGATATAAGATACTCCGCCATTGTCATAATCTCGGCAACGCCTGCTTTATCGTCCGCACCGAGAATAGTAGTGCCGTCTGTTGTAAGAAGCGTTTTGCCGATATATCTTTTCATAGACGGATATTCGTCCGGAGACATTACTATGTTCTTTTCGGAATTCAATATCAGATCCTTTCCGTCGTAATTCTCAAACAAATTGAATACAGGATCCTCACACGGCACGTCCGATATAACGTCCATATGCGCGATAAAACCAATCACAATATCGCAATCGGTGTTAGCAGGGATAGTCCCGTAGACGTAGCCATGAGCGTCAACAAAAGCATCAGAAATGCCGATTTTATGCATTTCTTCAACAAGCTTTCCTGCAAACGCAAGCTGACAGTCCGAGCTTGGACAAGTATCGTTTGCCTCGTTAGATGGTGTGGCAAAAAGTGAATATTCCATAAGTCTTTCAAATGCTTTTTTCATTACTGTTACCGTCCTTGTAATATTTAACAGTATTAGTATACCACAAAAAAATCAAATTGTCAATAGCAGCAAATATGTTTTAAAAAATATAACATAAACTGCCTGTAAATATTAAAAAAGATATTGTATAATTTCCTAAACACAATAATTGGAGCAGCTATGAAAATATATTATCTCGATTCAACCAAGCTTACAGACGAGCAAATAATGAGGATCTACTTAAACTCCGAGCCGTATCGACAAATAAAATATAACGAAACCGGAAATAAACTGTCAAAAAGAGAATGCATAGCTACGGATGCGCTGATAAAGCGCAGTGTCCGCGAATATCTTCCCGACTTCAAAGGGAAGTCCGAAACCGAATATCTTCCAACGGGTAAGCTTTCGTTCTCGAATCTTGACCTTCACTTATGCGTATCACACACGCAGGGGCACGTTTTTGTAGGCATATGCAGCTATAATTTTGGGCTTGACGCTGAACTCGTTCGAGAAATAAACTATACCGCTCTTTCAAAACGTTACTTTAAAGGCATTAAAAATGAGATATCATCCCTGCTTGAATTTTACAAAGAGTGGACAGCCTTGGAAGCAAGATTCAAAAATTCAAATACCGATCATATCGACTTTTCAAGTACAGCATATAAAGTCCCCGTAATATGTACGGTTTACAATGATATCGTAATATCCATTGCTTCCCAAGAGCTTGCAATGGACGCAGCAATCGAAATAAATGAAATTAACGCGGAGGAATTATGATAAAAAAGAATCTGAAAATGATAATCACTCTGATATTGATCGTTGCCATGCTTACTCTGTCTGTCTTTGCTTACCGATTTGTACAAAGGCTGTATCCAAACGCAATGCTTGCACTCAGGCGTGAATTTATATATATCGGCACGGAAATAAAGCTTATCGAATATACCAAAAAAACAAGATCCGTCTCCTTATCTGCCCTTCTTTCATACAAATCTACGGTCAAAAATAACTCGATGATTATCGTATCCGCGGAGTATCCCATTAATGATAGCCTTGCATTCGGTTCTGTAACCGAATATAAAGACACCGAGCTTTATCTTGATTCCTACATACACAGCTCTTTTTCAGCTCTAAGCACATATATTAAGGACAAATTCGGAGAAAAGCTGTACATAACGAGTGCGTACAGAACAGCGGACGAGCAGCAGGCACTTTACGATGAGAAGGGAAGCAGCGTTGCGCAACGCCCCGGTGAAAGCGAGCATCAGACGGGACTTGCCGCAGATGTCGCCATAAAAGGCTTCGGAGGTGCCTCAATCCTTAAAACCGACGCAGGAAAATATATCAACCTGCACTGCTGGAATTACGGCTTTATAATTCGTTACCCCGATGGCAGAAAAGATGTTACGGGAATCAATTACGAGCCATGGCATATAAGATACGTTGGTGCTCCGCATGCCGAGTACATCTGTAAAAATGACATTACGCTTGAGGAGTACGTTGAGTCTCTTACGCAGAATATGCTTTTTACGTACGATAAGCTTCCGCAATACGCTGTTATAAAAACCGACGGTCACGGTGATATCGTTGTTCCGGAAAATTATGTTTCTTGCATAATATCTCCCGATAACTGTGGGAATTATATTATAACCTTCCAACTTTATTAAATTCAAAGCAACAACAAACTTAAATGATTTAAAAACAATATTTACATCAACTAAAATTTAATATCACAACAAGGGAAATATTCCCGTTTTTACTTGACATTTTCAGAATTATATGGTATAATTACTATGTATAATAATGTAAACAAAACGATGAAAAGGAAAGTTTATTATGAATGAATATGTAATTTTCACAGACTCCTCGTCTGATCTTCCCGTTGAGCTTGCGGAAGAGCTCGGCTTAAAAACAATACAGCTTGACGTTCGCGTAGGTGACGGTCCGTCTCTTCCCAACAATCAACTTGATATCAAGGATTTTTACACTCAGCTCAGAAACGGCAAAATGGCTCAAACGTCTGCAGTTTCAATAGAATCCTTCAAAAATGCATTCACACAAACGCTTGAAGAGGGAAAGGATATTATCTATATCGGCTTTTCTTCAGGTCTCAGCAGCACCTACAACTGGGGTAAGGTTGCAGCAGATGAGCTCTCCGAATCATATCCTGAAAGAAAGATTCTAACTGTTGATACTCTTGCAGCTTCTATGGGTCAGGGAATGCTTGTCTGGCTCGCAGCTAAGAAGAAGGCTGAAGGTGCAACTATTGAAGAACTTGCAGCATACGTTGAAGAAACCAAGCTCCATCTTTGCCACTGGTTCACGGTTGACGATCTATTCTTCCTCAAGAGAGGTGGGCGTGTAAGCGCAACGACTGCCGTAGTCGGAACAATGCTTTCTATTAAGCCTGTTCTTCACGTAGACGATGCAGGCAAGCTCATTAACGTTTCCAAGGCGCGCGGAAGAAAGGGCTCTATCGCTGCTCTTGCTGCTAAGATGAAAGAAACTGCTATTGATCCCTCCGAGCAGACGGTATTCATTTCTCACGGTGATTGCATCGAAGACGTTGAAACACTCAAGGATATTATCAAAAAGGAAATGAACGTTACAAACTTCATCGTTTCCCCTGTAGGTACCGTAATCGGATCACATTCCGGACCCGGCACCCTGGCACTCTTCTTTATAGGTACCAAGAGATAAAAATAAAGGTTGGATATTAAAATGACAATTGACGGACAGAAATTTAAAGATATGGTTGTGTCGGGTGCAAATGCGCTTGACAACTCCAAAGAGGATATAAATAATCTTAACGTTTTCCCGGTCCCGGACGGAGACACGGGTATTAACATGAGCCTCACGCTTTCAGAGGTAGATACAATCGACTCTGATAATGATATCTCAAACACTGCAAACAGGATATCCGGAGTGATCCTCCGCTCTGCACGCGGAAACTCCGGTGCTATTCTTGCGCTGTTTTTCAGAGGACTTGCAAAATCGTTTGGGGGTGCTGTGGTTGCAGGCTCGAGGGAATTTGCCGAGGCTTTTAAAAGAGGCACCGAGGAAGCGTATAAGGCAGTAATGAATCCTACCGAGGGAACTATACTTACTGTTATGAGAGAATGTGCAGACGATGCGATTGAGGAAACATCAAAGCCCGGCTTTAAGGACGATATTGTTGCATTCTTTGAAAGAGTTGTAAAAAAGGCAGAGGAGACCTTGCAGAAAACTCCTGATCTTCTTCCCGTGCTCAAGCAGGCGAACGTTGTCGACGCAGGTGGCTCCGGATTCGTTACTATGCTTAACGGAATGTATTCTGAGCTCATCAACAAGCCCGTAAAGAAAAACGATACTTCTGCAAAAGCAACAAAGGAATCCGCAGATTTCTCTGATTTCAACACCGCAGATATTAAATTCGGATATTGCACAGAATGTATCGTAGATAAAAGCGAAGAATTCAAGGGTGAGGGAACAGCCAGAGATCTTTATTCCTATATATCTTATATGGGTGACAGCGCAGTGTTCATAGATGACGAAGAGATCATTAAGCTCCACATTCATACAAATAATCCCGGTCTTGTACTTGAAAAGGCTCTCGAATTCGGTAGCCTTGCAAAGGTAAAGATCGAAAATATGCGCAATCAGCATTCTGAGCTTTCATTCACACCTCCCTCAGAAGAGGTTGAACCTAAAGAATATGGATTTGTATCGGTTTGCATAGGCGACGGCATAGCCAATACATTCTATGATCTTGGAGTTGACGTTATTGTCAAGGGCGGTCAGACGATGAATCCCAGCACACAGGATATTGTAAATGCTGTCAACAATACAAACGCTAACACCGTATTCGTATTCCCGAACAACAAGAACATTGATATGGTCGCAAAGCAGGCTGTTGAGCTTATTGACGACAAGCGTGTGATCGTTATTTCAACAAAATCTGTTCCGCAGGGTATTTCTGCGCTCATGGTATTCGATGAAACAGCATCTCCCGAGGATAACGAAGCAACTATGAACGAAGCAATAACGATGGTCAAGACGCTTTCTGTTACTCACGCAGTTCGTGACACCACCATTAATAACGTCGTTATAAAAACAGGACAGGCTCTTGGTCTTATCGACGGAAAGATAAGAATGGTAAACGATTCTGCAAGAGAATGCATCAAGTATCTCGGCGATCACTATAAGGATGCGTCGTTTATCACAATCTTCTACGGCGCAGATATTCCGGAAAGAAAGGTCGAAAAGCTTGAAAGATCAATGGCAAAAATTGCTCCTGACGCAGAAATCACTGTTATAAACGGTGGTCAACCGCTTTACGATTACATTATTTCCATAGAATAATCTATGTCAATCGAAAAAGAAAAGGGTTATTTCAACAGAGTTTCGCCCCAAAAGATTATACTTGAATTTAGCACGTCATCTGCAACTGTTCAGCTCTTCGCAACTGCGCTCGGACGTGACGAAGATAGGAAAATAGTATAGAATATGATTTATGATATAGCAGTAATTGGTCTCGGTCCTGCAGGAAGTACGTTTTGCTCATGTATAAATGATCGTTTTTCTGTTATAGCTATAGACAAGAAAAGCACCGCCGATAGCTCCTTTAAAAAGCCGTGCGGCGGTCTTCTTGCCCCTGATGCTCAGAACATTCTGTCACATATGCAATTAAATCTTCCCAAAGACGTTCTCGTGGATCCGCAAATCTTCTCTGTAAGAACGATTTGCCTTGATTCAAATATAACAAAGCTTTACCAGCGTATGTACATAAACGTAGACAGGCATAAGTTTGATATGTGGATGATCGAAAATATCAAGCCTTGCGTTGACTTGCATTTATCGTCGACAGTAACCAATATAAGCTTTGACGGTAAAATTCACAAAATCCGGTATGTTGAAAACGGTTTATCCCACGAGGTATCTGCTAAAATTATCGTTGGTGCGGATGGCGCAAAATCTGCCGTGAGACATCTTGTCTATCCTAAGATCAAGTTAAGATCATATATGGCGATCCAGCAATGGTTTAACGACAATAACCCTACACCGTTTTACTCCTGCGTTTTTGATTCGGAAAACACCGATTGCTGCTCATGGTCGATATCAAAGGATGGCATTTTCATATTCGGCGGAGCATACCCCATAGATAGGGCACGCGATAGATTTGAAGCGCAAAAAAAGAAGCTCGTAAGATACGGCTTTGTATTCGGAGACGCCAAAAAAACAGAAGCGTGTATCGTTCTTCGCCCCAAATCTCCGTTCGATATAGTTCCCGGAAAAAATAATGCTTATCTTATCGGTGAAGCAGCAGGACTTATAAGTCCAAGCTCGCTTGAAGGAATGAGCTATGCGATGAAAAGTGCGTATCTTTTGGCGGAATCCTTGAATAAAAACGAGGAGAATGCTTTGAAATCATATTCAAGAAAGATCCTCGGACTTCGCGCAAAGATATTCACAAAGCTGATGAAATGCCCGTTTATGTATAACAAGCACTTAAGAAGGTGTGTTATGAAAAGCGGCATTCAATCTATCGAGCTGTACCATAAATAAAAGGGAAGTCACATATGGCGTGACGTTCTTGTCAAAGAATTTATAAGTCTATTATTCGTAAGGCAGGGGCTTGCTCCAGCTGTATACAAAAACAACCCGACAGATGTTCAAAGATCTGCCGGGTTTCTTTCTTTTCTGCTATATAAATAGGAATTTATTTAACTGTTTCCTGGTGACCTACCGTTTTATTATGTTTTTTCTATCATTTCGGCAAGCCTGTTAATTCTCGCCGCGGCCTCATAAACGTATTCCTCAGCACTCATATTATTGTATATATCGTTACAGGTCCTATTTGGTTTGCTCACCTTTGAAAGCTCAAGCGTAAGGAAGCCGCTGTACCCGATTTTTTTGAGCTGTATGGCGAGCTTGTCCCAATCCTGAATTCCGTCAAACGGAAGCAGGTGCGCGTCGTCATGCCAAAAAATCCGACCGTCAGAATACGTTATTCCTTCATTGTCGTTTATGTGAGTATAGATAAGCTTATTTCCAAACTCAGATAAGAAATCTCTTCCGCGATTGTAGCACATCTGATGACCCGTGTCAAGGCAAAATCCTACGGAATCAAAGTCGGACAGCCCGTTCATCAGATAATCAAAATACTCCTCGCCCTCAACGTTTTCGATCGCAAGCTTTACGTTCCTAACGGATGCATATTCCGCAAGACGCTTAAATCTTACAAGACCCGTATCATCGGGAGAATGTTTGTCAAATCCTATAAACGGATGTACCACAAGTATGGGCACTTCAATCGCATGGCAAAGATCAATACACTCGTGTAATTCCTGTTCCGCGCCGTCACCATGAATTCCGTTGTTCCAAATATCTGCAGCCTTACTGAATGGAGCATGAAGTGAGCTGTAGATCAAGCCGTATCGGTCGGCAAGCGCCCTTCTTTTCTTTAATTCCTCAACGGTTGCCGTTCCGCTGAAAAAAGAATCGAATCCCGCCTCAGATATTAATTTGATCGAATCATTAAAATTCAATCCAAATCCACCAACGGCAAGTCCTGTTTTTAGTTTCATTTGATCATCCTTCTTTCTATCTGTATACTTTTAAGGTGCCAATATCCTTATGATATCGGCACCCATTTTTTACCGCCCGAGGCTTTCGAGATATTCTTTATCCAACTGATCCACCTTTGCTATATTCTTGTTGTGTTCTGCAAGCGTAGCAGCAAAGAAGGTCTCTCCTTCGATTGTGGACACAAAATAGAAATTTTGAGACACTTCAGGATAAAGCGCACAGGTAATAGCCTCATATCCGGGATTTGAGATCGGACCGGGAGGGAACCCCTCGTACTTATACGTATTATAGGGGCTTTCATAATCCTGCTCAACAGCAGTAACCTTCTGTATGTGTACTCCGGTATCCATCTTTATCGCGTAAACAATAGTAGCACAGCTCTCAAATTTGGGGAAGCGAGGATCCTTTAATCTGTTATGGAATACAGATGATATGCCTTCAAAATCCGCCGGATTGCTACCTTCCTTTTCAATAATGGACGCTAACGTTATGATTTCGTCCATAGTATATCCAAGCTCCTTTGCGCGCTCACGGTATCTTTCAGAATACAGCTCGTTGAATCGGTCAAGGAGCTTGTAAATATAATAAGCCTCGCTTTTATTGGTGTACACCTCATAGGTATCGGGGTACAGGTAGCCCTCAAGACGGTATTTACGCTGAGTATAATCCATGGCGTCAAGCTCTGCTATAAAATCGTATTCAAAGTCATAGTTCTGAATTACGTTTTCAAAGCCCTCTTTCGTACCAAGGCCCTCACTTACGAAAAGATCGATTATCTCTTCGACGGTATAGCCCTCAGGTATCGTTATACGCTTTACGGTTCGCTCTACGGTACCTTCAAGTACTATAAACAGCTCGTCATAATTCATCATCGGATTTACAACATACGAGCCGCCCTTGAATTCATATCGCGAGCTTGCGTTCTTAAGCTCAGCATAAAGCTTGAAGAATGAGGGATATTCAATAATTCCGGCGTCATAAAGAATATCCGTTATTTCATTTACCGTAGCATTGTCGGGAATCGTGATTTCAACCTCGTCGTCCGGCTTTACAAACGCATACAGATCATTGATTCTTGTTATTGCAAAATATGCGAGGAAGCAACCGACAAGCGTTATTGTCACAATATATGCAACCGTCTTTAAAACACTGTGTACTGTAGAAACGGTTTCGGTATATCCCGCAGGTTCAAACCAGCTTTTCTTTTTGTTCTCATCCTTTTTAGAATAAAGATCAGTATATTTTTTAGGAAGCACGGCAACCTTTGTCGCAGTACTGCTTTGGCTTTCATCCGACAGAGAATCAGACGTAGACGTCATATCAAAAAGATCGTCGTTGCTTTCATCCAATTCTTCTATTTCCGTAAGATTTTCGAGAGCTTCTGCTTCGTATTGCTTTTGATTATTTTCTTTTTTGTTCATGTGTACCTCATTAAGTATATATTTTTAAAATATAACGACAGCCGCAAAATATATTAGATAACAGATGATTGCAGTCGGTGATAAAATAACCTCCCATACCGTAACAGACGGGACACTCTTACCGCCGCTGTATGCAGGCTCCGTCTCTGCCTTTTTACGAAATACCTTCCTGCATTCCGCACAAAGAAACGAAAGGGAACCGAAAAATGCCACGCCGGAAATAAACAGAAGAATTTCCTTGCCGGATGAATAGATACTATTAATATACAGCGGGCAGAACAAGAAAAACAGATTGTATAAGAAATGAACTGTTACAGTAATAAATACAGACTCTACCGAATATAACACGATTGCCAATATCAGGCCCGCAAAAATATAAAATGCAAGCATAACGTAATCAAGATGAATAAACGCAAACATCAACGAGCTCATAACAACCGAATATATCGGAGAGAGTGTCTCATATTTCGAGAACACAATTCCACGAAACGTAAATTCCTCAAAAAATGCAGGTATCAACGCGTAAGCAAGAATCAAATAGATAACCTCTCCCGCAGAATCTGCGTATTTCGCGGTAAAGACGTCATACAAATTAAAAGCGATATCAGAGCTTGACGTAAATATCGAGACAAGATATCCGTAAAGAATACCCCCGCTGATAAGCGTGAGCGTAGCCAACAAAAGAATAAGGACGGTGTTAGACCTAAGCGGTGCCATCTTTATAGTATTATCGTCGCGCCTAGACGTAAGTCTTGTAAATATTATCCCCGGTATTGCGAAAATAACACATTCAAGTAAAATTATCGCCACGTACTCGTTGTCCCTGTTAAGAACGGAAACATCAACAAGCTTCATCAGCATTATCAACAAAATAATTACTGAACCGAAGATTGGGGTATAAATATGTCTTTTTTCTTTCATATTCTGAAGATCCCTTCTTCCGTAACGATAATATCCGCCGGAATATCAAAGCTCTCATGAAAAACAGTATCCGTTATAAAATCGCTGTACACAGCTACAACCTTAACTCCCGGGAAGTCTGCAAGAAATCTGTCATAAAATCCTCCACCGTAGCCGAGTCTGTATCCGTTACGATCAACTGCAAGGCAGGGAAGTATACACACGTCCGCGCTTGTGTATACGTTTGCGTATTCACAAAGTACAGATGGCTCAAGTATACCGAAGCTTCCACGCTCCAATTTGTCTGCGTTGACAGCAGCAAATCGCATTTCTTTTCCAAAGCATCGCGGAAAAAGAGTTGATTTACCATCTTTGTATATATCCGCAAACAGTATATTCAAATCTATCTCGTTTCTTATCGGGCTGTAAACGAGTATTCTTTCGGACTTTTTATATTCCGGTAAGCATCGTATAAGCGAGCATATTGCGTTATCAAGCTCTTGCTTGCGTCCTAAGACTATATCCTTCCTTTTTTGAAAGAAGATAGAACGAAGCCCATGCTTATCTCTTATTTCGTCCATCAACGCTTGTGCGCCTGAACGGCGGTGAATATCTTTGCAGCGGTTTCCTTGCCCTTGAGGAGCTCAACAAGTGTCAGTCCGAATTCCAACGCAACACCCATTCCGGCTGCTGTTATAACATTGCCGTCAACGCAAACTCCACAATCAAGAACTCGCGCTCCCTTAAGTTCATCTTCAAATCCGGGATAGCATACCGCTTCCTTACCTTCAAGAAGACCCAGTTTGCCTAAAATAGACGGTGCGGCACAAATAGCAGCAACATATCGTCCTTTAAGGGCTGCTGTCCTGATTGCAGAAATACAAACAGCTGAATGTTCAAGGTTAACGGTTCCCGGCATACCTCCGGGCAAAATTATCATATCTAAATCAGCCGCATCAAATTCATTGACAGTTATATCCGCCACAACCTCGATTCCGTGTGCTCCGAGAACATTTTTTCGGTTTACACCGACCGTAGTCACGTCAATGCCGGCTCTTCTCATAACGTCAAGAGGACAAAGTGCCTCAATTTCTTCAAAACCGTCTGCGAGAAACATATAAACCATAATTTCACCTCTACATATAGATATACATTATTAATATACCATAAAAAAGGAATTTTGTCTATAGGTAAATGCTAAAATTATCAATATTAATGAAGTTTTTTTACAAATTAACTTTTTGATTCTATTTGATTGACATTTTGTAAAATGTAATAAAATTCCGTAATAACCTTGCAAACGGAGCACTTTTGTGATATAATTATAAGTAAAGTTTATCTTCAGGAGGATGTTGACACAATGGCGTTTTCATCAGCATTATTCAAGAAGAAGGAGATCCAAATTACCGAAGGAAAGCTCCTCGGAAATATGATCAGGTATGCAATTCCGATCATGCTCACAAACGTACTCCAGTTGCTTTATAATTCAGCGGATATGTACGTTATCGGTAACTTCTGTGATGACCCGAATGCTCAGGGTGCCATAGGATGTACCGGTTCTTTGATCAGCTTGATCCTCGGTCTTTTTATCGGC
>JBGVEZ010000094.1:0-2332 GCA_045120555.1 Eubacteriales bacterium
GAGAGGGAATGTATATTGACCATATATTCCATACGCCGGGACTTTCGGTAAAACGCTATGAAACGGTTGATAAGAACTATACTAACGTTCTTTCCGATCATCTTCCTCAATACGCAGATTTTATTATTGAATAAGAAAAGGCTGTCGGGAATCCCGACAGCCAAATTTATTTGTTGATTATTCTTCCCAGGGGAATACGTACTGTGTAAGACCGAGCTTGTCGCGAACTGCAACCATTTCAGCCTGAACGGATTCATTGATCGGAACACCGGATTCACGAGCGAGACGGATCTCGTATTCCTTTTCGCCTGCAGTGTAGATTCTTTCAGCACCGGGAGCCTTTCTTACAGAACGAACTTCACGGATGATTTCGCCTGCCTTCTTACGGCAAGCCTCTTCGCCAAGGAAGTGGTCTGTGTCGATAGCGATGAAGAAGTGACCGAGGTGGAAGGGAACCTTTTCACCGTTTGCACCCTTACCTGTAAGAGCCTTACCGTAGTTACCGTCCTGAAGAGCAGCGGAAAGAAGCTCAACGAAGAGAGCGAAGCCGTAGCCCTTGAAGCCGCACTGAGCTTCACCGGGGCCACCGAGTGTGCAGAGAGCAGCCTCACCGCGTGCCATTGTCTTAAGAGCATCAGCCGCTGTACCAACGTATGCTTCGCCGTCGAGACCAACGAGTGCGCCTGTGGGAGCATCCTTGCCGATACGAGCGTAGTACTCGAGCTTACCGTTCTGGTATGTGGATGTAGCAGCGTCGAAGTTGAAATCGAACTCTTCATCGGTGGGAACACCGAGAGTGAAGGGGTTTGTACCGAACGCACCCTCAACACCGAAGGTAGGAGCAACTGTAGGACGAGCGTTTGTACCGGTCATACCGATGCAGCCCTGCTTTGTAGCCATAGATGTGTAGTAGCCTGCAATACCGTAGTGGCAGGAGTTACGAACAACAACCATACCCATACCGTACTTCTTAGCCTTGTCGATAGCCATCTGCATTGCCTTATAGCCGATAACCTGACCCATACCGTCGTGACCGTCAACAACTGCGGTTGTTTCGGTTTCCTTAACGATCTCAAAGTTAGTTACGGGATTCTGAATGCCTGCCTCGATTCTGTCAAGATATACGGGCTTGAAGCGGTTGCAGCCGTGGGACTCGATACCACGCTTATCGCTCTCGAGAAGAACGTCAGCACAGATCTCAGCATCCTCGCGGGGAATACCGTAGCCTACGAAGGAATCGATGACAAAGTTTGTGATTGTTTTCCAATCAACGATGTTTGTTTTAGCCATTATATTTTACCTCTCGTAAAAAATATTTTTGTCTTGAATATTATAACACAAGAATGGGAAATTTTCAATAGATAAAGTTTGAATTTTCGTTCAAAAATAGGATCTGATGCATATTTTCCAAAAAGATCAGAGAACGATGATGTTGCTCCAGGCAACAAGGCCGTCTTTGTCGGTGACCTCTACTCTTACGAACGATTCATTCTTTACGGGTTCATAAGTCATTGAAGTAAGCTCGTTGCCACGTAGAACGTGATTCGTTGCCCATACTATATTTGAATGAACTGCTATCTTGCTTACGGGAGAGCATTTTACCGTTACCCTCTCACCGTCGTATTTAACGTCAAGATCGGGACCCTGAGTAGAGTAAAAATCACCCTTGAGAAGAGCCTTGCAAATATCCTCTCTCGAGTCCGAATCAGCGTACACCCAAACGTAGGAAACGCAGTTGTCATCACCCTCATAGTAATGAGAATCGTCTGCGGCATGGATCTTATAAATGCGTCCGTTTGTTGCAAGCATATCGATTATAAGACCCGAATACGGTCTATCCGACATTCCGACTGTAGAAACGGTATTGTATATTTCCGTCATATCTATACCGTCAAGCAGCATGATCTGCTCCGGAGTGTTCAGCGACCACGCGGGATGGGCAAGTACAACGATTCCGTCTTTTGCGTGTATTTTATTAATAATCGTCTGCGCGGTGTCGGTTTTCTCACATGCAGGATCCTCCGTGCATCCTATGCCGAGAATATGAAATACTCCGTTTTTCGCGTTTCCGCCGCCGACGTTGAATTCACAACCCGCCAAAACAGGGAAGCCATTCACGGTGTCGTCATTATTCCATACCCAATGGTCAGTAACAGCGATCATATCATATCCGTGTGCTCGGTATATGCTTACAGCATCCTCATACGAAACCTTTCCGTCGCTTCTTTGTGTGTGAACGTGAAGCCCAACCTTGTAAGCAAGGCGTCCGTTAATTATCTGTGCCATTTTGATTCTCCTTGTCATGAGGTATTTTGCCGTAAATATTATATCA
>JBGVEZ010000095.1:0-8016 GCA_045120555.1 Eubacteriales bacterium
TCGGGCTTGCCGGCGGAATGACAGCGTATCTGAGAGCACTTATTATTACTGTTATTACGTTTGCTTTGCTCTTTTTAGATTTTAAGGCACGCAAAAAAGAATAAACTGACGTCTGCCCTCATATTAGTTAGTATAATAACTGTATGGGGGCGAGATTGTATTATGAAGACATATTCAACTTCGGATCTGAGACGCAAGGAAATCGTTAACGTTTGCGACGGTAAAAGGTTAGGATGTGCAACCGATTTTGAGTTTGATCCGTGCAGCGGAAAAATAACCGCGCTAATCATACCGGGTGATTGCGGTTTCTTCGGGATAGGCGCAAAGTGTGATGTCGTTATTCCATGGGGAAGAGTAGAATGCTTTGGTGAGGATACCGTCCTCGTTCGTTTTTCTGATGGAGAGCCGGCTTCCTTGTGCCAAAAAAAGTAATCAGTTTACTAATTGATTAAATTGTAAAAAAGATGTTAATAAATGGATTTGGCTATTGCAAAACAAATCCATTTGTGGTATAATATAATGTGTATGTGCGCAAGCACTGCAAATAATAAAATTCATTACAAGTACGGTTGAAACACTATCCCCTGCGGTGACATGCGATGTCTTTCGGGGAAGATCCGTACAGCTACAACCGAAGGAGGAAACAAAAATGTCGGTTATTTCTATTAAGCAGCTCCTCGAGGCTGGTGTTCACTTCGGACACAACACAAGAAGATGGAATCCTAAGATGCAGGAGTACATCTACATCGAGAGAAACGGTATCTACATCATCGACCTTCAGAAGACAGTAAAGAAGTTTGAGGAAGCTTACAACTTCGTATCCAAGATGGCTGCTGAGGGTGGCACAATGCTCTTCGTTGGTACAAAGAAGCAGGCTGCTGACGCAATCAAGGAGGAAGCTCTCAGATGCGGTCAGTACTACGTAAACGTTCGTTGGCCCGGCGGTATGATGACCAACTTCAAGACAATCAAGCGCTCTATCAACCGTCTTAACAGCCTTAACAAGATGAAGGAAGACGGCACATTCGACCTTCTCCCCAAGAAGGAAGTTGCAGCTCTCCAGAAGGAGATCTTCGACCTCGAAAAGAGCTACGGCGGTATCAAGAACATGGAAACACTTCCTTCCGCAATCTTTGTTGTTGACACAAAGAAGGAAGCAAATGCAGTTGCAGAAGCAAAGAAGCTCGGTATCCCGGTAGTTGCTATCGTTGATACAAACTGCGATCCCGATGACGCTGATTACGTAATCCCCGGTAACGATGACGCTATCCGTGCAATCAAGCTCATCTCCTCCGTTCTCGCTGACGCTATCATCACAGCTAAGCAGGGCGAGATCCGTGAAGAAGCTCCCGCAGAAGCAGGAGAAGTTGAAGTTGCTGCTGAATAATCAGTAAAAAGAGAGGTAATTTAAAATGGCTACTATTTCCGCTAAGGACGTTGCTGCACTCCGCGCAAAGACCGGTATCGGTATGATGGAATGCAAGAAGGCACTTGTTGAAGCAGAAGGCGATGCAGAGAAGGCTATAAAGATCCTCCGCGAAAGAGGACTTGCTGTTGCTGCAAAGAAGCAGGACAGAATCGCTGCTGCCGGTATCGTTGATATTCTTACAGTAGGCAAGAAGACCGCTATGATCGAAGTTAACACAGAAACAGACTTCGTTGCAAAGAACGAATCCTTCAAGGCTTTCGTTAAGGATCTTCTTAAGACCATTATCGAAAACGGCGTTAACACCGTTGAAGAGCTTGCTGCAGTTAAGTTCGTAGGAACTGATATGACTGTTGAGGCTAAGCTTCAGGAAATGATCTTCACTATCGGTGAAAAGATCAGCATCCGCCGCTTTACAACTATCGAGGGCCACGTTGGAACATATATCCACGGCGCAGGCTCTATCGGTTGTGTTGTTCTCGTTGAGGCTGATGACGCTACTGCTGAAAAGGCTGAATTCGCTGAAATGGCAAAGAACCTTGCTCTCCAGGTAGGCGCATACCCTGTTTCTTACGTTGATAAGGAAAGCGTTCCCGCTTCCGTTATCGCTGAAGAGACCGAGGTTATCTTCAACGCTATCAAGAACGACCCCGCAAACGCAAAGAAGCCCGAAAACATCATCCGCGAAAAGATGATCCCCGGCCGTCTCGGCAAGTTCTATGAGTCCAACTGTCTCACAGAGCAGGAATATCTTAAGGATGACAACATGAAGGTTTCTCAGTACATCGCTTCCGTTGCTAAGGCTCTCGGCGCTGACGTTAAGGTTAAGTCCTTCGCAAGATACGAGAAGGGTGAAGGCATCCAGAAGAGAGAAGACAACTTTGCTGAAGAGATCGCAAAGCTCACATCCAAATAATTAAAGTATCATAATTTTATTACAACCTGTCATTCTGCACTTATAATAATGCTTTATGGCAGGTTGTTTCAAAAATATCAGTTTACAGTATTTGAAAGGGGCTTTTATTATGGGAATGGAACCGAAATATAAGAGAGTACTTATGAAGCTTTCCGGCGAGGCAATCAGCGGCGGAAAAGATGGCGTCATAGACTTTGAAAAGATGGCAGGTATCGCAGAAGCAATTAAAGCGTCTGTTGAGGGAGGCGTTCAGATAGCCGTTGTATTCGGCGCAGGTAATATATACCGAGGCGCGCGCGGAAGAGTGGTTGAACGTGTAACCGGAGACAGCATGGGGATGCTTGCAACCGTAATTAATTCACTTGCACTTAAAAATGCACTTATTCAGGCAGGAATCGGTGCGGTAGTACTCAATTCCTTTGAGGTTGGTCCCGTCGCAGAGTCCTATTCCAGAGATAAGGCTGTTTCATATATGGAAAATGGCTCTGTCGTTATTCTGTCCGGAGGTACGGGTAATCCGTATTTCTCTACGGATACTGCCGCTATGCTCAGAGCTGCAGAGATCAATGCCGACGTTTTGCTTATGGCAAAGAACGTTGACGGAATTTACACAGCAGATCCTAACAAGGATAAGTCGGCTACAAGATACGACGTGATTACATATCAGGAAATACTCGCTAACGAGCTTAATGCGATCGATCTTGCAGCAGCGGCACTCGGTATTTCGTCAAAGATCAAAACAAAGGTATTCCGACTTAACGAGCCAAAGCACCTCTACGAGGTAATGTTTGAGGACGTTCCGGGTACCGATATCGTTGCAAAATAACTTTTGAATATATGCGGCTGCTGATGCCGCTGATAATAAATAATAAGGAGGAAGGATTGTGAAGGATGGCTTTCCTGCACGACCTATATAAACCATGAAACTTAATTATGCACCTTTTGAACAGAAAATGAAGAAGTCCATCTCGGCACTCGAGGAGAACCTCGATACCATCCGTGCTTCTCAGGCAAATCCCGCAGTTCTTGCAAAGATCACATTCGAGTACTACGGCGCGCCCACTCCCATTAACACAATGGCTGACATCCGCTGCTCCGACTCCAAGACTCTCACCGTTACACCCTACGACTCCACAACTCTTAAGGCTATCGAAAAGGCTATTCTCACGTCCGATATAGGAATCAACCCCTCCAACGACGGCAGAATGATCCGCCTCGTGTTCCCTCAGCTTACCGAGGAGCGCAGACGCGACCTTTCCAAGTCCGTTCAGAAGATGGGCGAGGAGGGCAAGGTTGCCATCCGCAATATCAGAAGAGACGCTAACGATGCGATCAAGAAGATGAAGAAGGACGGTACTATAACAGAGGATGAAGTCAAGACATCTGAAAAAGAGGTTCAGGATGTTACAGATAAGTACATCAAGCATATTGATGCAATAGTTACCGCAAAAGAAAAGGAAATTATGCATATATAATTTGTTGAAAGGCGGGAGACAAGCGTTATCCCGCCTTATTTAACAATTTTCTGAGGAATATTATGATTGAAATTGACGATAGATTAAAGCATATTGCCTTTATTATGGACGGTAACGGACGGTGGGCAAAGAAACGCGGAATGCCGCGTTATTACGGTCACAAATACGGTGCAAAGAAATTCCGTGAGATACTTGAATACTGCCTTGACATAGGCGTTAAGGTTACCACGGTTTATGCTTTCTCTACAGAGAATTGGTCGCGTCCGCAAAAAGAGGTGGATGCTATAATGAAGATACTTGATTCATATCTTGATGAATGCTATGAAAAGAAGGACGGCTATGACGTTCACTATCGCTTTATCGGCGATATGACCCTCTTTTCCGAATATCCCGGAGGAGACTCTATTATTAAAAGAATGAACGAGCTTGACGAACTTACTTCATCCAAAACAAAAACAATTAATATTGCAATTAATTACGGCGGACGCGATGAGATCGTTTATGCCGTTAATAAGCTGATAGAACAGGGAAAAATAAATATTACAAAGGAAGATATTTCCCAAAATGTGTATACCGCAGGTTATCCGGAGCCGGATCTTATCATTCGTACGGGCGGAGATCTTCGTATATCGAACTTCCTTCTCTGGCAGTCGGCATATTCTGAATTTTATTTCACAGACATACTTTGGCCCGATCTTACAACGGATGACGTTGATAAGGCGATTGAAAATTTTTATTCAAGAAAACGCCGTTTCGGTGGACTTGACAAAGCATAATTGGAGGTTGCTGTTATGTTAAAAAGAATTATAACGGCCGTAGTCCTTGTTGGAATACTTCTTACACTTATCATAACCTGCGGAAGCTGGTATTTTGTTGCGCTTATGTCGCTTGCAAGCTTCATCGGAACTTATGAAATGCTTAAATGCACCAAGCTTGAAAAGGTATATTCGGTAAGCATACCGTCATATGTTTTGTCGATAGTTCTGCCGATTTCGGTAAAGCTCGGCTTCATCAATGAGGTCGGATACTCTTACGTTTTCGCACTTTCAGCTTTCTATATGCTGTCCCTTATCGTTGTATTTGCCGACAGCCCCGTTCTCACCTTTGAAAACGCTGCAACTGCGTTTCTTATGATCTCGTACGTGCTCTTCGGATTCACGTGCCTTACGAGGATAGGCTGCATCGAAAGCACGGGCAGATATTTCTACATCACAACGTGGCTCATTCCCGTTGTTACCGACACCTTTGCTTACTTTACAGGAATGGCGTTCGGAAAGCATAAGCTTGCTCCCAAGATCTCCCCCAAGAAGACGATCGAGGGCGCTATCGGCGGAGTTGTCGCTTCTGTTGTTGCGGCATTTATCTTCTCCTATATTCTTGAGAGATTCTTTGCTCCTTCGGTCAATACTCTCACTCTTTGTGTTGTTGCGCCTTTCGTTTCGATAGTATCGCAAATGGGCGATCTGATACTGAGTGCAGTAAAGAGAAAATACGGTGTTAAGGATTACGGAATCATTTTCCCAGGTCACGGCGGCGTTCTTGACAGATTTGACTCTGTAATTGCAACAGCAGTTCTCGTTTCTATGGTTGAACGTTTTTTTGAGGTATTTAACATTATTGTATAAACAAGCTCACCGGTGAAGTTATGAAAAAAATTATAGTACTCGGTGCAACCGGCTCTGTCGGAACGCAGGCGCTTGACGTTGCCCGTAAAGAAAAATATGTTGTTACAGCAATAAGCGCAAATTCGGACATTGATTCTGTAGAACGCTTTGCAAGAGAATTTAACGTTAAAGCATGCGCTCTTTCCGATAAGGCTGCAGCTTCAACGCTTAAGCTACGCCTCGCAGACACGCAAATCAAGGTCTATTCCGGTGCTGACGGTATCGTTGAAATGATAAAGTCAGTAGAATTTGATACGGCTGTCAACTCTATTCTCGGTATGGCGGGACTTATGCCCTCATATGCCGTTATAGAACGCGGAAAGCGTCTTGCACTTGCCAATAAGGAATCTATGGTCATTGCCGGAGAGATCTTAAACGAGCTTGCAAGAAAAACGGGCGCAGAGATCCTTCCTGTTGATAGTGAGCATTGCGCAATTCATCAGTGCCTTAAGTGCGGTGATCACGGTGAGGTCACTCGCCTTATCCTGACCGCTTCGGGCGGACCGTTCTTTGGCAGAAAAAAAGAGGATCTCGAAAACGTAACTCTTGCAGAGACGCTTGCTCATCCTACCTGGAAAATGGGGGCAAAGATAACCGTTGATTCTGCGACGCTTATGAATAAGGGCTTTGAGGTCATAGAGGCGTGCCGTCTTTTCAACGTTCCCGCAGATAAGGTGGAGGTCGTTGTTCACAGACAGAGCATAGTTCATTCTATGGTTGAATTCTGTGACAACTCCGTAATGGCACAGCTTTCTATACCCGACATGAGATTCTGCGTTCAGTATGCGGTCAATTATCCTGACCGAAAGGCTGCGGTAACCGAGAGAATGGATTTTCGCAAGGCTATGACGTTAACGTTTGACACTCCCGATTATGATGCGTTTCCTTTGCTTGGCGCCGCATACGACGCGGTAAGTGCGGGCGGAGCTGTTCCGTGTCTACTTAATGCTGCAAACGAGGTTGCCGTTGCCGCATTTCTTTGTGAGAGAATAAATTACAGAGACATTTCCACGGTTGTCATCTCCACCGTTAAGCATTTTGAGAGTGAGGCAGCGTGTGCCACATCACTCGATGAAATAATAGGATTTGACAAGCTCGGAAGGGAATATGCCGAATCCTTGATAAAATAAGAGGTTTTTCATGTATTTAATTTTAACAGTTCTTATGTTCGGACTTCTGATACTTCTTCATGAGCTCGGACATTTTACAATGGCAAGACTTTTTAAGGTTCCTGTCATTGAGTTTTCAATAGGAATGGGCCCGCGACTTTTTGTGCGCAGATCCGAAAATACCGGGACCGAATACTCTATTCGTGCGCTCCCCTTTGGCGGATACGTCAGTATGGAGGGGGAGGGAACGGAATCGGATAATCCGGATTCCTATTCTAAAAAGCCCGTATGGCAGAGAATGCTGATTCTCGTTGCCGGTCCGATAATGAATATTCTTATTGCAATTATTCTCATGTTTGCAATCGTTTTTTCAGCACCCTATCTGCATTCCACGGTTATTGCGGAGTTTGTAGACGGATCAACTTCAAATTCTGAAAGCGGTCTTATGCTTGACGACAAAATAGTTAAGGTCGGATGGGTACCGGTCGTTTCGGGTCAGGAGCTTGCATACGAGATAGCAATGCAGGGCTATGAGCCTATAGACATAACGGTTGAGCGAAACGGTGAGACTATAGTTCTTAAGAACGTGACGTTCGGTATAACCGAGGAATCCGGTCTTAAAATGGGAACTCCTGATTTCAAGGTATACGCTATGGAAAAGACGGTTCCTCGCGCACTTTTACACGCAACCACAAGATCCTTCTCGACATTTAAAGCAATACTCGACTCAATAGCAACAATGGTGTCGGGAAGAGTCGGCGCTGACGCGATTCAGGGACCAATCGGTATAACGGGTGAGATAGTTGAAATGGAAAAGCAGGAGCTGATGGATCTTTCTACGTTTATCTATCTTGCTTCCATGATTTCAATGAATCTCGGTATCTTCAACTTGCTTCCTATTCCGGGACTTGACGGCGGACAGCTCGTTTTCAGATTCATTGAGCTTATAAGACGCAAGCCAGTTAACGAAAAGGTCGAGACGATGATAAATGCCGGCATGATCATAATCCTGCTTGCACTGTCCGCGCTGATAGCGTTTAAGGACGTAATAAATATCTTTATAAAATAGAACACACCGTTCATTTTTGGTAAAAGACTATGAATTATAACGAGATAAGAAGAAAATCAAATCCTGTTAAGGTTGGAAATATTACCATAGGCGGAAATGCGAAAATTGCTATCCAGTCTATGACGAATACTCCCGCGCACAATATTGCAGCTACAATAGACCAGATACGCCGTCTTGAGGCAGCGGGATGTGATATCGTAAGAATTACCGTTCCCGACAAGGAGACGGTTAAAACGATATACGAGGCGAAAAATGCGGGAATCAGGGTACCGCTTGTTGCAGACATTCATTTCGATTATAAGGTTGCACTTGAATGTGCCGCCGCGGGAATCGATAAGATACGTATCAATCCGGGTA
>JBGVEZ010000096.1:0-3435 GCA_045120555.1 Eubacteriales bacterium
GGCGCTTACATGATGTTTAGCGGAAGTATGTCAATGAAGGGGCTTCTTTCCGATATTTCCGATAAGAATATCGCGCCGCACATTGATCTTGGCAAGCCCTGGTGGCCTGATGATCTTCTCGACAACGCCAAGATAAACGGCAAGCTTTACGGTATTACAGGCGATATAACGCCCATGTTCCTGATGACGAGGGATGTTGTTCACGTAAATCTTGACTTGTTTGAAAAATACAATCCCGGCGTAAACATTTACGATGTCGTGCGTAACAAGGAATGGACGTACGATAAGGTTTATGAGCTTTTTATAAATAACAGCTCGATTGGCGATGATATTACGGGATTTGGTCTGCCCGATCCCACCACCGGAGATGCGTTGTTTTATTCATCGGGTATGAGGCTTGCAGGCACGTCATCTGACGGTAAGTATGCAATGCGTAATCCTGCAGAGGATAAGGAACTGTCTGATATATACAGCTTTATATATAAATTCCAGGAAGACGCATGTTATGATATTACCAAGAGTGCCGCATCTCAATTCGGTGATGGAAAATACGTTGCGGTTATGGAAGCATTTCTTATTACGTCCAGGCACAAATTCAGGAAAGCGATACTTCCCATGCCTATGTACATGACGGCGAACGGTACCGTTCAGGATGAATATCGTTCCGGGGTAAGCATTTGGACAACGGTTTATTCCATTCCGAGCTATTCTCCCGATAATGAGCTTTCCTCCTTTACTCTTGAGGCTCTCGCGAGCTTTTCGTACAGACGTGTGATGCCTGCATTACTTGAAGAGGAATTTTCGTGGCGAAACGAGAATTCCAAAGACAACAAGGATATGGTTGGTATCATACTCGACGGATCTATTTTTGATACAACCTGTCTTTTGAGTGCTGAGTTCAATTATTACGAGCTTATGCGTAAACCGTTTTTGAAATTTGCCGATGCTTCTACCTACTATAATGAAAACGTCGGTAAGTGGGACGAAAAGGTCAACGAAATAAATCAGAAGCTTGGTTGATTTTTAACCGAATAGATCGGGACACCCTCGCGGTGTCCCTTTTTGTTTACAGAAAATTATTATTATGCACATTCCTATTGACATAAAGGTGAGTTTGTGTTATAATAAGGGTGAACAAATATAAGGAGGATTTTCCTATGAGATCAAAGAGTATAATATCACTTATTCTGTGTGCGGTAATGCTCCTTTGCATGCTTGTGTCCTGCGACATTGGCGGCAAGGATGCGGCTACGACGTCGGGAGACGGTACGACCGATGCACCGAAGGACTCTGTAAGCGATACTGTGCCCGAAAGCACAGAGCCCGAGACGGACAACAGAGGCTTTCCTAACGATAACCTTCCCGATAAAAGGTTTAACGATGTGGTAAGTATACTTACGTGGAGCAATCAGATCGCTTACGAATTTGATTCCGACAAGGAAACGGGTGAACCGATAAAGGACGTTGTATTCTACCGCAAGAGGCATCTTAAGGATACATACGGTATCGAGCTTGACGTTAAGCTTGTCGACTGTTCTCCCGAAAACAGCAAAGCCTTTCTGCTTGTACTTTCAGCCATGATGAATGAGAGCAGTGGCAGCTATGACGTAGTCGGTGCTCCGATGTTCGTTGCGGGATCTGCCGCAAGCAAGGGCATTTTTGAGGATCTTACGGATAGATCCCACGCTCCCTACGTCGATCTTTCAAAGCCGTGGTGGAACGAAGCGATAGTGGAGGAATCAAAGATCGGCGGAAGGCTGTATACCGTTACGGGAGATATTACCCCCACGTTTTACCGCGGGCTTTCGTTGTGTGTGATAAACAATAATCTTTGGGGTGATATTTATGATCAGAGTGACGTTTGTGATCTTGTAAATAATAAGGAATGGACCTATGACAGACTTATGATGGTAGTAGCGGATGCGGCAGGCCTTGAGGACGGTGTTATTCCGATTACACTTGACAGCGAGGAAACGATTGACGGTATCTTTACGTCGGCGGGCTTTGGACTTCTCGAGCATACAAAGAACGGCGATATTGCACTCAGCGAGCTTTCAAGGGATGAGGACTTCCTTACCCTCTACAAATTTGGTTGCGATGCGTTAAAGAGCGATGCCGTTGTGATCTCCTCACATACCGAAGCAATGATCAATAAAAAGTCGCTCGTTCACTTTGGAGATGCCGCTCAAATGGAATACTTGTTCAAGAACGGTCTTTCCGATTACCGCATAGCACCGTATCCCATGTACACAACGGCAGAGAACGCAAAGCAGGCTGAATACAAGAGTGCGATCGGTCTTTCCACAACGTTTTACAGCATTCCGGCATGCGCAGATCACGAGATCGCCTCCTTTACGCTTGAGGCGCTTGCAAGCTACGGCTACAGATGGCTTACACCTACGTGGTTTGAAGGGGCGATCAACGGCCGCCCCGACGTAGAGCATGGCGAAATGCTGGTGCTCATTAAGAGAAGCGCTACGTTTGAACTTGGATACAGCTTCTCGGAAAGTCTTTCGCTTATCGGTGTGTTCAGAGAGTGCACAAAGGGTAACTCCGATTGGGCGTCATACGTTGGCGGCAAGGTCGGCGATTGGAATTCAGCAATTAAAGAAATCAACTCAAAGCTTTGTTAATTCACGGCTCAACATATTTGCTGTCTCACCATTACGGTGGGGCAGCATTTTTTAAAAGTTTACATTTATGCGGAGAAATTCTCTTGACAACGAATGTCGGCGGGTGTATAATATTATTGATTAAGTAATGCGGAGGTATCATTATGAGCATTAAATTGGAAATACCGATTATAAAGGAATATGACGTTGCAGTTATCGGCGGCGGTACTGCGGGCGTTTTTGCGGCGCATTCTGCGGCACTTTCGGGAGCGAAAACCATCCTTATAGAAAAAACGGGCATGCTTGGCGGCACGATGACAAATTCACACGTCAATTATCCCGGTATATTTCAGTTCTGGCACAAGCATTTCATTACAGGCCCTTGCTGGGACGTTATGCTTCGACTTGAAGCGGCGGGGGCGGCACAGATGCCTGCAAATGAATACGCACCGAAGCGGTTTTCCTCTCAGCAGATAAGGCTGGATCCCTTTCTGCTTGCCGTTGAGCTTGAAAGGCTTGTAAGAGGCTCGGGTGCGGAGATACTGATGCACACCATGCTTTCACACGCCGAGGAAACGGAAGGCGGAGTCAGGCTCGTATTTACGGGCAAGGAGGGTATGTGGGGCGCATTTGCGAAAAGAGTTGTTGACGCAACGGGGGATGCGAACGTTGCCTCCATGCTCGGCTACGGTGTGGTGCGCTCGGAGGTGCTTCAGCCTGCGACCTACGCCAACCGACTTGAGGGCTATTGCATTGACGAAATTGACGAATGCGAGGTCCTTGAAAAATTCGAGAGGGCATTTGAGGAAGGGTATCTTGACCG
>JBGVEZ010000097.1:0-4870 GCA_045120555.1 Eubacteriales bacterium
GAACGCACGCATTCCCGGTTGCAGGTGTGAGATCATAACTTCGAGGGCTTGGAGTTAAGATACTTTTTAACCATGAGCGCAACCTTGAACGTTATCGCATGCTCGAACTCACGGATGTCAAGACCTGTGATCTTCTTGATCTTTTCAAGTCTGTAAACGAGAGTGTTTCTGTGAACGAAGAGCTTGCGGCTTGTTTCGGAAACGTTGAGGTTGTTTTCAAAGAAGCACTGTATTGTCATAAGGGTTTCTCTGTCGAGGGATTCAAGGTTGTCCTTCTTGAAAACCTCGGAGATGAACATCTCGCAAAGAGTTGTGGGGAGCTGGTAAATAAGTCTGCCTATACCAAGATTGTCGTAGGAGAGTATGTTCTTTTCGGTCTCGAATACCTTTCCGACCTCAATCGCGATCTGCGCTTCCTTATATGCACGCGCAAGGTCCTTAAGATTCTCGACGGTAGTGGAAATACCGATAGATACCTTTGAATAGAATTCGGTGCTGAGAGTATCGGCAATGTTTATCGCGATCTTCTCGATCTCCTTGACATTGACGTTGGGCTTTACCTCCTTAACGAGGACAACGTCCTGCTCGCCGACGCTGATAACGTGATCGCGTGTCTTGTCGGGGAACATATTCTGAAGCATTTCAAAAGGAAGCATTTCGGGCTTTCCGAGGAATTTAATAAGGAAAACGACTCTCACCTCTTCGGTATTGAAGTGGAGCTCCTTACTCTTTATGTAAATATCACTGGGAAGGATGTTATCAAGAATAATATTCTTGATGAACGAGCCCTTGTCATACTTTTCGTCATAGAGGTTCTTGATATTACCGAGAGTAATGGCAAGCACCTTCGACATTTTATCTGCAAGCTTATCCTCGCCCTCAACGAAAACCACGTATTCGGTCTTATTTCCATTATATACAAGAGAACGGTAGGTAGAGCCGCCCGACGTAAGAATGTCGGAGCTGTATGCTATCTCATCCTTGATATTAGTACGGAATTCGCCGATCTTAACAAGCTCAGAGCAAGCTATGATAACACCGTTTTCATCGATAACACCAATAACACGGTCAACCGCGTCCTTCATCTGATGAATTACACTTTGGAACAATCTGTTCGACATGATTTTTACCTCTCCATAATTGTGGTCATTTTAGTTTTTTATTTTTATGATTCTATTATTTTTATCCGTTCAAAGCTCGTACTCACAGCTAAGCGCCGATAGCACGTAAAGCGCAGCCGTTTCCGTACGAAGAATGCGACCCCCGAGGCTTACGCACGCAGCGCCTCGCTCACGTATAGCGGATGCCTCCCTTTCCGAGAATCCGCCCTCGCTTCCAACGATAATCGCGATCCTTTTTTTGCGAAGGTCGGTCCTGTCAAGAAGCTCTCCGAGAGTTTCCTTTTCCTCCGATTCATAGCAGAAAATCGCAACGTCCGATTCCCCGATCTTCTCAAGGAGTGCGGGAAACGTTATAACCTCACCAACGTAAGGAACTACCGTTCTGCCGCATTGCTTTGCCGCTTCCTTGGCAATTGCCTGCCGACGCGTCCTTTTCTTTGCTTCACCCGCAGAATCCTTCGGCTTTACCGTACAGAACTCACTGTAAAACGGAACGATACCGACAGCACCCAGCTCAGTGGACTTTTGGATAACCGTTTCAAGCTTATCTCCCTTGGGAAGTCCTTGGTATACGGTAACACAGTACGACGGCTCACCGATCCTTCCGAGAACCTCGCATACCCTTGCCTCACATTCCTTATCGTGGATAGACGTGAGCGTACAAACGTATTGACTATCTCCGTCACTTATCTTGATCCTTTCGCCCACCGCCATTCGCAACGACCGTGCAATATGGAAGCAATCATCCGCCTCATTCAGCAAAATGACGTCACCGGGCTGACTTTTTTGAGCAGAATTAACAAAAAATGTGTGCATAAACTATCTCCTCGCAAAGAAAATCCGGCAATTTTTTCCGCCGCCGGAGTTTTTCATATTATATTATATCGCAAATTGCACAATTTGTCAAGCCCCAATTTAGTGCATTTCACAATTCATTTTTATATTTTTTACATATTTCCTGCGTTCAAAGCTTCTTTTATTAACAAATTCGTCAAGGTGACGAAAGGTTATCGTTTTTGCATAAATCGCACACAGCATCAACGTCAAGTAAAAAATTCGCACTCTACATGCCCAAAGTTTCGCATTTAACATAAAGTTCACAAAAAATCCTCTTTTCGTTGTTGATTTTTCGAGTAAAAAGTGGTAAATTATATATGCAATTAGCACTTGACGGTTGTGAGTGCTAAAAATGATGCTCTTACAAAGCGAAAGGAGGCACGGATGTACGGCAAAGAATTAAGTGACAGAAAAAAGATGATACTTAAAACAATCATCGAAGCGCACATAACCGAGGGCGACCCGGTCGGTTCAAAATACATTCTCGAAAATACGTCGCTCACCTGTTCCTCCGCAACAATACGTAACGAAATGGCTGAGCTTGAAGCGCTCGGATATCTCGAACAGCCACACACCTCGGCAGGACGCATTCCTTCGGTTTCCGGCTACAGATTCTACGTCGACTATCTTATGAACAGATACGCAATGACGCAGTACGAGATAGCGCAGATAAACGGAGTGCTGAAAAACAAGCTTCTTGAAGTCGATTCGATACTTGAGCTTGCGTCAAGAGTGGCATCAAACCTTACCAATTATACGGGAATCGCCTTAAAGCCGTCAAGAAGCGTAATGACGGTAACAAGATACGAGGTCGTCTGCATTGACGAGCGCAGCTTTATTCTTATAATGATGCTTTCGAGCACCGAGGTCAAGAGCCACCGATTCCCATCAGTCGGAACCTTTACTCCGGATATGGCGGAAAGGATCTCACTTGCGCTAAACAAAAACCTCACCAACGTAACGTCAGACGAAATAACTCTTGCGGCAATGATGAAAACCGAGTCGGATGCCGGTGATGATTGTCTTGCCGACGTCAACGTTATCGTAAGATACATCTGCAAGGCTCTCGGCGAAGGCAACGCCACAAACGTTCGTCTCAGCGGACTTAACCACTTCCTTGAATACCCCGAGTATTCGGATTCGGAAAAGCTTCGCGCTCTGCTCGGCAGGATAGAAAGCGGAGGAGACGATCTTTCAAGGCTTATGGATGAGGGCGGCGAGGAAGCAAAGGTATATATCGGATCGGAAAGCACCATCGAGGAAATGGGAAATTCCGCTCTCGTATTCAAGCCGATAAATATCAACGGAAAAACCGTAGGCGCGATCGGCGTTATAGGCCCCGTCCGTATGGACTACGGCAAGGTGCTTGCAACTATAGACAGCCTGACGGGAAACATCTCCGATATTATGTCGGGCGGCCGCGAGGATGGGACAAAGGCTCTCCCGGACGCTCACGGATCGGACGAAAGCAATAATAATTGACGATATTTATAATATACTGAAAGGAACACGGAAATGACCGACGAAACAAAGGTAAACGGTGAAGAGATCAAAAACGAAACCGTAAACGAAGAAAAGGTCGATGCTCCCGAGGCTGACGCAAAGGAAGCGTCCGAGGATGCAAAGGAAGATAAGACCAAAAAGAAAAAGAACAAAAAGCAGGATGCAGAGATCGCCGCACTTGAGGAAAAGCTCAAGGAAAGCGAGGACAGATATCTTCGCATTCTTGCAGAATACGATAACTTCCGCAAAAGAAGCGCAAAGGAAAAGGAAAGCCTTTATGCAGATTCGGTTGCGGATTCATTGAAGGAGCTGCTCCCCGTACTCGATACACTTGAAAGAGCCGCAATGGCGGAGGGCGACGCAGAAACGCTTCACAAGGGCATCGAGATGACATTAAAGAGCTTCAAGGACGCTCTCACAAAGCTCAAGGTCACAGAAATGGACTGCGTCGGCAAGGAATTCGACCCGAACGTCCAGAACGCGGTTATGCACGTTGAGGACGAAAGCCTTGGCGAGAACGTAGTAGCGGAAGTCCTTATGAAGGGCTACGAAAGAGAAGGCAGAGTTATCCGTTTTGCAATGGTAAAGGTTGCAAACTGATATCATAAATAAACAAACCACAAACAAAATAAATTAAATCTTATTCTCAGGAGGAATATAAATTATGGCAAAGATCATTGGTATCGACCTTGGTACAACTAACTCATGCGTCGCAGTATTTGAAGGCGGCGAGCCCGTTGTTATCACAAACCCCGAGGGCGCAAGAACAACTCCCTCTGTTGTAGCATTCACAAAGACAGGCGAAAGACTTGTAGGTCAGGTCGCAAAGCGTCAGAGCATTACAAACCCCGACAGAACCGTCATAAGCATCAAGCGTGAAATGGGTTCTTCTCATAAGGTATCCATCGACGGTAAGGCATACACTCCCCAGGAAATCTCCGCAATGATTCTCCAGAAGCTCAAGGCTGACGCTGAGGCATATCTCGGCGAAACAGTTTCTCAGGCTGTTATCACTGTTCCCGCATACTTCTCCGATGCACAGAGACAGGCAACAAAGGACGCAGGTAAGATCGCAGGTCTTGAGGTTCTTCGAATCATCAACGAGCCTACAGCCGCAGCTCTCGCATACGGCATGGACAAGGAAAACGACCAGAAGATTATGGTATTCGACCTCGGCGGCGGTACGTTCGACGTTTCCCTTCTCGAGATCAGCGACGGCGTTTTCGAGGTACTTGCAACTGCAGGTAACAACCGTCTCGGCGGCGACGACTTCGACCAGAGAATTATCGACTGGATACTCAAAGAATTCAAGGCTCAAAACGGCATCGACCTTTCCGGCGACAAGATGGTAATGCAGAGACTCAAGGATGCGGCTGAAAAGGCAAAGATCGAGCTCTCCGGCGTTATGT
>JBGVEZ010000098.1:0-10108 GCA_045120555.1 Eubacteriales bacterium
ACGAAAGCATCCGCAACAACTTTATTGAGGAGACTTATGAGGTAATCGAGGCGATAGATACAAGCGATACAAAGCTTCTTCGTGAGGAGCTGGGAGACGTTCTTTTGCAGATAGTTTTCCATGCCGAAATGGAAAGCGAGAAGGGCGTATTTACGATAGACGACGTTGCCAACGACATTTGCGCAAAGCTTATACACCGTCACCCGCATATCTTTGCGGACGTAAGCGTAAGCAGCACTGCGGACGTCCTTGCAAACTGGGAGGCAATAAAGTCAAAGGAAAAGAGCAGAACAACGCTTACCTCAAAGCTCCGCTCTATCCCTCCGATGCTTCCCGCGCTTATGAGAGCTGAGAAGGTCGGAAAGAAGGCGTCTATGCTCGATTTCTCGACGGTAGATGACGTCCTTGCAAAGCTTGACGAGGAGGTTGCCGAGCTTAAGGCGGCAATCAGAAGCGGAGAAAACTCTGAAATGACAGAGGAGCTCGGTGACGTGCTTCTGACGCTTTCCTCGCTTTCAAGAAAGATAGACGTTGATGCGGAGCGTGCGCTCAACGATTCAACAACAAAGTTTATCGACCGCTTTGAAAAAGTAGAGAACGAATGCGAAAAGCGCGGTATCAATATGAAGGAATCCGACATTTCGGTCCTTGACGGAATTTATAACGAGATAAAATAAGAGGTAAATATGAGACTTGATAAATTTTTGAAGGTTTCGAGAATTATAAAAAGAAGAACGGTTGCAAACGAGGCTTGTGATGCAGCACGTGTCAGCGTCAACGGCAGACCGGTCAAGGCGTCATATGACGTTAAGGTGGGGGACGTTCTCGAAATAACCTTCGGTCAGAGATTGCTGAAGGTAAGAGTTAAGGACGTGAAGGAATACACCGCAAAGAACGATGCGGCGCTCCTTTACGAGGTAGTGGAATAATTTTACAATAAACGGAATATTTCCGACGGCTGCGGCATATAATTATCTGCGGATAGGCGCAAATAAAAAGGAGAATGCGGATATGTCGGAAATTAACAGAAAACAGACAACAGATCAGCAAAGGGGAAACGGAGAGCATTCGCTTTCGCTTGATAAGAGAGGAAGGCTTTGCGTATCCGGAGTTATCGACGTTTCGTCGTTTGACTCGGACAGCGCGGAGCTTGAAACGGTTATGGGAATCCTGTCGGTTGATGGGAGCGGACTTAAGCTTGATATGCTTGATACAGAAAGCGGCAACGTTCAGATAAACGGAAGGATAGATTCTATCGCTTACTCCGATTCGGACACAAGCGAAAAGAAGGGAATATTCAAGAGGCTTATCGGATGTTAGTATACCAGCAGAAGGAATTTCTGTTATTCGTGCTTCAATCCTTTCTATGCGGTGTTTTTCTCGGGGCGGTTTACGATTGCTTCAGGATATCAAGAATCCTTGTCGGTATAACGGTACGGTGTCACGGAAGCGCAGAGCGTCTTTACGGAATAAGCTATCCGATGATAGGCAAGCTGTGCGCCCGTCCGACCGTCTCTAAAAGGACTGCTGACGTACTGATTTTCGTTTCGGACGTTTTGTTTTCGCTTATTGTATCCGCATCCGTGCTTGTCGTGACCTTTTTTCGAAATGACGGAAAGATACGCGCGGAATGTCTTGCGATAACCGCTGCAGGCTTTGCCGTTTACTATTTTTCGATCGGAATGCTTACGGCACTGTTTTCGTCATATATCGCATTTGTTATACGCATTGTGTTAGCTTACGTGCGATTTGCGGTGATGCTTCCGTTGAGGCTTTTATACGGGATACTTAAAAAAGCGTTTTTGCGTTTGTATGCGAATATATCCGGACGCATAAGGGCATACGTTATATCAAAGGAATCAAAAAAATATACGTCTTACGTTGTACTTATGTCAAGGAGCGCGTTCCTCGACTTAGCTCCGGGTAAGACGAAAAAGGGGAAGGGGACTTCTTATGGAATTGAAAAGAAAGCTTGAATTTGACATAAACTCGGCAATTAAGATCGGAGTTGGTGTGCTGATAGTTGCTGTGCTTATAATATCCGCAAAGCTGCTTATGGACTATAACGAGGCAGTAAGAGAGCGTGAGCTGAAGGAAAGGATAATAGCCGAGCTTGAGCTTCAGCGCGATGAGCTTGAATATGAATACGAGCTTGCGTTTGACCGTGATTACGTTATACGTATAGCACGCAGAGAGCTTGGACTCGTCCTGCCCCAGGAAATAACGTATTTTTACAATTATGCAGAGGATTAAACGATAATTTGAAGAAAGGAATTAATAATTATGGAGCTTGTGGTTGGCGGTACATATCCCGCAAAGGTGACCTTCAGAAACGATCACGGCGTCTTCGTTGACGCAGGTGATTATACGATATGTCTTGCACTTAAGGAGAATCTGCCCGAAAATTTCTATGAAAACGTTAAGGGCGGCGAATCGGTGACGATACGCATCATTGAGATCGACGAAAGAAGGCGTTATCGCGCTGAGATCATATCGGTAGAATAAGCTGAAGATCAATAGAAAAAACTCCCGTGACTTTTACGTCAACGGGAGATTTTTTTATGCAAGTGCGTCTATTACCTTTTTGTATGCCTCGTATTTACATACGGCATTTTCTCTGCAATCGGATGAAAGCAGATAATAGATCTTTACCTTGGGCTCTGTGCCTGAGGGACGTACGACAAGAACGTCGCGGTTTTCAAGCACGAAGTAGAGCACGTTTGATACCGGAAGCCCGGTGGAGGAGACGTCTCCTGTTTTAAGATCGGTTACCGTTTCCTTGAGGTAATCCGCAAGGACTGCGATCTTGTTGCCGCATATCTCGGTGGGTGGATTCTCACGAAGGCTCTTCATGAATGCCGCCATCTTCTCCTGTGCGTCTGCGCCGCTCATAACGACCTCATTCGTTTTTTCGTAGAAGAAGCCGTATTTTTCATAGAGGTTGTGGAGCGCGTCGAAGAGTGAAAGCCCCTTAAGGCTGTAGAATGCGGTCATCTCAGCGATGAGCATCGAGGCAACCACAGAGTCCTTGTCACGTGCGTAAGTTCCTTTAAGGTATCCGTAGCTTTCCTCAAATCCAAATACGAACGTGCTGCCGTCGTTCTTCTTTTCCTGCTCCTTGATGACCTCACCGATAAATTTAAAGCCGGTAAGTACGTTGAAGAGCTTTACACCGTGTGCGTCGCATATTCTTTCGGCAAGCGGAGTTGTAACGATCGTTTTTACGGCGTAGGGAAGTGTGGGAACGGTGTTCGTTTCCTCGTACGCGCAGAGAATATACTCAAGAAGCATCGCACCCATCTGGTTACCCGTTATGGTTATAAACTCTCCGTTCGCGTCGCGGATCATAACACCGACGCGGTCCGCATCGGGGTCTGTTGCAACGATGATGTCGCTTCCGATCTTATTTGCAAGCTCAACGCCGATGGTGAAAACTTCCTCGTTTTCGGGATTTGGCTTTTTTACGGTCGGAAAGTTGCCGTCGGGTATCATTTGCTCGGTGACCGTCGAAATATGCTTTACGCCGGCGCGTTTTAGTACCTCGGGGACGAGAACTCTTCCTGCACCGTGGAGTGGCGTATAAACGATTTTGAGGCTTTCTGCGGCAGCCTTGATCGCTTCCGGGTAAACAGCCTGTGCAAGGACAGCCGACATATATTTTTCGTCAAGGTCACTTCCGAGAACGGTGATCCTTCCGTTCCGTACAGCCTCGTTGAAGTCACAGATTTTGTCGCAGCCGAAGATATCAAGCTCCTTCATTTTTGCCGCAACTATATCTGCATGCTCGGGCGGAAGCTGACCGCCGTCCTCCCAATATGCCTTGTAGCCGTTATATTCCTTCGGATTGTGCGATGCGGTGATATTTACGCCCGCAACGCAGCCGAGCTCGCGTACTGCGAATGAAAGCTCGGGTGTGGGTCTGAGATCCTCAAAGATATAGGTTTTTATGCCGTTTGCCGCCGCGACAGATGCGGTAGCCTCAGCAAAGGCTCTTGAATTGTTTCTCGAATCGTGTCCGACAACTATACCGCTTTCGGTACGTCCGCAATCCTTGATAAGATCGCAGATCGCCTGCGTCGCGAGAATGACGGTGCGCGTGTTCATAGAGTTTGTTCCGCACTCCATAAAGCCGCGGAGTCCGCCGGTTCCGAAGCTGATAAGGCTTCCGAATCTTCTTTTGATCTCACCCTCATCGTTTTTTATCGAATCAAGCTCGGCACGTTCATCTGCATCTCCGAGCTCATACCACGTCGAGTAGATTTTTTTGTAGTCCATAATAATTCTCCGGTTTCGTGTGTTTTTGTCCGACCGATCGGCTCGGACGGTGTTTTCAGTTTGCTGCCTTGTATTCGAGAAGAGCCGTTGCAAGCTGGTCGGGGCAGGACGTAGACTTAAAGCCGCACTTGATGCCCTGAACGCGCTCGATGATCTCATCTACCGTCATGCCGGTAGCGAGAGCCGCAACGCCCTTGGTGTTACCGTTACATCCACCCTCGAATACGATCTCAACGACCTTCTGTGTTTCGGTGTCGATGGAAATGTTGATTGCTCTGGAGCAAACGCCCTTTGTCTTATAGGATATGTTCTTGATCATGATAATATACCTCTTTTTCTTTTATTAATTTATGTGCTTGTAAAGTCCCTTCACCGTGAATGAGGGGAAGATAGCCGAAAGGCAGAATACGAACGAACGGAATTTTTCGTACGTAGCATTTTTTGCCGAGAAGGTGAACTGCAGAGAGGGTGAGGATTCGCTTATGCTTTGAGATGCTATGCTGATAAGCGAAAATCCGTGTCGCTCCGCTGAAGTCAGAATACCGCAGATGCTGTCATTTGTCAGCGTTCCTACGCAAAACTCAAACCGATAATCTGAAAACGTGTCCTCCTGCGGCCGTGAAAGTGTTGATGAAAGCAGTGCAAGCGTTGTTACCGTACCGCTTTGGTCGGGAACGTCAACGGTCATGCATATATGAAGATCGTATTTTGCGATCAGATTGCGAAATACCGAAAGTGTGCCGTCCCTTGAGTTGCCTACAGGTAGTATGCAATAATCGCATATTCCGTTATAGACGTCCTCGCAGGAATCCTCAAATGAATCCGAGTAGGTGCTTTTTGCATCCGGAAGATGCTTTGAAAATCTGTCGAAGGCGGAAACTGTGAATTTATTCTTAAGGTAAGAAACCCTTCCGAGATTCTCGCTTGCGTCATCGTCTGAAAAGCCGAAGCCCGCGAAGAGATGCTCGTCGGTCTCGCTTCCCTTAAGACGCGTATATGCGTATTCGGAAAGAACGTGGAGCCAACGTGACGTTCCGAAATACGGCAGGTCCTTTACGCGGTCACTCTCGGTACTGATTACTTCATATGCGGTGTATGCATCCTCACCGCCGTCTCTGAGTAAGAATAGCTCGTCTGCCTGTAACGCGAAAGCGGAATTCATGCCGCAAAGCGAACAGAACAGGTTATTCAGATTTTCGCGGATGATATTCTCGTTTTCGTGTTCCATAGCGCAAATATCAGATCTCGGAAAGGAGTCTGACGCTTTCCTTTATAAATTCGTTCATTTCGTCAGCGGTAAGCTTTCTGTTTGTCAGAAGCGCAAGCTTGTATACGTAGGATGCAAGCTCCTTCTGCTTTTCGCCTCCGTTCTTCAGCCTTGCGAAAAGCGGAGATGCGGTGTTGACGGTAAGCTTTGTATCTATCGGCATATCCATACCGTTCATAGAATACATCTTCATCATCTCGCTGAATCTGCGTCCCTCCTCGGAAACGTTCAGGATTGCGGGGATCTCGCTGTCGGGAAGCTCGGAGAAGCGGACTGCGAGTTTTTCGTTGCCGGAGACCTCAACGAAGAGAGCCTTGAGCGATTCCTCGTCAAATTCCTCGGAGTGCGCAGATCCGAAAATGTCATCGTTGTCCGCGTCTACACGGAAGAATTTGAAGCTTTCACCGTATCCCTCAAGCGTTGTGATGAACTGCGTGTCGATCATGTGCGGCAGATAGAGAACGGGAAGCCCCTTCTTTTCTATCATTTCGATGTATCTGCACTGTATTTCCTTATCGGTCGCATAGAAGAGCTTATCCTCAAAGCCCGCTTCCTTAGAAGCCTCGAGGCATTCCTTCATGGACTTATGTGTGCCGTCTGAAAGCGGGAAGAGGATCGAATCCTTGACTCTGTCATAGAACTTCTTGTCGCGGATGCAGGCGTATTCGATGAACGTTTTGATGTTATCGGAAACCTGCTCATATTTTTCACGCTCTGTGTTGCAAAGCGCATTGAGCTTGTCGGCAACCTTCTTTACGATATGTGCGGAAACCCTCGAAACGTATGTGTTTGTCTGAAGATACGAGCGCGATACGTTCAGGGGAAGCTGGGGGCAGTCAAGCACGCCCTTGAGCATAAGCAGATATTCGGGAATTACTTCCTTGATGTTGTCCGCAACGAACACCTGGTTGTAATAAAGCTTTACCTGCCCCTCGATCGACTGATATTCGTTTTCGATCTTAGGGAAGTACAGTATGCCCTTGAAATTCAGCGGGTAGTCAGCGTTTATGTGGATGTAGAAGAGGGGATCGCGGAAATCTCCGAATACCTTGTGGTAGAATTCGTTGTATTCCTCCTCGGTGCATTCGGAGGGCTGCTTCTGCCAAAGAGGGAATGTGTCGTTGACCGGCTCCTCCTTGCTGTCCTCGCCTTCCTTGACTTCTTGCTCCGTTCCGTCGTTGAAATAAATGTCAACCGGCATGAACGAGCAGTATTTGTCAAGAATGGAACGGATCTTTGAAGCCTCAAGATACTCCTTCTCCGCGTCGCTGATGTGCATAACAACGGTTGTTCCGACAACGTCGGTGTCGTAGCTCTCGATCTCATATTCGCCGTCCTCGGAGCAGGTCCATTTTACCGCAGGTGCATCCGTGTAGGACTTTGTGATGACCTCAACCGTGCTGCTGACCATGAAGGATGAATAGAATCCGAGACCGAAGTGACCGATAATACCGCAATCACTTTCGTTTTCACCCTCGTACTTTGCTATAAAGTCAAGCGCGCCGGAAAGAGCTATGTTGCAGAGGTATTTTTTAAGCTCCTCCTCGGTCATACCAATACCGTTATCCGAAACCGACAGCGTGCCCTCCTCCTTATCGAGCGTTACCTCAACACGGAAGCTGTTGAGTTTCTCCTCGGAAAGACTGATCTCACCGAGCGAATCAAGTCTTCTGAGCTTTGTAATGGCATCGCAGGCGTTTGAAACTATCTCGCGAAGGAAAATATCCTTTTCCGAATAAAGCCATTTTTTGATTACGGGGAATATGTGCTCTGTTTTGACACTTATTCCACCTTTTTCACTTGTGAATTGTGACACTTAATGTTCACTCCTTTGTATTACGTAAAATAATATATATATTATACCATTTTATAATAAGTAATTTATTTAGCACTTTAGCGATTTTTTGAAATTTTTTGTTAATTTATTAAAAAACTCAAAAAAGCTATTGAAAAAAACGGCGAAATGTGGTATAGTATAGTGAAGAATTTCAGCGGAGGCGGCTATGGAGCAGATTTTTGAGAAGGCTTGTGCAAAAATAAATATATGTCTTGATATTGTGGGAATAAGAGATGACGGTTATCACGAGATAAGAAGCGTCATGCAATGCGTGGCGTTCGGGGATGACGTTATTGTCGGGACATCCGACGAGAAGGGAATACACCTTTCGTGCAGTGATCCGTCTCTTCCGACGGACGAGAAGAATCTTGCATACAGAGCGGCACTTGCGTTCTTTGAGTACACAGACACGTATCTTGACGTTGATATTTACGTAAAGAAAAATATTCCCGACAAGGCAGGGCTTGCGGGAGGTAGTGCGGATGCGGCGGCGGTTTTGCGTGCCGTGAACCGTCTCAGCGGCTGTAATCTATCGGACGAGGAGCTGCGCAAAATTGCGGAAAAGATAGGTAGTGACGTAGTATTCTGCGTTTCGTCAGATCCTTCCTTCGTAAGCGGACGGGGGGAGATAATCGAGGAATGTATGGGACTTCCGGATTGCTTTATTGTTCTTGCAAAATCGGACGACGGTATGAAAACGCCCGAGGCGTACCGTGCGCTTGACGGGCTTTACGGCGATTATTCATCCCGTGGTGACGGCGCAAAAACGTGCAGAGACGCGATGTGCGGAGAGCTTTCCGAGATCAAGGAGAATATGTTCAATATCTTTGAGAGCGTAATCATCCCGCAAAGACCTGCCGTTCAAATCCTTAAGGATTCTCTTTACGAAAGCGGTGCGCTCTTTGCCATGATGAGCGGAAGCGGCTCTGCGGTATTCGGCATATTCGAGGATGAGGAAAAGGCTTTTACAGCCGAGAAAAAAATAAAGGAAAACGATGCGTGGGCGGTCGTTTGCAGACCGTTGTCGTGAAATAAATGATCCGGAAGCATTTATCTGCCTCCGGATCCTTTTTATTTGAGAGTAAGAACTATCTTACCTACGTTTTCGTTTGCGTACATTGCCGCCTGCGCTTCCTCCGCCTGCTCTATCGGGAAGGTCTTCCATATTTTCGGCTTGATTTTTCCTTCGCTTACGAGAGGCCATACCTCTTTTACGAGGGACGATAGTATTTCCGCCTTCATTTTAGGAGGACGGGAGCGAAGTGTGCTTCCGATTATACGGATATTCTTCACGTACACCGTCTTAAGATCGATCTCGGTGATGTTTCCCGCAAGTGCGGCGATCATTATCCAGCGTGCACCGTGAGCGAGGAAGGGAAGGCATTTACCCATACCCTCACCGCCAACGCAATCTATCGCAACGTTTACGGGATGACCACTTTCTGCTTCGGCTCGAAGCACCTTTGTGATATCCGTCTTTTTGGTGTTTACGATAACGTCCGCACCGAGGTCGCGTATCTGCTCTGCCTTTTCGTCCGAGCGAACTGTAGTTATAACGCGGATTCCGTAAGCCTTTGCGAGAGGAATGGTAACGCTTGCAAGGCCGCTACCGCCCGCATGGATGAGAAGCGTGTCTCCCTTTTTGATATTTCCTTCGATAAAAAGGTTTAGGTACGCTGTTGCAAACGCCTCGGGAAGTGCCGCCGCCTCGATCATTGAACAGCCGTTGGGGATTGGCATGAGCATATCGTATTTTACGCAAACGTATTCGGCATAGCCACCGCCTCCGAGGAGAGAGCAGACCTTGTCACCGATTTTCCACAAGGATTTCACCCTTGCCTCATCACCCATAGCAACGATCGTTCCGGAAACCTCAAGTCCCATCCATTCGGGACAGCCGGGAGGAGGGGGATAGTTGCCCTCACGCTGTAGAAGATCGGCGCGGTTTAATGCGGCGGCGGATATTTTTATCAGCACCTCGTCTGCTTTCACCGTAGGGTCGGGAACCTCGCAAAGGTGCAGGCTTTTATCGTTTTTATCTATAAGAACTGCTTTCATGCTAAACCTCTCAAAGAATGATCTCCTTTTTGAAATCAACGTCCACACCGCATGCGCGGAGAATGACGTTGTGAAGGGTTGCCTCGTATTCGTAGGAGTACGGATTTTCCGTCTCTCCTCTGACCATTGAGGCGAATGCAAGGAACATATCTATATATCTGTCGTATGGCTCGGTATCGTATTTTTTGCGCTGATCCGTCCAGCCCTTGCCTACAGTATCCTCGAGATAGACCTCGGAAACGCCTGTATAGAGGGGAAGATCCCAGCCTTCTTTTTTTGGAGCGTAATATTCAAGCGGATCAAGCTCGACCGTTCCGAGAGTTCCGCTGACCGAAAGATGGCGACGCGCGTATCCTCCGACCTCAACCGCACTCGATTTTACCACGGATGCGCCGTTTTTGTATTTCATTATCGCCATACCGAAGTCCTCGCCCACGGCGCCGTCAAGGTGTGTGCGGGCACTTAACGGAATGATCTCCTCGGGCATACCGCATATTTGCATAACGAGATCTATAAGGTGGCATCCGAGATAATGGAGCATACCGCCGGGAAAGGACGCAAGCCAATTTCTTTTTTCTGCCTTATGGAAGCAGCTCATATGTGCCTCAACGCTTGTTATTTCGCCGAGCTTGCCCGCTTTTATATCCGAAAGGAGCTTTTTTATCGCGGGA
>JBGVEZ010000099.1:0-4564 GCA_045120555.1 Eubacteriales bacterium
TCGCAGTCCTTTCGGACTGCGACCTCCTTTGCGAAAGCAAAGGAGGCGACGGGGCGCGGCGCGTGATAATCGAATTTTACAATTTGTTAAGAAGCAGTTTAGCACTCGCTGTTGAAATCGACGACTTATAATGGTATAATAAATTACAGTATATTAAAACGGAGACCTTGGAGAAGACTATGGAAAACGTAAAAGAAACAATCAAGGAAAGAATGCTCGGGTATATAAACGAGCAGGACCTCAATATGTTCTCGTTCGTCATTGACGACGGAAGCGAGGTTGAAAAGGTGAAGATAAAGCGCGCCAACCCCTGCAATAACTCATACTCGGTCGCAAAGGCTTTTGCCATGACTGCTATCGGTATGCTCTACGATGAGGGTAAGCTCAGTATAAACGATAAAATAACCGATATCCTGAGAGAGGAATACGAGGCGTCCGGAAAACCCGAAAGAAAATGGGAGGAGGTAACCGTAGATAATACACTCCGCCACAGAATGGGTATAGCAAAGGGATTTTTGGATATCGATACCGAGGATGCCACCGCATACGGCACCGACGACTACCTCTCCCTCGTATGGAAAACACCGATAACGCTTCCCATCGGCGAGGAGAGAGTTTACAGTGACGCCGCGTATTACGTTATCTCGAGAATCGTCGAGAAGATATCGGGCGAGACGCTTGCCGACTTTTTGTGGAAACGCCTCTTCTACCCGCTCGGCTTCCGTGAGGTAAGCTGGTCGTGCTGCCCGAAGGGACACTCAATGGGCGCAACCGGACTTTACATCCGCACCGAGGATATGGCAAAGCTCGGACGCCTCTACCTCAATAATGGCGTCTGGAATGGCGAAAGAATCATATCCGAGGAATGGATAAGCCTCGTTCTCTCGCGCGCATACGAATTCTCGAAGGTCAACGATAAAAGAGGCTATACAAAGGGCGGTATGTGCGGCCAACGTCTTTACTTCTGCTATGAGGATAACGTGGTTGTCGCATGGCACGCATACGAAAACTCAAAGCTCTGCACCGATATTCTTAAATTGCTCTGATAGAGGTGAAATATGAAAAATAAGCTTATAGTATTCGACTTCTTCGGAGTTATGGGAAGCGAGGTTGCCGACCTCTGGCTCCCGAGACATTTTTCGGCAGAGGAATCCGAAAGACTTCATATGGGCATAATCTCAGATGCCGACGCAGGCAGAATTGAGCCCGACCAAATGTACGCCGAGATCTCCCGCCTCTCGGGCGTTGACATGGATACACTTAAAAAGGAATGGTTCGAGATCGCAAAGGTCGATGAAGGGATGGTCGAGCTTGTGCGCGAGCTTCGGAGGGAATATACCGTTGTCCTTCTCTCCAATGCCTATAACGAATTTATCGACGGTATCTTTGAAAAATTCTCGATGGACGGCTGCTTTGAACGCAGATTTATATCGAGCGAGCTTAAGATGATAAAGCCCGCCCCTGCAATATTTTGCCACGTCCTTTCGGAAATGGGCTTTAAGGCAGAGGACGCAGTTATGATCGACGATAACCCGAGGAATATAGCCGCGGCAAGAGCCGTCGGCATGAAGGGCATCGTCTTTAGCGGCAGAGAATCACTTATAAATGAATTAGCTGACATATTTAACACATAATTTTTGGGAGGAAATAAACATGGGACTTATTAAAGCAGGACTCGGTGCCCTTAACAGCACCCTTGCAGATCAGTGGAAGGAATATTTCTATTGTGACGCAATTTCAAATGACCTTCTCGCGGTAAGAGGAAAAAAGCAGACCACAAGACGCTCCTCAAATACAAAGGGTAACGATAACGTAATATCGAACGGCTCGGGAATCGCTGTTGCCGACGGTCAGTGTATGATCATCGTGGAGCAGGGAAAGGTAGTCGAGCTTTGTGCTGTTCCCGGTGAATATATCTATGATAAATCCACAGAGCCGAGCATCTTTACGGGTAACCTCGGTGACGCTATTATCAATACCTTCAAGACTATAGGAAAGCGCTTTACCTACGGCGGTGATACGGGCAAGGATCAGAGAGTTTACTACTTCAATACAAAGGAGATAGTAGACAATAAATTCGGCACCCCCACCCCCATCCCCTTCAGAGTCGTTGTAAAGAGCGTCGGACTTGATTTTGATACCTCCGTTCGCTGTAACGGTATCTACACCTACAGAATAGCAAACCCGATCGTCTTCTATACGAATGTTTGCGGAAACGTTACAAGCGAATATTCAAAGAACGAGCTTGCCGAGACCATGAGAAACGAGCTTCTCACTCACCTCGGTCCCGCCTTCGCGCAGATCTCTGCCCTTGAGGTAAGACCGAACGAGCTTCCCGGTAAGAATATCGAGATCCGCGACGCCCTCCGCGTTGAGCTTACCAACGAGTGGCTTGAGAGAAGAGGCATCGAGATAGTTAACGTATCTATCAATTCTCCCACCATACCGAAGGAGGACGAAAAGCTTATCCAAAGCGCACAGCGCACAGCTATGTACCGCGATCCCTCTATGGCGGCGGCTAAAATGGTTGACGCACAGAGCGAGGCAATGACCGAGGCGGCAAAGAACTCGGGCGGCGCAATGACCGGCTTTATGGGAATGGGAATGGCTATGGGCGCAGGCGGAATGAACGCAAACGACCTCTTCCGTATGGCTCAGCAGCAGAATCAGGCAAAGGCACAGAATCCGAGCAACGCAAATACGTGGAAATGCTCGTGCGGTGAGGACGTTGACGGCAACTTCTGCCCGAACTGCGGAGGTAAAAAGCCCGCCCCCAAGGCACAGGGCGCGTGGAAATGCTCGTGCGGTGAAACGGTTACGGGTAATTTCTGTCCCGAATGCGGAAAGAAGAAGCCGGATGAGGGCTGGACCTGCTCCTGCGGTTCGGTCAATAAGGGTAAATTCTGCCCCAACTGCGGAAAGAAAAAGCCCGTAGACGCACCTCTCTATCAGTGCGATAAGTGCGGCTGGAAGCCCGCCGATCCCAAGAATCCCCCGAAGTTTTGCCCGCAGTGCGGCGATAGATTCGACGAGGACGACGTGAAATAATTAAAAGCAAATAAAACATCTTTAGGGGTGCGTTACCGAACAAGTAACGCACCCCTTGTTGTCATCTTTCACAAAATCAACCTCAAAAAATTGTGAACCCGCCAAAATTTTTAGTGGGGGAGTGTTGACAAATTCCTGAAAATTTGGTATTATTATATCGGGGAGAAGATAAATTTTTAAAATTTCAAAAAAATTTCTCTTTTCGGTGTACAAACCCGAAATTTTTACGTATATATAGGTGAAGCCCCAAAAAGGAGAAAAAGCTATGAAAGAGGTTCTGCTCATCATAAACTGAGGGCACACGGGAAATGCCTGTGTGCCGTTACAGAGATCACATATCAAATATAAAAAACCAAAGGAGGAAACGAAAATGAAAAAGATAATCAGTTTAATTGTTATATCCGTAATGCTCCTCTCCGCACTCGTAATGAACGTCGGTGCGGCAGATGAGGCGTTTACAAAGGAGGCAGCCGAGGCGCTTCTTATCGAAGGGTATCAGCGGATGATGCTTGTTTACTACGGTCATATTGACGAATACAGCGGAGAGGATGCGTATAAGTATCTTAAGGCTGATACGATTAAAGGGGAAGCAGTGCTTAAGGTTGGAACCTTGACGTATACGACGTCAGCAAAGGGAGAGAAATACTACTATGAGTTATCTGATGAACACGTATTGATTACCGATGAGCGATTTGATACGATGGAGAAATCCTACGCATATACAGGTACAGTTTTTGAAGAGGCTCTTGCAAAAAAGATAGTTGACGAGAATCCTCATGCAGGATATTGGAAAAAGAACGGTGGAGCTCCTGTTGAAAGCTTAAGACCGAGTGACGGCGGTATGATATGGTACAATGGTTCAGATAAGTGGGTTGAGTATGAAAAAGGAAAGGTTGTCGCGTATCATGGGGCAAGTTTTCATACGCCGAGCGGAAGAATTGAGGAAATTCTCAGATCTGTAGGTGACCTCACGGTTAACGGAAATACGGCTACGATAAAGGTAGGCGTTGAGCTCAGAGAGGTGCATCCCTCTAATGCAAAGGTGCCTGACGGTGCAAGAGAGATTCCCGCTTTCCTTGATCCCGGATACGTCGCATATATGGTTCCCTATGAAAAGGAAGTAACCTTTGTTAAAACTGAAGACGGATGGCGTATTTCCGGCGGCTCATTCTTCGATATTCTTATGCTTGAGGAAAAAGAAATAACGATTGCAATGAAGGTCGCAAACGGAACGCTCACCGCTGATGAAGCATACGGCGTTGCCAACCCCAACACCTCCGACCAAACATCCGTCCTCATCGCCCTCCTCGCACTTTCGGGTATTGCGATTGCGGTTGTGCCTGCTATGAAGAAGAGAAGAATAAGATAAATATTCCCGCACGTCTTCCGTGTGAAGATAGAAAAAAGGAGAACAAAACGGCTATGTCCGTGATGTTCTCCTTTTTGTTAGGTAAGCTCTGCTCTCCACTCGGAAATAAGCCTATCAAGTGAAAACGCGGCGTTTGCGGGGCTTGTT
>JBGVEZ010000100.1:0-18163 GCA_045120555.1 Eubacteriales bacterium
AAGGAAGGCGATTCACTGGTTGCCTTCGTTTATCAAAATACAGAAGTCTGGGACTCTTACTCTAAATTCTCACAGGAAAGCTACTCCGCACTTGCAGAGGTTTCTGCAACGCTCACTCTTGAAAAAGCAGGCTACGATGAAAATTGGAATACGGTTTTTTCGGCTCATAAGGGCGCAACCATTCAGGTTTATGATTCCGACTTTAAGGCACTTGAGGCAGACTCTTATAAAGTAACCGATAACGGCGACGGAAGCTACAGTGTATCGGTAGACAAGGTCGGTGTTTATACCGTTGCTGCTTATGATAACACCACTCCTATCGTTCCCGCCGTTTGTACACTTACCGTTACCGATAATGCGGATATTCCTTTTGCAAACGAAGTAGAGGCAAAAATTGATGCCATCGGAACGGTTACCTCCGATAGCAAGGACACGATCGAAGCGGCGCGTAAAGCTTATGATGCTCTGACCGATGCACAAAAATCGCTTGTGGATAACTATGACGTGTTAGTTGAAGCCGAAAAGACTTTGGCAGCTATCAATGCCGATATGGAAGCCGCCGATGCTGCGGAAGAAAAGATTGATGCAATCGGCGCAGTAACCATTCACTCCGCAAATAAGATCAAAGCTGCCCGCACTGCATACGACGCGCTGAGCGACGCACAGAGGCAGTACGTTGAAAACTACAATGCTCTTACCGATGCCGAGAGTAAGATCGCAGATTTGTATATTGAGGCTGCCAAGGCAAACCATAAGGCAATCTATGAAGCAACCGGAAAATATATAAGCGGTCTTGGCACTCCCTCCGTCGGCTCTGTCGGCGGTGAGTGGATGGTGATCGATCTTGTTCGTGCAGGATATCCCTGCCCCGAAGGCTATTATGAGAACGTTGTTGAATATGTAAAAGCAAAGATCAACGCAAATGAACAGCTTCACCGTGCAAAATCCACCGATAATTCACGTGTTATTCTTGCGCTTACTGCGGCAGGATATGACGTTACCGACGTGGACGGTCACAATTTGCTCATGGGTCTTACCGATATGAGCTATGTTAAGAAACAAGGCATTAACGGTCCTATATGGGCGCTCATTGCTTTTGACTGCTACGGGTACGAGATTCCTACGAACCCGGGTGCAAAAGAACAGGTTACCCGTGAAAAGCTCATTGCCTACATTCTCGAAAAGCAGTTCGAGGACGGAGGTTGGGCACTTTCCGGTACAAAAGCCGATCCCGACATCACAGGCATGGCAATTCAGTCTCTTGCTCCCTACTACAATACCAATGCCGAGGTTAAGGCAGCCGTTGACAAGGCGCTTGATTGTCTGTCTGCTTTGCAGTATGACAACGGCGGATTCGGTTCCATCGACGGTACCTGCAGTGAATCTTGCGCACAGGTCATCGTTGCTTTGACGGCTCTCGGTATCAACCCCGAAACCGACGCACGCTTTGTGAAAAACGGTGTTTCGGTTCTCGACGCTATGTGTCTGTTTGCAGTAGAAGGCGGCGGTTTCGAGCATATTCCGAGCGGCGGACTCAATGGTATGGCAACCGAGCAGGGACAGTATGCCCTCGCTGCTTACTTCCGTTTCCTGGATGGCCAAACCTCTCTATATGATATGACCGACGTTCAGATCGGCGGCGAAAGCGATATTCCTCCTCAGACGGGAGATAACAGCAACATTTTACTTTATGGCATTCTTCTGATGGCATCCATGCTCTGCATGGGCGCACTTGTAAGAAAACGCAAACAATTCTGATATTACCGAAAACAGCAGGCTGTTGCAACAAAAAAACCAAAGCAACGGCCTGCGCCCCTTAATTTTGAAAACTCTTGCTATCATAAGCAAATTACATAGATATTTTTTTAAATGATCCTTTACGATCGGAGGGATAGAATGAAACGAATTATAATTATATTATTTACATTTTTTGTTGTATTGTCAATGTCGGCGTGCAGCGGAAATTTTGCACAGGTCGACTTGAAGAAACCGATCACTATCCCCGAAAACGGTGTGATCGAAAAAGATGTACTTGATAAGGTAAAAAAAGATAATGCCATCGCAACATTCGTAGGCAACTCAAACGGTATTGAATATAAGTGGATCGTTTTCGGCAAAGACATTAAAGAGACAAGAGACGTAAACCTAACCGTGGAAGTACAAACAACGGAGAAAGGTGTTATACTCTGTTTTTTCGAGAAAGAAGATTATGGTTTTACTGCGCTTCTTTCGGTTTATTTGAATGAAAAATGGTCGGCAGACAGCGCAAGTGCGTTTTCCGGCAAGGAAGAATACGGTTCTGTTTCAATTACAGGAAGCAAGACAAGTATTTTGAATGTTTCCATCAATAAGGCAGTAGAGCAATGCGAGATCATTCCTGATACAAAAGAGAAAGATGAGTCTAATAATTCGCAATCTTCAATAGATACCCCTTCCACAGAAGATACAACAGAGCCCCTTAACACAACTCCGACTCCCGATAATACCTCAACGGATTCAAACAATACACCACCCTCTCCGGATGGTACGCACTCAAAAGAGGAGGATACGAGCATTCGGGATGAGTCGGACACAAACAAGCGTCCCATATCGGATGGCAAAGAAACAGGACAAGATGATTATAAAACAGATCCTGTGCCCGAAGGAAAGCCTATGCCCGTTGAGCCCGAAAATCAAGAGGTCAACAAGGGCAAAACATACACCTGCACATTCTCTATTGAATGCTCTACCATTTTGAATAATCTTTCCGAGCTTGACCCCGATAAGCTGGAGCTTGTACCGTCAAGCGGTGTGATTTTAGCACCGACTAAGGTGACCTTTTATGAGGGCGAGTCGGTGTTTGACGTGCTGAAGCGAGTTTGCAAGGAAAATAACATACATCTTGAATTTTCGTGGACGCCGATCTATAACAGTGCGTATATTGAGGGAATCCATAATTTATACGAATTTGATTGCGGAGAGCTTTCGGGATGGATGTACCGTGTGGACGGCTGGTATCCCAACTACGGCTGCTCCCGTTATCAGCTTGCCGATGGTGAGGTTGTGGAATGGCGTTACACCTGCGATCTCGGCAGGGACGTGGGCGAAGATCGGTTAGGACAATCATGAGAGATTCCTTTACAAAGTATCATCCCGTCGTAAATCTGCTTTATTTTACACTTACAATCGCATTTTCCATGCTTCTTACACACCCCGTGGCGCAGATACTCGCGCTGGTGTGTGCCGTTACCTATGCTGTAAGTATCGAGGGCAAAAAGAGCCTTGGATTTTTGTTAAAATTCTGTTTGCCGATGGTGCTTCTCACCGCATTTATCAACCCTGCCTTTAATCACGAGGGCGCGACCATTCTGTACTATTTCAGTAGCGGAAACCCTCTGACACTTGAAAGCATTTTGTACGGTCTGTCGGCAGGTACTATGCTTGTTACGGTGATATTGTGGTTCTCGGCATTCTCCCGCGTGATGACCTCGGATAAATTCATTTATCTGTTTGGCAAGATCATTCCCGCATTATCTCTTGTGCTGAGTATGTCGCTTCGCTTCGTGCCGAAATTCAAAAAGCAGACCGAGGTCGTGGTGGAGGCGCAACGGTGCATCGGGCGCGACATCTCCACGGGTAGCCTTTGGCAACGCTTCAAAACCGCGGTGGTCATTTTCTCGATTATGATCACTTGGGCACTTGAAAACGCCATTGAAACAGCGGACAGCATGAAAAGCCGCGGCTACGGACTGAAAGGAAGAACGGCGTTTTCCATTTACTGTATGGACGACCGCGACAAATACGCGCTGATTTGGTTCGGATTTTGCGGTCTCTTTCTCACGGCAGGCGTCATGCTCTCTGCATTTGGCTTCCGCTATTTCCCAAGCATCCGCTACGCCGCCATTGATATGACAACGATACCGTTCTATACGGTTTATTTTGGACTTTGCATCACTCCCGTGGTGCTGAACTTCACGGAGGAGAGAAAATGGAAAACTATATATTCAAAAATGTGAGCTTTTCCTATCCCGAGGTAGAAGAAAAAGCCTTGGATCAGATCTCCTTTTCAGTAAATCAAGGAGAATTCCTGATCCTTTGCGGCCCTTCGGGTTGCGGAAAGTCCACTCTACTCCGCCACTTAAAGACCTGCCTCACCCCTCATGGCAGACACGAGGGAGAGATTTTGTACGGCGGTGTACTGCTTGAAACGGTTGACGACAGAACACAGGCGCAGGAGATCGGTTTTGTCATGCAATCTCCCGAAAATCAAGTGGTGACAGACAAGGTTTGGCACGAGCTGGCTTTTGGTTTAGAGAGTCTTGGATATGATACGCCCACCATTCGCCGTCGTGTTGCCGAGGTTGCCGCCTTTTTTGGGATTGAAAATTGGTTTTATAAGAACGTGACCGAGCTTTCGGGCGGTCAGAAGCAGCTTTTAAGCCTTGCATCGGTCATGGCGATGAACCCGCAGATCTTGGTGCTGGACGAGCCGACCTCACAGCTCGATCCCATTGCCGCATCCGACTTTCTCGCTCTGCTCGGTAAGATCAACCGTGAGCTTGGTATTACGGTCATCCTCACCGAGCATCGCTTGGAGGAAGCCTTCCCGTTCGCAACCCGCGTCATTGTTATGGAAAAGGGGCGCATCGTTTGCGACGATATTCCCGAAAAGGTTGGACTTGCGCTCCGTGAAAAGGACAGCGGAATGTTCCTTGCTATGCCAACCGCTATGCGCGTGTGGGCGGGCGTGAAAACCGAGCTTTCTTGCCCCTTGACCGTCCGTGACGGAAGCGAATTTTTAACGGCTCGCAATAACGAAGTGCCGCTTACTCTGCTTGCAGAAAAGCCCGAGCGCACCTACGGCGAGGATATCGCCATTTATGCGGACGAGCTTTGGTTTCGGTATGAAAAGGACTTGCCCGACGTGGTAAAGGGCTTTTCGCTGACACTCCGCAAGGGCGAGTTTTACGCCATTCTCGGCGGTAACGGCGCGGGAAAAACCACAACACTCAAGCTCATTTCGGAGCTGAAATCTGCTTATCGCGGAACAGTCACGCTGAACGGTAAGATCGGACATCTGCCGCAGAATCCGCAGGCACTTTTTGTGAAGAGAACCGTGCGTGAGGATCTGTACGAGGTGTTCCGTGGTATGAAATACAGCAAAGAGGAAAAGGACGAGCAGGTTGCCCGAGTGGTTAAGCTCTGTGAGCTGACTGCTTTCCTTGATCGTCACCCCTACGATATTTCGGGCGGTGAACAACAAAGAACCGCGCTTGCCAAGGTGCTTTTGACCGCTCCCGATATTCTGCTTTTAGACGAACCGACAAAGGGCTTTGATGCCGAATTTAAGGTCAGCTTTGCCGCCATCCTCCGCAAGCTCACCGCACAGGGAGTGACCATTTTGATGGTCAGTCACGACGTGACCTTCTGCGCCGAGTACGCACACCGTTGCGGAATGTTCTTTGACGGGCACATCGTAGCCGAGGGTACGCCACAGGAGTTCTTCTCGGGCAACAGCTTTTACACAACGCCTGCCAACCGTATGGCAAGGCATTTGATACCCCAAGCCGTGACCGTAGCCGACGTCATTTCCGCTTGCGGCGGTGAGATAGAACTGGCAGAGGAAGCCGACGAAGTAATTACGCCCTTGCCCAAGCCCGCGCCGCGAAGCGTGAATTATAAACCCAAAGCACTTCCGATTTGGAGAAAGCTGATCGCACTTGTGTCGGCGTTGGTGGCTCTCGGAGTGTTCTTGTACGCTACGTCGATCACCGACCTCTCGGCAATCATCAACTCATCAGGCATCACCGCCGAGGGTAAGGAACAGTTATTCCTATATCTGATCCTGTTTGCCGCCATGTCGGTATTCGTTGCCGCCATCGGACGAAGAAGCGAGCCTCCGCTTGTTGTTCAAACACCCAAAGAAAAACGAAACCTGAGCAAACGAACGATTTCAGCATCCGTTGCCATTCTCCTGTTTATACCGTTGACTATCTTTGCAGGCATCTTTTACTTGGAGGATCGTCACTACAATTTGGTTGCCGTTCTCGTTCTGATCGAATGTATGCTCCCGTTTATGCTGGTGTTCGAGGGACGAAAGCCTAAAGCGCGTGAGCTTGTTACCATTGCCGTGCTGTGCGCTATCGGTATTGCAGGGCGAGGTCTGTTCTTTATGCTCCCGCAGTTCAAGCCGGTGCTTGCCCTAACCATTATTGCAGGAGTAGCCTTCGGCGGTGAGGTCGGATTTTTAGTGGGAGCAATGACGATGCTGACCTCCAATATGATCTTCGGGCAAGGTCCGTGGACACCGTGGCAGATGTTCGCGATGGGTATTATCGGTTTCCTTGCGGGTGTGCTGTTCAAAAAAGGATGGCTTCGCCGCACGAGAGCGTCCCTTGCCGTGTTCGGCGCGTTCACCGCGGTCATTATCTATGGCGGCATTATGAACCCCGCCGCCGCTATGATGATGTCCAGCGAAACACTCAAATGGGAAACCATTCTCGCCTGCTACGTAACCGGACTCCCCATGGATCTCATCCACGGCTTTGGCACGGTCATCTTCCTTATGATCGCAGCCGAACCGATGCTGGAGAAGATGGATCGGATTAAAGTCAAGTACGGAATTGCAGATTAAATATAAGCGCCTTGCATCGATATGGCGCAAGACGCTTTTATCTTATTCGTAGCAGAAAAAATTTTTTACAAGGTCATATAACGGACGCTTGTTTTTGAGAGGGTGAACAAAGCCAATGGAATAAACGAAGGATACGGCATCCATAGTTGCTTTGGGGTTCCACACTTTCTTTGTTGCGATATCGCCGTATTCACATTGCTCCGAATCGGCAATGTATTTCAGGTGTTTGTTAATTTTTTCAATCTGCGGATCGCTATCATAATTTCTTAACGAAACAATAGCAATGCGGCATTTATTGTTTTGCGACTTGATATACCCGATGAGTTCACGATATTTATAATCAAACTCGGCAGAACTTTTTGTAAAAGAATCAATATCTGTTTCTCCGATATGTAACAGAACCGTTTCGGGTGAAAGAGCATCTACGGTTTCTTTATATACACTCAAAGCATCCTTTACGGAAATGCTTTCAAAACTGCGGTTATATACCTTTGGCTCCACAGTCAATGCCTGACGGATCTCGCAGGTGGGAATTTCCTTATCCACACCGCAGCCGAATATTACAATACCGCCTTGCTCGGCAAGTTCATTTAGTTTTGTGTAGCTTTTAATTTCTGCTTCTCTCATTTTTATGCCTCCATATCTTGCAAACGCTTCTTGTCAAGCGAGACATTGCGAAAATACACGATTACATTTAAGGACACGATTGCCAAATTTAGTATATAAGCAATCAGTACATAATTGATCTGCCCGGAAATAATCTTTGCAGAAATACCTGCTATGTAACCGGTGATAATAAGCAAAACAAACGGCAGGCTCGTTCCTTTTGCTGTTTTTGCTTTGTATGCTTTCATAACATTCAGCGGCCACGAAAAGCCGAAGCACACAAGCATAATTGTTTCTAAAATTGATCCCATAATCATTCTCCTTTGCGGTTTTGGATTTCGTAAATAGTATAGCACCGAAAAGCGCAAAAGACAATCATATGAAAAATAAAAACATAAATTGACATTTTCACTCACTTTTTTTACTTTCAAAAGTCCTTTTAAAAGGTCAGAAAATTGAAAAATCCGTTCAATTATGATATAATAATTCGAACTTAGGGATTGATATCGGGGAGGGTAAAGGCATGAAAGCAGGAAAACAAATGGCTGACAAGCAAAGAATATCGCTCAAGGGTATTCAAAAGATGTTCTTTCGGACCCAGCTTATTTTGATTCTCTCGTTGGCACTGATTTTAGGTGTTGCAGGAACACTGATCAATATTCATTTTGAAACTGAGAAGCGTGACCAAAATCTACAGAACGTAGCCGAGGCGATTGCACAATCACCGATGCTGACGGGAAAAGGTACTTCGGACGTTGAAGATAAAGAAATATTTTCGGAATATCTTGATACATTAAAGGACACTCTTGATGATATTGACGTTATCTCTGTTGTAAACAAAGACGGTATTCGTATATATCATTCCAACCATTCTTTGATTGGAACGAAGTACGACGGAAATATGCCCGATTTTATAAGCAATACGGACGGCTACTACGCTGTGGACGAAAGCGGACCGTCGGGAAATCAGCGTCGTGCTTATGCTGCCGTGTATAACGAGGACGGAGAATATGTCGGCGTGGTTATGGCGATTATGTTGATGAAAAACATCAAGACCGAAACATCGCAGATGTTGTTTATCTTTCTCCTTATTACCGTGGTTGCGATTTTAATTGAACTGATCATTGCGGGAGAACTTTCGGGAAAAGTTAAAAAGAATCTTATGGGATACGAACCTGATGTATTCACGGCGATGTATAAAATGCGTGACAATATCCTTGAAACCTTGGCGGAGGGTATTCTTGCCTTTGATACAAACGGAATCATACAATTTGCCAATGAATCTGCAATTCGTATGCTTTGCGATCATCCGTTCAATAACCTTATCGGACAAAGTGTGGATGTTATTGGGGATGATATTCTTTCCCGTAACATAAAAAACGGCGATAAGGAAAGGAATATCAATCTTGCAAAAGCGGACATTATTCTTGACCGTGTACCGATCAAGGAAGACGGAAAGACAGTGGGAACGGTTGCTATTCTTCATAACCGAGCCGAATATACAAAACTAATGGAGGAGCTTTCGGGAACACGGTATCTTGTTGATTCGATGCGCGCCAACAATCACGATTTCACCAACAAACTGCACGTTATACTTGGTCTTATTCAAATGGAAATGTATGAGGATGCAAGCTCATACATTCAAAACATCACTATGGTTCAGCGTGAAAACATCAGCAAGGTTATGAATGCTGTAAGCGTTCCTGCGGTTGCGGCACTTCTCATCGGAAAAATCGCAAGAGCATCCGAGCTCAACGTCAATTTTGTACTGCGTGAGGGATGTTATTATTCTCCGGCAGATATGAATCTTCCCTCTGAAATGCTGATAACCGTTATCGGCAACTTACTTGATAATGCCTTTGATGCGATGAACGAAAGTGCCGACTACAAGAAACATAAAGAGCTGATGTTTGGTATCTATTCAAAACCCGGTGCTGTGCTGATTACCGTTGACGATACAGGCAGCGGTATTAAAAATGAGGATATGAAACGCATATTCGAAAACGGATTTTCCACTAAGGGCGAGGGCAGAGGTACGGGGCTTCATCAAGTAAAATCGATGGTAGAAAACTTCGGCGGAAAAATTACGGTAGAGTCCCAGGAAGGCGTGGGAAGCTCTTTCTCGGTAAGCTTTGTGAAGGAGAATGGAAATGTATAAGGTTTTGATCGTAGAAGACGACCCGATGGTCGCAATGATAAACGAACAATACATAAAGAGAAACATAAATTTTGAAATTGTGGGTAAATGTAGTGACGGTCTGAGTGCTCTTGATTTCCTTGAAAACAACACGGTGGATCTTTTGATTTTGGATGTGTTTATGCCCAAAATGGACGGCTTTGAAACGCTTAGACAAATCCGCAACAAACAAATCACCGTGGATGCCATTATGGTAACAGCGGCAAATGAGCGTGAATCCTTGGAAGAGGCATTGCACCTTGGTATTGTGGATTATCTTGTAAAGCCCTTTACCTTTGACCGCTTTCAAATGGCACTTGAAAAATATATCGCACAGAATAATGCGCTTAAGGATATTGAAACGTTAAACCAAAAAAGCATTGACCATATTATCGATAATGCCCGAAAGAAAAGCGAAGATCTTTATCCGAAGGGAATTCAGGAAAAAACCATTGAACTGATTATGGAGTATTTGAAAGCCAATAAAAACACTTGGTTTACCTGTGATGAAATTGCCGAAAAGGTAAATCTTACAGGCGTAACCGTGCGCAGATATATGAACTATCTTGCCGAATCGGGTAGAGTGGTCGGTGAAATGAATTACGAAACCGGCGGCAGACCGTGTATGCAATATAAGGTAGAGTGAGTTTTAAACGAAAAAACCATAGCGCAGAATTCTAAATGAATTCTGCGCTATGGTTTTCTTTCTCTCAATCGGTTGTTTTAGATAACATCCTTATTAAGAACCGACTTCGGGGCGTCTTTTTTGTTTTTATAATTTATATTAAAATGAAAATTTACATAATTTCCATAAAAAAGGTCAGAATGATATATGCTTTTTGGGCTTTTTCTATTGACATAATTCTGTTTTTATGGTATAATATTAGTACCTATTGAAACACTGTTTCAAAATATTTTATGAAAGGTATGGATCAAAACATGAAAAAGTTTTTGACATTCGTTCTCCTCGCAGCAATGATGCTCTCTCTCGTTGTAGTAAGCACATCCGCAGCTGCTTGGGACGGCACAACCGTTTCCGAATCCCTTAAGGGTGAAGGAACAGCAGAAAAGCCTTATCTCATCGAGACAGGCGCAGACCTTGCATTCCTTGCAAAGACTGTAAACGAAGGCGAAGCATATGTAGGCAAGTACTTCACACAGACAGCAGACATCGACCTTGGCAACAAGGAATGGACTCCTATCGGTAACACAGGCAAGCCTTTTAAGGGCGTTTACGATGGTTGCAACAAGAACATCACAGGCCTTTACATCACAAACAACGCTAATAACGCTCTCGGTCTCTTCGGCGCGGTTTATCCGGACTTCGTTGAAGTAGGTATCGCAAACGTTAACCTCAAGGGTGCGATCATTATTGATAATCCCTCTGTTGACGCTGGTATGGGCGGTCTCGTTGGTTGGGGCTACCAGGATGCCGGCAATTTGGCAGAAAACAGCCTTAACATCACCAACTGTGTTGTTGACGTTGATATCACAATGACAAACTGCACAAAGCAGCCTCGTCTCGGTGGTGTTATGGGTTACATGTTCACAGGTAGAATTGAAAACGTTGAGTACAAGGGTACTATCAACTACACAGGCGCTACAGGTAACTCCAGAGTAGGTGGTATCATCGGTCAGGGTAACCGTTTTGCTGCAACAAACTGTGTAAACAACGGTGAGATCACTGTTGCACACACAAAGGGTGGTGCAAACGTTGGCGGTATCATCGGTATGCAGACCTCTAAGGGCGATCCCGCAACACAGTACAACAACTGCGTAAACAACGGTAACATTACCGTTACCATGGGTGACGATTCTGCAAAGACAGCTCTCGTTGCAGGTATCGTTGGCGGTATCTATTCTCCCGACTCTATGTACAATGCTGAGATCAACAACTGCCTTAACACAGGTGACATCTCTGCTACAACAATAGCAGCTGACGGTCTCCTTCGTGTTTCCGGTATTCTCGCATACGCAGCTAAGGACTTCATGTATGTAAACGACTGTGTAAACTCCGGTCTTATCCTCGCTACAGGCGGTGCTGAGGCTTATGCAGGCGACATCGTAGGTCTTACCAAGGATATTGCTGAAACCACTCGTTTCCACGTTAAGAACTGTATCGCAGCAGGCAACCTTGCAGGTCTGATCACATGTACAGTTGAAAACAACAAGGAAAACGTTGCAGCAGCAGAGGTTGAAGCAGCAGCTAAGGTTATCACCGACGCTATTACAAAGTCTGCTATCAGAATCAACGGCTTCCCCACCTCTGACGTTGTTGTAGAAACAACTCCTGTAACAACAGAAAAGCCCGTTGAAACCACAAAGGCTCCTGATAAGGAAACCACAAAGGCTCCCGTAACAACCGAGGCTCCCGCTACTACCGAGGCTCCCAAGGCTCAGGGCGGATGCGGCTCCATCGTTGGCGGCGGTCTTGCAGTAGTTGCTCTCGTTGGCATCGCTGTAATCGTAAGCAAGAAGAAGGACTAATCCTATTCTGAACATATAGCAGGGGACTGACTTCGGTCAGTCTCTTGTTTTTTTTGCTTGACATATTATGAAAAACGCATAAAAAACGGCAATTGATAACAAACAAATATAAAATAATCGTATATTTGATGTTGACAAACTCGATTGTTTGTGTTATAATATAGTTGAAAAACGGTGAACGTGACATTTTTCTTGCTTGGCCCTTACGGGTAGTTACGTTTGAAGTATTGCCGGGCTTGTGGGTGTGCCTCGGCTTTACGATATATTCGCTGACAAGCGATTTTTAGTTTTTCATAATTCTCCTTTCTAAAACCGGGGCGGCAATCGGGCTGCCCTGGTTTTTTCACGTTGTGGAGCTTTTTTGCATATGATGTAAAAAAAGAAAGGCGGTACACCTATGAATCCTGACAGAAGCACAGTAAATAAGCTCCTTGCACTTGACAATGCCGAGCTTGAATCAATGATACGAACAATTTGCGCGGAAAACGGAATCGATCCGAACGGGATCGGACTCGGACCGGAAACGGTCGGAATGCTGAGACAGGTTCTCTCAAACGCAAGTGACGCGGACCTGCAGAGGTTCCTCTCCGTGCTGGCAAGACGAAAGGGCGGTAGAAAATAATGGACGGCGGCATTGATCTCTCCTCGCTTCTTTCGGCTGCGGGCAGCTCGGATGCCATAAGCAACGCAATGAATATTCTTATGAAAAAGCCGGAGCTTATCGAGATGGTGGCAAATGAGCTTGGACTTTCGGACGGCGGTCAAAAAGACGCGGAGAACAACGAAGCTCCCGGAGCTGATTCCGCCACGAAGAATACTAATAAAGTGCCGAGCAAGGAAAAAAACGGAGACAGAGAACGACTTCTGCTTGCGCTCAAGCCGTATCTCAGCGAGAGGAGGAAATCTGCTATCGACGTAATGATAAACCTTGGGTCAATTGGCGATCTTATAGGCAATTTCGATCCGAATATGCTTAAAGTGCTTATGGGAGGGAAAAATGTATAGACAGTCGGCTTTTGGCAGAATACCTCCGAAGCGGCAGAATGACATAACCGTCCCCGAAAATTACAGCGGAAATGCATTCCGAGAGGTGGAGGATATAAAGCCCACTCTTTACGAAAATGCAGAGGAGTCAGCAATTTCCGAGCCGGAGCATAACGTTCTGTCCGAAAAAGAAAATGCCGCCGAGCCACGGTCATTCCTTTCGGGGATAACCGAGAAGCTCAGCGGTGACAGCCTGCTTTTGCTGCTTATTATGTTTACGGTGCTTGGCGGCGGGGGAGAGAAGGACGACGGCACTTTACTTTCCCTGCTCATACTTTTACTTATATAAAGCGAAGGATCACATAAAATATTCGCTTACGGTAAACGAAAGATCAACCGTTCTGTAGTCGTTCGCGACCTCGGTGTCTATTGAAACACGCTTTGTATGGATTCCGAGCATACACTCTATTATAAGTCCGTCGATCGCCTCTATTTCCCAGCGGCTTATTTCGCAGGCATATTGCCTTTGTCCGTTCGGGAAGAGGCGAAATTTTTTGTCAACGTATTCAAAAGAGACCGACCTGCCGCTTTGCGTGTAGAAGGTAAGGATGCTTATTTTATTCAGAAGCAGGGCAGAGAAGCCGAGATGTGCTATGTCAAGGCAGGAGGGGTGCTGGATTATATGTATCTGTCCGTTTGAAACAGTCAGCTGCGATTCGTCGCACTGTATATTGAAGGGGCTCAACCTTTGTACCATCATATTGCTTTCTTCTTTCTTTTTTTGTTATATTAATTATATCATATTTCTCGCGGCGTGTCAATAAGATTTTGAAAATTGTCAGAAGAAGCGTTCCTTATACTTCGACAAATTGTGACGTGTTGCTTCCTTTTGTGAGAAATAATAAGTTTCATCCCCGAAAATGTGCATATCTATATAAAAAATTTACAAGTGAACGCATAATATGTCTATTCTACAGCATTATTTGGCTAACATAATGTAGGGAAATGTGATATAATATATGTACAGTTTATACTTAAAGGAGAAAGATTATGAGCAAAAAACTTTCTGTGCTCGTTGCGATGCTGCTTCTTTGCGCTATGCTTATGACGGGTCTCGTTTCTTGCGTATCCGATGAGGGAAAGGGCGCGGTTACAACCGATGCACCCGAATCCTCTGACGGTGAACAGACCCCCGGGGAAACAGAGCTTACAAGCGGAATCGGCAACGACGTTAAATTTGACGGCGAAGAGGTCCATTGGTATATTTGGAAGGACGTAACAATGGATGAATTCTACGTTGACGAAATGACAGGTGATGAAATTCAGGACCAGATATTCCTCAGAAATAAGGATGTCCAGAAGAAATATGACGTTACCTTCATTTATCATGAGGAAAAGGGATCGTCCTCCCATATGGATACATACGAGAAGAAGATCGAGATCGACTTCAACGGCGACGCTGAATACGAAATTATGGCGGCATACAGCCAGCTTCCCGTAAGACTTTCCACAAAGGGATATCTCGCAAACCTCAAGGACTTCAAGTATCTTGACTTTAATCAGCCCTGGTGGCCTAATCAGATGGTTGACGACCTTACTATTAATAACAACCTTTACTTCTGTACAGGTGACATTTCCACGAACCTTCTTTGGATGATGACTATTATATATTTCAACAAGGATCTTGCTGAGGATTATCAGCTTCCCAATCTCTACGAGCTTGTTGATAACTACGAGTGGACTCAGGAAAAGCTCCTCGAGCTCACCAAGGACATCTTTACCGACGTTAACGGAAACGGCAAGAAGGATGACGACGACAAGTACGGTCTCGGTATCGTTGCGGTAAGCTACGATGCATTCGCAACTGCCTCCGGTACAACATCTATCGTTAAGGATAAGGGAACCGACCTCTTCGTTCTTAACTCCGATTACTTCGGTGAAAAGATGTCGAATATGATCGATATGGGTATCAGACTCTACGAAAGCCGTGGAACAAGATACTTTAGCGATACAAACGCTAAGGTTCGAGCTCACTTCGGTGTTGGTGACGTTGTGTTCTGGGCAGACAGAACCTTCGTAGGTGCGCGTGAATTCCAGGCAGAGGGCGCGGACGTTACCTTCGGTGTTCTCCCCGTTCCTATGTATGACGGACTTCAGAAGCAGTACCATACAAACGTTGGTTATCCCTTCTCCCTCTACACCATCAACTCCAACGTAATGGAGGAGGAGAGAATGGACAAGGTTTCCGCTGTTCTTCAGGAGATGGCGTTCAGAAGCTACAGAGACATCACTCCCGAGATCTTTGATACAGCTCTTAAGAACAGATACTCTGACGAGCCGGACGATGCAAGAATGTTCGATCTTATCAAGGAAAATATCAAGTTTGAGATCTCCCGCTTCCTTAACCAGGAGGTCGGTAACGTTGCAAGTAACGGCTACAGAAGTACCGTAATTTCCGGTCAGAACACATGGTCCTCTACATCAAGCAAGGACTACAGAGCTCTTAGCTATCAGCTTGGCGAGCTTAACAAGGCTTGGAGTAAGGGAACTGTAAAATAAACTATAATAAATTAAAGAAAGAGTGGTAACTCAAATGAAGCTTATGAAAAAAGTTCTTTCAATAGTGTTGGTGCTTACTTTTGTACTCGCACTCATTCCCATGACCTTTACAGCATCCGCTGACACGTGGGACGGAACGTCGGTCGCAACCGGATTTGAGTCGGGCGACGGCTCCGAGGCTAACCCCTACGTTATCAAGAACGCTGCTCAGTTTCTTTTCTTCGCACAGTCGGTAAACGGCGGCGAGGCAGGTGCGGGCCACGTTACATATGAAGGCAAGTTTATAAGACTTGATGCAGACATCAACCTCAACAATAAGCAGTGGGTTCCGATCGGAAGTAACAGCAAGGATGCAGACGGTAACACACTCACCTTCAACGGCACGTTCGACGGTAATAACCACACCATCTCCGGCCTTTACTTCAACGAAGCAGACAAGGGCTGGACCACAACAGACGTTGGTCTTTTCGGAAGAATCAAGTATGCTACAATTAAGAACCTTACGGTATTCGGCTCCGAGATTAACGGCGGTCACTACGTAGGCGGTCTTGTAGGACGTATGTCCCACGGCTCCAGGGTTATTAACTGCTACGTTAAGGTTGACAACATCTCCGGCGAAGCTGTTGGCGGCGTTGTCGGAAGATCTCAGGAAAAGTCCGACTCCCTTTCCGCTACTTACCTCAGAAACATCATTCTCCTTTGCGAATTCGACGGTATTCAGGTTTTCGGTGATAACAAGAGATTAGAAAAGGTCTCATACGCAGGTGGTATCGTCGGTGTTGCGGGCGATACAGACGTTCTTTACTGCGTAAACAATGCAGAAGTATTCCTTGATACCAAGGACGCAGGCTCTAACGCAGGCGGTATCATCGGCTGCCACGGCGCATCCAACGGTACGGTTGACGTTGACCACTGCATCAATACCGGTAAGGTTTCTCACTCCGGCGCAAAGGCTTCCATCGGTGGTCTTGCAGGTAAGGCTTGCCACGTTGCTTTGGGTAAGGTAAACTACAGCATTAACCTCGGTGAGGTATCCGGTGATGATACATCCTTCCTCGTTGGTGCGCTTGTAGGTAACTTCGCAAAGAACGCTATGACTCCCGGTTACGTTCACAACGTTTCGGTTAAGTGCGGCGATAAGATATTCCTTGAGGGTACTGAGGATGGAACCGAAAGCCCTGCAAGCGTTGGTATTCTTAACGACGACTTCTATCTCGATAAGCGTTCCTGCCACTTTATTGACGGCGCTACAGTTAAGATCGCTGACCTTTTGGGCTACTCTTCCGAATACTGGACAGACGGTGAAAAGCACCCCGAGCCCAAGAAGGACGCTATCATTGCTAAGGTTCTCGCTGATCCTACTTGGCGTGAGGTCGCTGAGCAGGAGGCTCCCGTAACAACCGAGGCTCCCGTAACAACCGAAGCTCCCAAGGAAACAACCAAGGCTCCTGATAAGGAAACAACCAAGGCTCCCGCAGCTACAACTAAGGCTCCCGGCACTACTGAGGCTCCCAAGGCTCAGGGCGGATGCGGCTCCGCAGTTGCAGGCTCTATCGCAATCATCGTTGCAATTTCTCTTGCAGGCGTTATGATCGCTAAAAAGAAGGACTGATAATTGAATTTTGACGGAATACCCATGCGGTATTCCGTCATTTCTTTGATTTTTTCTTCGATTTTTATAAAAAATTTCTGAAAAGCTATTGCATTTTTCCTTGAAGTGTGGTATAATATATATGGTAAGTATTCATTTTTAAGGGTGGGCGCAAGTCTGCTCTTAATTGTTTGTTTGGGGGTCTTTTCATTTGCCCTCATATCATTATGTAAAATACGTGAAAGGGAGGCTTTTCTTAAAGGAAGCCGTGGACGAAAATTATGAAGCTTAGTGTATACAGAGGCATTCCCGCCAAGGTTCTTCCTGTAGCGGAGCCTATCGTAACCGAGCTCGGATATGAGCTTTGGGACATTGAATATTACAAAGAGGGAACGGATCAGATTCTGTGCATAACCCTCGACAGTGAGGAAGGGATCAACATCGAAGACTGCGAAAAGGTAAGCCGCGCACTTGATCTTCCGCTCGATGAGGCAGATCCGATACCGTGTGAATACTGTCTGCAGGTGTCATCTCCCGGAATTGAAAGAGACCTTAAAAAGGCGGAGCATTTCGAGTGCTTTATCGGAGAAGAGGTCAGGGTTGGCTTCTACTCTACGGTCAAGGATGGTATCTTTGCCGGAATGAAGACGGTTGACGCGGTTCTTTCGGGATTTTCTGCTGAGGACGCGTCCATCACACTCTCAACAGGTGATGCCGAGGAAACGGTCTCGCTTGAAAAGGTTACCGGAGTGAAGACGGTCTTCGATTTTTAATTCGTCAAAACTAAATAAAAATTTAATATATGAAAGGGTCATTAAAAAATGAACAAGGAATTTTTCAAGTCTCTTGAGCTTCTTGAAGAGGAATACGGCATTCCGAGAGATTACATGGTCGAGAAGATCAAGGACGCAATGGTATCAGCACTCAAGAAGGAGTACAACAAGCCGAACATCAACGTAAGGGTTGATCTTAACTCTGACAAGGAGGATCTTACCTTCTACAGACAGAGAACAGTCGTTGAGGAGGTGCTCAACGAGGACGTTGAGATCTCGCTTGAGGATGCAAAAAGAAAGAGCAAGAGATATAAGATAGGCGATACCTACGAAAACGAAATAAAGGCTAAGGAGCTCAGACGTACAAGCGCCGG
>JBGVEZ010000101.1:0-4410 GCA_045120555.1 Eubacteriales bacterium
TCCCGCGAGCCAGGTTGAGGTTTCTCTCACAGATGCAAGAACACTCGGTATCGCTGCTCCCGTAAGAGAGAGCGGAGACGTTGCAGGAACTCCCGGCGTTAAGCTCGTTGGTCCTTGCGGAGAGGTTGAGCTTGCAGAGGGCGTTATCGCCGCAAAGAGACACATCCACCTCACACCCGCTGATGCAGAAGCATTCGGCGTTGCTGATAAGGAGATTGTTAAGGTTAAGCTTGACACAGCTCGTCCCCTCGTTTTCGATGACGTTGTTGTTCGTGTAAACGCTAACTTCGCTGCAGCTATGCACATCGATACAGACGAATCCAACGCTGCTTGCGCTTTCGGTGCAGTTTACGGCGAGATCGTTAAGTAAGATACAATGAAAAAGCTCAGAATTCTCTTCCAGGGTGACAGCATCACCGATGCGGGTCGCGACAAGAGAAACTATCACAACATGGGTAACGGCTATCCGAAGTTCGCTTCCAAGCTCATTGCGGAGGCGCATCCCGAGATAGAATTTGACTTTATCAATCTCGGAATCAGCGGTAACCGTACTGATCAGCTTTTCGACCGCCTCTATCCGGATGCGATCGCGCTCCAGCCCGACGTAATTTCGATCCTCATCGGAATCAACGACATCTGGCACCGCAAATCAAATATCCTTACAACAGACGCGCAGATAGAGCTGAATTACAGAACTATCCTTACCCTTCTCCGCGAAAGAACGAATGCGAAGATCGTAATGATAGCGCCCTACGTTCTCGATGCTGAGGACAAGGATTTTTTGCGCGAGGATCACAAGAAGATCATTCCCATCGTACGTGCTCTCGCAGAGGAATTTGCGGACGTTTACATACCGCTTGATATAAAATTTGATGAAGCGGTAAAAACTCAACCCGAACCGAGATTCTATTCGGGTGACGGTGTACATCCAAATCAGAACGGTGCCGAATTCATCGGCAAGCTCTATGCAGAAGCAATAGAACCGCTTCTCCGATAATCGAATTCCGTTTTTGATTTCAGTAAACGACCAATTTTCACATTAATTTTTGCGGCGCTTACAATGCGCTCGGAAATATAATCAGTTATTAATTTTTATAAGGAGTATATAAACTATGATTTATTCTCATGAAGTTGAAAACATGTGCGTAGTTGCCAAGGGTCCCCACCACGGTCCCGCTCCCATTCCGGAAGAAGGCAAGTGGGTACAGGCAAAAGAAATTACGGACATTTCCGCTTACACTCACGGTGTAGGCTGGTGCGCACCTCAGCAGGGCGCATGCAAGCTCTCCCTCAACGTTAAGAACGGTATCATCGAGGAAGCACTTGTTGAAACTATCGGATGCTCGGGTATGACACACTCCGCTGCTATGGCTGCTGAGATCCTCCCCGGCAAAACTCTTCTCGAGGCTCTCAACACAGACCTTGTTTGTGACGCTATCAACACAGCAATGAGAGAGCTCTTCCTCCAGATCGTTTACGGACGTTCTCAGTCTGCTTTCTCCGAAGGCGGTCTCGTTATCGGCGCAGGCATGGAAGACCTCGGTAAGGGCGAGCGCTCCATGGTAGGTACTATGTACGGTACAAAGGCTAAGGGCGTAAGATACCTCGAAATGACAGAGGGCTACTGCACAAGAATGGCTCTCGACGAGGACAACCAGGTTATCGGTTATGAATTCGTATCTCTCGGCAAGATGACCGACTTCATCAAGAAGGGCATGGAGCCTAACGAAGCATACGAAAAGGCTAAGGGTACATACGGAAGATTCAATGATGCTGTAAAGTACATTGACCCCCGTAAGGAATAATCAAGGAGGTAATGTATAATGGCTAAGTTTGAAGGTTACGAAAGACGTGAGGCGAAGATCCTCGCTGCTCTTAAGGAATACGGAATCAATTCCATCGACGAATGTAAGGAGATCTGCGATGCATATGGCATCGATCCCTACAAGATCGTTGAAGAAACACAGCCCATCTGCTTTGAAAACGCAAAGTGGGCATACGTTGTAGGCGCTGCTATCGCAATCAAGAAGGGTTGCACAAAGGCTTCCGACGCTGCTGCAGCTATCGGTATCGGTCTTCAGTCCTTCTGTATCCCCGGCTCCGTTGCTGAAAACCGCAAGGTTGGTCTCGGCCACGGTAACCTCGGCGCAATGCTCCTCTCCGAAGAGACAGAGTGCTTCTGCTTCCTCGCAGGTCACGAGTCCTTCGCAGCAGCTGAAGGTGCAATAAAGATCGCTCTTAACGCAAACAAGGTAAGAGTTAAGCCCCTCCGCGTTATCCTTAACGGTCTCGGCAAGGACGCTGCTATGATCATCTCCAGAATCAACGGCTTTACATACGTTCAGACCGAGTTCGATCCTTACACCGAAGAGGTTAAGGTAGTTATGGAAAAGGCATACTCCAACGGTGACAGAGCTAAGGTTAAGTGCTACGGCTCCGACAGCGTTCCGGAAGGCGTTGCTATCATGAGACTTGAAAACGTTGGCGTTTCCATCACAGGTAACTCCACTAACCCCACAAGATTCCAGCACCCCGTTGCAGGAACATACAAGAAGTGGTGTAACGAGAACGGTGTTAAGTACTTCTCCGTTGCTTCCGGCGGCGGTACAGGACGTACTCTCCACCCCGATAACATGGCTGCAGGTCCCGCTTCCTACGGTATGACGGACACAATGGGCAGAATGCACGGCGACGCTCAGTTCGCAGGCTCCTCCTCCGTTCCCGCTCACGTTGAGATGATGGGTCTTATCGGCGCAGGCAACAACCCCATGGTTGGTATGACTGTTGCTGTTGCAGTTGCTATCGAAGAGGCAAGCAAATAATCCTTTCACAATAAGGTTTTTTTGAAGCTATAAACGGATCACAAGAGCTGATTTGTCCTTGTGATCCGCACTCTTTTATAAAATCCCCCTTCAAAGCACAAAAAGGAGAAATTGATATGTGTAATATAGCAGGATACGTTGGTGAGCGAAGAGCCGCACCGATACTTATAGAAATGCTTCGCGCACAAGAGGCGTTGAACGGTGGCTTTTACACCGGTATTGCAACTATGCATGAGGGTAAGATCTATTACAGAAAGCTCGTTGGTTCTGTCAGCAGACTTCTTGAAGAAACCGATGCGGCCGATCTGCCGGGTAATATCGGTATCATTCACAGCCGAACGCCCGGAATATCCGGAGACGAATGGGCACATCCCTTTATTTGCGAACGCGACGGCGAGATCAAAACCGCATTCGTGCTCAACGGCGGCATAGGCTGCTTCAACAGCTATAACCCCAAGCGTGTAAAATTAACTGAGGAGCTTATGGCTGAAGGCTATACCATGCGCTCACGTGAGAAAAAAAACGGAAAGCTATTAAATTTGAACGATGATACGCACGTTCATCCGTCCGACGTTATGTGCCAGCTGATCGGCAGAAAAATAGTTAATGGTACAGCCGCGGACGATGCAATGGCAGAGGCTTTTTGCGAAACGCCGAAGGAGGTAGTGGCACTTATGCTCTCACTGACCGAGCCTGATGCGATCGTTTGGTCAAAGATGAACTACCCGATGCACTTGGCTTTTGCAGATCACGGCGCATACCTTGCAACGGCACCGCAGGCAATTCCGAGCGATATGAATTCTGAGCCTTTCTTACTTCCACTTCTCTCCTCCGGACTCATCCGAAAGGACAGCTTTACCTGCAAACCGTTTGCCGAGCAGCCCGCAAAAATCGCACCGCTTTCATCCCGTTTACTCCACGACGCCTATGAAAAAATGTGCAAAGCACTGCGCTCAGAGCCGCAAAGCTTCCCGATGCTTCGTAATATCGTAGTTCCATTGTTTGATAAAGCCGACTGCGATCAGGCTAACACGGCAATATATATCGTACTTTACGACCTTTATCGCGACGGCAGGCTGAAAATCGAAACTCGCTACGTTCCCGGAGTATTTGAGGGACTTCTTGCACCCGCGGCATATATGTCTATAATAGAATAAAAAGCCACGAATTAACTATTTTTACAAGTTATTTCATAGATATATTTACCAACAAAAGACAACACGTCACCTTGAGTTCACAAGATGACGTGTCATTTTTTTAAGTTATTTGTAATTTGGAATATATGCGCCAAGCGAAAGCAATGCATCGGCAAGGTCTCGGAAATTAACAGAACGAACGTCACCCGTATTCTTTGCAAGTGCAGCAGCCGCACCCGCAGCCTGACCGGTAATAAAGCAGCCCGGCATAACGCGTATGGATGCCTGCATCTTCTGATCGGTTCCCATGCATCTGCCTGCTACAAGCGCGTTATCAAAGGAAACCGGAATCAAGGAACGGTACGGAATACCGTAGGATTCGCCCTTCTTGTATCGGTAAAGCCGCTTGTATTCCTCCTCAAAGCGGGCATATTCACTTTTATCAGTGCTTT
>JBGVEZ010000102.1:0-8114 GCA_045120555.1 Eubacteriales bacterium
TGTCACGAAGGAATCCGAGCCCCTTGACGCGTGCGATGTCCTCGTCGGTAAGCGAGCTTTTCACTGCGGTTGCCTTGACAACGTTAAAGAGCGTCGAGCCCTCAAGCACAACTGTATTGGCGTATCCGTAATGTCTCATACGGTTCTGAGTAAGGTATGCGCGTCTTCCTCTGTTACATACGATAAGAAGCTTTTCGTCCTTTGCGATTCCTTCGATCTCACCGTTTATCTTTGTAAAATCAACGTACGTTGCCCCCGTAATCGCGGGAGTCCTTGACGTGTCGATAATTCTGTATCCGTCCGCCTTGCCCTGCATATATTCCGCAGGAGTCATACTTATCATATCACCGTTCATTTTGTTTATCAGAAGCAAAACGGATTGAACGAACGGATGTACCGCCGTTGCAAACGGAGGAGCGTACGCAAGATCCATATCAACAAAATCATATACGGTTGCGCCGCAGGAGATCGCTGTTACCGCAATATCTATCATTTTATCGACTGAGCCTGAGCCGAGTGACTGAACGCCAAGCAGGCGGCCGCTTGATCTTTCCGCTATAAGCTTTGTTGCGAAGAATGACGCCTCGGGATAATACGACGGCTTATCGTCGGCAATTGCAAGCGTTGTAACGACGTCAAAGCCACAATCAAGTGCTTCCGACTCGGTAAGTCCGGTGCGTGCACAGTTAAGAGCGGTAAGCTTGATGATACCCGTACCGAGAGTGCCCCGGAAAGAGCCTTCTCTTCCTGCAAGAACGCCTGCGAGAGCTCTTGCCTCAAGAGCTGCCATGGACGCCTGATTTGAAGGAGTCTTTCGTCCGCTTATTCGATTATTGATCACAACGCAGTCGCCAGCAGCATAAATATCCTCAACGGATGTCGACATATCCTCTCCGACTACTATTCTGCCGTTATACAGCTCAACTCCGCTTCCGTCAAGGAAATCGGTGTTAGGATGTGTGCCTGCAGCTACAACCACGAGCGAGCAGTTTATATATCCCTTGCTCGTGTTTACAGCACAAATCTTATCTGTACCAACCAACTCGTCAACTGAGGTGCTTGTCATTACGTGTATTCCCTGCTTTTCAAGATGTCTGATGACGTAATCCGCCATTTCAAAGTCAAACGAGCTGCCGAGAATGGTCGTACCCTTTTCAACAACGTAAACGTTTATTCCGCGTGCCTTAAGGCTGTCTGCGATCTCAAGTCCGACGTGACCTCCGCCGACCACGACAGCTGTCTTTACACCGTTGTCCTCTATGTATTTGCGCATTTTAACGGCGTCATCCGGTCTTGACAGTCCGAACACGCCCTCAATTTTTCTTTTGAATATATCCGGAACTACGGGTGACGTTCCGGTTGATATAACGAGCTTATCGTAAGGAAGCTCGTACATTGCGTCGTTTGAACGGTCCTTTGCGGAAACGGTCTTCACGTGGGGATTTACCGCCTCTGCCTCAACGTCCGTCAGAACGCGGACACCGGTAAGAGACTCGAATTTTTCGGGCGTGTTTGCGGAAAGATCACCTTCATCGTCGATCATGCCACCAACGAAATAAGGAAGAGCGCACGTTGCGTACGATATTCCGCTTTCTTTTGTAATAAGAGTAACCTCCGCCTCTCTGTCAAGTCTTTTGATTTTTGCTGCCACCTTTGTCCCTGCGGCAACACCGCCGATAACAAGTATTTTCATATTGATATCCTCCATTCAGTTATTTACTACGTAGTTAAGCACGTCTGCGACCGAATCGTTTAAAACGTATTCGGCAAGCGCATCGTACGGTGTCGGATCGTAATTGATAATAATAAGATGATCACCCTGATAATCCTGCACCAGAGTCGATGCAGGAGCAACGCGGAGCGACGTGCCTGCGACAATAAGAACGTCCGCGTAATATATCAGCTCCTGCGCGGCATAAAATGAGTCGCTGTCAAGTCCCTCGCCGTAAAGAACGATATCGGGACGGAGCATATGTCCGCATTCGTCACATTTCGGAACTCCGCTGTGACTGATAACGTACTGCTTCGGGAACACCTTTCCGCAGTGCATACATATATTCCGTTCCGCGGTTCCGTGAAGCTCGATTACATTTTGGCTTCCCGCCATTTGATGAAGTCCGTCGATATTCTGTGTTATCACACCCGATAACTTCCCCTCTGCCTCAAGACGAGCAAGCGCATAATGTGCCGCATTGGGGCGAGCAGACGGATATATCATATTCGCTTTATAAAATTCGTAGAAGCTTTCGGGGTGCTTCATAAAATAATTAACGTGCAATATCTCCTCAGCGCTCACTGCCCCATCGGTATTCGTATAAAGTCCGCTGCTTCCGCGAAAATCGGGGATCCCACTCTCCGTTGACACTCCTGCGCCGCCGAAGAATACAACGCTTTCAGCCTCGTCAACTATCCTCTTGATCCTGTCAAATTCGTAATTTCTCATATATAATACCTCCCAAGATAATATCAGCTAAAATCCTCAAAGCTTTCCACAAAGCAATCGGAAAGCTCCCTTATCCTTTCGATATCCGCGTCTGTCTGCATATCGAGAATACCGTAAACACGGTATCCGGCTCTTTTTGAATTTGTAACGGCAGTAAGGTTGTCATCAAAATAATTGACCTCACACGGCTCGCATCCTATCGTGCTTGCCACCTTATAGAAAATATTAACGTCAGACTTTGACATCTTAAAGTCTTCAACAGACCACACTCTTTCAAAAAGGCCGTAAACTCCGTTGTTTTTCAGACATATATCAGTTACTATATGCGGACTTGCGGTCAGGACGAAAAGTCTCGCCCCCTCCGAATGCAATCGCCTCAGATATTTATCAACGCCCGGCTTCAGCTTAACGTTCTCCGAATATTCCTTCACAAGCTTTTTTTCTATATTTTTCACTATGGTCGCTACGTCGTCCTTTACTCCCATAGTAACGTAAAGCTCTGCGCTTTTCGTATATCCGAGCGGAGTTACAACGTTTATAAGCGACGGCTCGTAAGGAATTTTCGCATCATCGAGAATGCTCAAAATTCCCTTTGTAAAGTACGGCATCGAATCAACAAGCGTGCCATCAAGATCAAAAACATATATCTTATTCATTTTAATATCCTCATTTATTATTGCATACCTCTACCATTTTATTATAACACATAAAAACCTTCTTGTCAATAAAATAGTTGAAAATTATAACTGACATTTTCAAAAAAGTGTATTATAAAAAAGCAGATTACTCCCATAAGAACGATTCCATCGGCGACACGCTTATCACTATACCCATAAACTTTCCCAAAAGCTCGAAATCAGAACACGTTATTTGTAAAAAGGCTGAAAAAATATATAAATAAAGAAATCCGCCGGTTTGTGTCCGACGGATTTTCCGTTTTGAGTCAAATATTATTTTTTAGTAATCTCTTCACAAAGCGACAGAACGTGCTTTGCCTGAATTATATTGTTCTTCTTTTCAAGCGCAAACGCTCTTGACTTTTCTCCGCGCAGGCGAAGCTCATCGGACGACTTATCAAGGATCTCGCGAAGTGCGCATGCAAGACCGTTTTCCGCTTTATCGTCGAAATAATACAGATAATCGTCATATTCGGCAGGAATTCCCTGAAGCTTTGCGGAAAGAACGGGGGTACCCGAAACCATATATTCAAGTGTTTTTGACGGGAATGAATATTTCGTATATTCCCCCTCTGTCGGACGGGGATTTACAAGCAACACAGAATCAAGCTCTGCATCCACAACGACCTCGTTTACGCAATTTCCATGGTAAATAATGTTCGTGTGCGAGGAAATAAGCTCCTTAAGCTCGGATGCATAGTCGCCGTCACCGTATATGTGAAGCTCCTCGCCGCTTTTTGATATTGCAGCAAACGATTCGCAAAGATTCTTTATACCGTATATCTTATTGAGCGTGCCTGCATAAAGAACTCTCTTGCATCCCGTATCAAACGGTAGGTGCTCCTTCGATCTCATTTCGGAATCAACGTGTCCCTCAAGCACAACGTACGGCTTTCCCTTCACATTGACCGTGTCATTCATCTGACTCGTAAGAAAAACGTATCCGTCCGCCATATCTACGAGCTTATCGTTAATACGCAGCTTCTTTTCGTCTGTTGACACGGGCATATATCTTGGCAGATCAGTAATTACTGTAACGCATTTTTTCCCCGAAAGTCTTGCACCCGCAATCGCACCGTAGGATGCGGAGACAACAAGCGCATCGTAAAAAACAACGGTATCCTTCGGCATGAACAGAGCCTTGAAAAAGGATTTGACCATAAGCTGAATCTGACGGACTCCCGGAAGATTGAAGGTTGCGATATACTGCGATTTGAGATTTCCTTCCGTATGAGAGGGCGAGCTAACGTACAGCTTGTCGCAGTTTTCACGGTTTGCGGGAATACTTGAATACGTGTTGACAGGCACTCCGTTTGCCGCAAGCCCCTTTGACAGAAGCGTATGGTATTTCATAGCCGCATGCATCGGCTTCTTTTCTTTTGTGAATACGCGTTTATAAGTCTCGCTGTCAAACATCGACGAGATATAAAGAATTCTCATTTTTTCACCTATAAGTTATATTTTAGTTATTACGTAATTCAGTCTGCTCTACTGCACGGTCCCTTCGGGAATCTGTCACATTTTTGATCCTTCATAAGATCGTCAAGAAGACAAAGCAGACGTTCGGTCGCTTCCTCGGCATTCCATTCGGTCGCCATTGTTTCGTATGCCGCGCGTCCGATTCGCGAGCAAAGCTCGTCATCATCGATCAGCCGCTTTACTTTTAAGTACAGATCATCAGCATCTCCGTCGGCAAAGGTAAATCCGTTTTCACCGTCACTGATAAGGTAGGGTGCAGAGCCGATAGCATCGCTTGCGACAACGCTACAGCCGGAATTCATCGATTCGTTCAAAACAGCGCCCCAACCCTCGTGTCTGTCGGATGTAAACAGGAATATCTGCGCCTCTTCCATATGCTCACGGACCTGCCACGGCTTCATTGTACCGAGAAGATTTACGTGATCAGCAAGATCATATTTTTTGATCGTGCTTCGTATTTCGCCTTCAAGCACGCCGCTTCCTATCAGATTAAGCTCAAAAGAATAGCCCTCATCCCTAAGACGCTTTGCCACCGCAAGCGGAAGCTCGGGATGCTTAAGCTTAATGAATCTTGCAACCCAGAGTATCGACGCCTTCTTCTTTTTACCGATAAGACCGTCGATATTATCGTAGCGCTTCACCTCGGGGAAATATCCCCATTTATAGCACCTGCCGCCAAAAAGCCCGAATTTTGCATAATCCGGAGCGGTAAAGGCACTTGAGCAAAGAAGATAAACGTTTGCCCCCTTCGGATTCTGCAAAACAGCCCTTAAGTACCAATAAACAAAGCGAAGCGGATTTTTGTCCTTCAAAAGGCGTTCGCTGTATCGAACCACTGTTTTACCGCGCTTGATGCGATCGCGCAAAAAGCTTTCGGGAGCAGATCCTGTAATCACAACGTCAGCATCCGCTATCAGCGAAAGGCATTCTGCCCTTTCCTCTGCGCTTCGGTATATCTTCCGAAGAAAGACAGGCTCGTTTTCCTCACCCCAGCCCATATTTTTTCTTTCGCTTTCCATTTCCATCGTTTGAATGAAACGAAACGAATCACAGAGCCGCTCGTGCATAGCATTGCAGAACGACGCTTGGTGGTGGTTATAATAGTTTGATAAAAAAACGATCTTCATCAGATTTCTCCTAAGACTTTGGGGTATTCCGACCTTCTCTGTATCTCTTACTGTGATACTAATCTATTATACCACAAAAACGCCCTAAAGTCAATATGAAAATAAAAAAGAGGATACTTTTTTTGTATCCTCTCTCATATTCGTTTACTTCAAATTATTTTTCATATACGCAGTAAGCTTATCCGGAAAATTCACTGTCATTCCGTCAGCACCTGCCAAAGCGACACTTCTCATTACGTCCTCGTTGCAAACACCCCATGCGCGGACACGAAAGCCTTCGGAATGCAGACGTTCGACAACCTCCTTTGAAAGAAGCTCGGCAAGCGGACATATCTCATCCGCTCCGATCCTGCGAAGTGCTGAAATCTCTGCGTCAGATACGTCCTTTGTAAGATGTCCAACGCTGAACTCCGGAGCGTATGCCTTGAATTTTTCAATATATTCAATCTTGAACGAAGTAACAACCGTCTTTTCACTCATATTGTATTTACGGAGAAGATCGGCGGTTTCACGTTCAACATCCGCGCCCTTCAGCTCAATTGCGAACGTAATATCGCGAAAGGAAAATTTTCGAAAGAAGTCTTCAAATGCAACGATCTTGTCGCAAAACCCGTTCTTGACAACGTTGAAGTGCTGCAGCTCGTCAAATGTGTAGTCTTCAACCGCACCCGCTTTGCCGCAAACTCTCTCAAGATTCTTATCATGAAACAGAACGAGAACGCCGTCCTTCGTTTTTCTTACGTCGGTTTCAATTCCGTTTGCGCCCATAATAAGACCGGTATAAAACGCGGAAAAGGTATTTTCAGGCAGATACTCGCTTGCACCACGATGAGCATAATTTACAAAATCCGAAGTTTTTAACATAGAATCAAAGCATTTTTATGAGATCGGGAATTGCCGTCTCAAATTTAACACCGTACCAATGCTCATCGTCTCCCTGAGTGTTTTCGATGCACTTCAAGGTATAGTCAGCTGCAATCTTAGCAGATTCGAAAATTGTGTTTCCGTTCATAAGCGCGCCGACAAATGCGGAAGCATAGATATCACCGGTGCCGTGAGAGCCCTTTGCTATACGCTTGTGCGCATAGTAAGAGGTCTTCCCGTTTTCGTAAACAACGACACCCGTCTTTCCCTCCTCGTAACCAACACCCGTAAGAACGACCGTGGACGCACCAAGAGCGGCGGTCTTTTCTAAAAGCTCTGCAACGTACGCTTCATCGTACTTTTCTCTGTATTCAACGCCCGAAAGGAAGCAAGCCTCTGTTATATTCGGAACGAGGATATCCGCAGACGCGCAAAGTGGCTTCATCGCCTCAACGTACTGCACATCAAACCCTGTATAAAGCTTGCCGTTGTCTGCCATTGCAGGGTCAACGATACGTACCGCACCGTCCTTGCCCATGGTTTCGAGAATGTCCTTTACGTAATCTATCTGCTTTGCACTTCCAAGGTAGCCGGTGTAAAAAGCATCAAACTTGATTCCTTCCTTCTTCCAGTGAGCCGCAATGGCGGGCATATCGTCGGTAAGATCACGAACGGTAAATCCCGTAAAGCCGCCGGTATGCGTTGAAAGAACCGCAGAAGGAAGAATCGCCGTCTCCACACCGCAAGCAGAAAGTATCGGGAGCGCAACCGTAAGCGAGCACTGACCGACACATGAAATATCCTGAATTGTTAAGATCCTTTTATATGACATTATTCTGTCTCCTTTAATGAGTAATTAAAATTTCACCCTGAAAATGCAAAAATCTATTCGTCATTTCGATATGATATTATACCACAAAACGCAGAAAATGTCAATAAATTCAGCTACAAAATGATTTGTCAATTTGCACAAAAATGCAAGTCCCGGTTCGGGGACTTGCAAATAATAGATTTCGAACAGCAAAATCAGCTTTTTTTCTCGGCTTTCTTCCAGAAATCAGTCCCGCTTATCGAGCAGAATATGCGATCTAGATCAGTCATACGCTCGGCGTCGCAGTCATCCACTATCACGAGCCATATCACCGTATTACTGTCATCGCTGAGTGCCGCTACGTGGAAAAGCTTGTATCCGAAGCTGAGAGCTTCGCTTTCGATAAGATAACAATTAAGCATACTGAACTCGGGAACACCGAAATCGGAGCAGCTGTCGGTTATAATCTTCCTTTTTTGGGCGTATACATCATCGGGATACTGAACCTTCAGGGCGTACTTTGTATTAAGATCTATCCACACCGTTTCAGATCCGGTGCTGTCCATGTAGCAAAAATCCGCAGCTATCGAATCCTTGGTAATCTCTGTATCAGAAAGATATTTTTTCGCCTCTTTTCCAAATCGGTAATCTTCGTATTCACCGCTGTTGTAATACTCAATTCCCTCACGTATCTTCGTTGGTTCGTACGGCAA
>JBGVEZ010000103.1:0-3319 GCA_045120555.1 Eubacteriales bacterium
AGTTTGCGCTGGGAAATTAGTTAGGTTTTACACTGACATTGGATCACTTCAAGCTGCTGTGGCCGTTTCCTTAAATCGGTGCATTCAAGACTTTCCGGCTGTTGGTTGGATACGAGGAGATGCTTCAGAAGCTCCAGATGATATTGAAGTCAAAATCGAGAAGTATATGCGAGAACACACTGCAACCTCGGCAGATATAGATGCGCTTTTTAACCAAGAGCCTTTGATACTTAATTGTGGGAATGCAAGTTCCGACAATTATGCAACTATTTCTTCTCGCCCTAATACATCATCATCGCAAGACACAATATCGTTAGAAGGAGCACGGACTCTTGTGGAAGAACTTGCAAAAAGAATCCCCAAGATCTCAATGGGAACGGAAGAGCCGAAGGAACTCAAAGAAGGCGAAATATATATCCAATATGAATAAGCAATAAGTGTCTTTTTTTAATAGAAATTGATGAGAATATCTTCGTTGCGCAACTTGGAGCAAAATGTTTTTCTTTGTTTCACACGACGCAGATTATGATAATATGATATATGCAGAAAACTCCATCACAGACTTTCGTCCATGATGGAGTTTCTTGTCCTATTTGGTTTTTGTGATTTCTCCGATAAGAACATCACGCTTTTTGGCGCGGTTCCTTTTTTATTGCAAGTATAGATATGCTATGATCGACGGGTGGTTTTGATATTAATGGCTTAACCCTTACACTCTGATCAGATCTTCGGAGCGATATATCCTCGGTCGTTCAATGCGTTTTCGATCGTATTGAGTATTTCGTTGGATTCGGCGCGGACGGTATGGTAATGGTATCCGCCGGTAATATTCATAAGCTCGACCGACTTTCCTGTTCTTACGCCCTCGATGAACTGATCTACGTGGAGTGGGGAAAAGATATTGAGGTCTGCGGAGATCTTTCCGTACACCTTGTGCCAGACGAAGACGTCAACCACAGTTCCGCCGAGATCAACTATAAGGCTTAGCTCGTCCTCGGTCTGCTCGGGTGTGTGCAGAACCTTGAAGACGCGTTCACAAAGCGGGGTATGTCTTATGATATATCCGTTATGGGTCGAAAATATCTCATACCCCGAGCCGCGAAGCACGGATATATCCTGAACTATGATCTGTCTTGAAACTCCAAATGTCTCCGATAGGACACCGCCCGGGATCGCTTCCTCTAATGAAAGGAGCAGATTTACTATTTCTTTTCTTCTTTCTTTTGTTTTCATTTATTTCTTCCTTTATACAGCGTGAAGATTTTTAAGAGAGAGATCGAGAATGGGCGAGGAATGGGTCAGCGCGCCGCTTGAGATATAGTCAACGCCGATATCTACAAGCCTTGCAACGTTTTCTCTTGTAACGTTGCCGCTGCATTCGGTTTCAGCTTTTCCTGCGGCAAGTCTTACGGCCTCACGCATATCCTCAACGCTCATATTATCGAGCATGATTATGTCGGCACCTGCATCCAGGGCTTCTTTCAGCATATCGAGATTCTCAACCTCGATTTCGATCTTGCGGACAAAAGGAGCGTATTCCTTTGCCATTCTGACCGCCTCCTTGACGCCTCCTGCTGCTCCTATGTGGTTATCCTTCAAAAGGATACCGTCACTGAGGTTATAGCGGTGGTTATAGCCTCCGCCAACCTTAACCGCATATTTTTCGAAAATGCGCATACCGGGGGTGGTCTTCCTTGTGTCGAGGAGCTTTGTTTTACTGCCATTGAGCAGATCGGCAATGTTGCGCGTATAGGTTGCAATGCCGCTCATGCGTTGCAGATAATTGAGTGCAGTTCTTTCGCCCGAGAGCAGAACTCGGATATCACCGCGGACAAGACCGAGCTTCTGTCCCTTCATTACGTTATCTCCGTCCTTGCATGAAAATGTGATTTCGGTATTTTCGTCAAGCAGCTCAAATACTCTCTTGAATACGTCAAGACCGGCAATAACACCGTCCTCCTTGCAGATCAGCTCAACCTCTCCGAGCTGATAATGCGGCATGACCGAATTTGTCGTGATATCCTCGCTTGTGATATCCTCCTTAAGTGCGGCTAATATAAGATCGTCTGCGTTAAGCTTCATTGTAATATTATTCATGGCTTTTTCTCTCCTTTTCAATTGCATCAAGAACTGATTTTTTGTATTTTTCACGGTATCCTTCATATTCCTTGGGATCTACTGCGGGAAGAACGAAGTCCTCGTCGCAGGAGTAATCCGACATCATATGCCTTGCCGCCCGCTTTGCAAAGACAAGGCTTTCGAGCAGCGAATTACTTGCAAGCCTGTTTCTTCCGTGAACGCCGTTACAAGCCGTTTCTCCGATCGCGTACAGCCTGTCCATCGAGGTCTTGCTGTATCGGTCGACGTCAATTCCGCCCATAAAATAGTGCTGAGAGGGAACTACCGGTATCGGCTCACGTGTTACGTCATAGCCCTCGTCAAGGCAATGCTGATAAATATTCGGGAAGTGTGTGCGTATCTCCTCCTCGGCAATCGGCGCGAGGGAAAGCCAGACGTGCTCGCTTCCTTCTTTTTTCATTTCGTCAAAGATAGCGTTTGCAACCACGTCACGCGGAAGCAGCTCATTGACAAATCGTTCTCCCTTGGAATTGAGAAGAATTGCACCCTCACCGCGGACAGACTCGGATATGAGAAATTCACGTCCGCTTTTCTTTGTGTAAAGCGTTGTGGGATGGATCTGAATGTAATCAATGTGCTGAAGCTTTATGCCGTATTTTATCGCAAGAGCAAGAGCATCGCCCGTCAGGTGACGGTAGTTAGTGGAATGCTTGAACAGTCCGCCGATGCCACCCGTGGCGAGCACGGTGTAATCAGCGGCTATGCTTGTGTAATTCTCGGAGGCATCCTGACCGACGATTCCGTGACATACGTTGTTTTCGCAGATCAGGTCCACCATAGTGAAGTTTTCAATGAGGTTGATGTTAGGTCTGCTTCTGGCGGTTTCGAGAAGATGTGAGGTTATTTCCTTACCCGTTTCGTCCTCGTGAAAGAGAATACGAGGTCTTGAATGAGCTCCCTCACGTGTGTAGGTGAATGCCTCTCCATCCTTTTCAAATCGAACGCCGAACGAAACGAGATCCTCTATTACCTCCTGCGAGGATCGGATCATTATTTCGACCGAATCAGGGTTGTTCTCGTAATGTCCCGCCTTCATCGTATCCTCAAAGAACGGCTTGTAGTCCTCCTCGTCACGGAGAACGCAGATTCCGCCCTGAGCAAGAAATGAATCGCTCTTCGGTGCTTCGTTCTTTGTTACAACTGTTATGCTTTTTTCCTTCGGCAAATTGAGCGCGCAGTA
>JBGVEZ010000104.1:0-17312 GCA_045120555.1 Eubacteriales bacterium
TTTTCAAGCTCCTCGATGCTTTCTATCTCGCCGTTAACGTACGCATTGAGTCTGTCAGCGGTGGAAAGAAGTCTTGCACGGAGACCGCCGATTCTGATTTCCTGAGTACCAAAGCCGAAGGTCTTGTTTTCCTTATACCACTGCTTGCGGAATGCTGCAAGGAAGTTATCAAGCTTGATAACGAGTGCGGGAATCTCGTCACTTGCAATAGCTGCGAGTGTCTTTATATCGTTTTCCTTATAAGCAGCTCTGATTCTGATACCGAGGTCACACTTGGACTTAAGAACGAGGCAGAGCTTGGAAAGTGTGTCAAATATGTATCCGAAATCCTTGTTATCCGTAAGCGCCGCAAGCTTCTCTGCTGCCTTTGCATAGCATGCGGAGTCGGAAGCAGGATTACAGTGAACGTCCATAAGACCTTCAAGCGGATCGTTGAAGAGCTGGTAACGGCTGGGATTTACGGGGTTGCCGAGCTGTATGCCTACGCCCTCAAGGTTGTTGGGGTCATCCATTGTCATAAGCTCGTTAAAGCCGATACCGAAGCAAGCCTTGCAGCGTGCGTCGAGAGCAGCCTCGGACGCGTCATTGGAGTACGCTCTTTCTGCGTAGTAGATCATAGAAGGCATTACGCAGAACTGGGAAGCCTCACCGCCGTTATCTCCCCATGCGGTAACGATAACGTTGTCAAGTCCTCTTTCCTCGCATATGTCGAGCTGGAGCTCTGTGGAAACGAGGGAGAAGCGGTTGTGAGGAGCAAAGCCGTACCACTTCCATGCACCGCCCGCAAACATAACCTGATTCTTGAACTTGAGGTGGCAGTCTACCATGTGAGTGAATATCTGCTTATCGAGAGAATAGTAATCCCAGTAAATGAGAATGAGCTTTTCGGGAACGCGATCGATGATATCCTGTGCAATCTCGCCCTCTCTTACTCTGTATACGCCGTTGAACGCCATACGGAAGAACATATCGCTCCAGATCATGGGCTGGATTCCGCATTCGTCAGCGATCTCAACGACCTTTTCAAGGTGCTTGATCATAATTTCGGGCTTGGGCTCGTAGCCGTACTTATCGGTATACGCGCCGCGGCCGAGCATATGAGCCTCGTCCATACCGATGTTGAATCTGCGGCTTCTGAAAATCGTCTTGCAGTATTCAAACATATCCTTGATGAACTTATAGGTCTTTTCATTGCCTACGAGAAGGATATCCTCGGTGTCGGAGAACTGCTTGAGTCCGGGCCAACGGATAGCTGTGCTGAGGTGAGCAAGAGTCTGGATGCAAGGAATAACCTCGATTCCGAACATAAATGCGTAATCGTCGATCTCCTTAAGCTCTTCTGCAGAGAAAGCACCTCTCATATGGCCGAAATAAGGATAGCCTGGGAGCTGGAAGGTATCCTCGGTATAAAGCATAAGAGAATCATATCCCATCATTGCGAGATATCTGATCATTCTCTTTGCAGAGGGCATATTGTAAACAGCATTACGGGACATATCTGCCATATAGCAGAGCATACCGTATCCGTTCTTCTGATCACAGACTGTCTTGCCCGAAGCAAGCATATCGGGAACAAGGGAAAGTGCGCGATAGATCTGATGATCGCGTGCATAAGAAACGGTTACTGCCGAGCCTTCGATGGAAACAGAAAACTTATCGCAGCTTACAAAGGTAAATTCAAGATCCTCGGCAGGAAAAGCGGGGATGTGCGGTACAAGCTCCTTTACCGCAGAGAGCTGCTTTTCATCAAGTCCGAGATATTTGATGTCAGACATAATAAAACTCCTTTAAAAGCATATTTTGGTATGTTAATTATATCACAACAGCCCCGACTTGTCAATCACTTTTTTTATTGTTGAAAAATTGCTAATAATTATTTAAAAATGGCTTTAAAATTAACGGGGGGCTCCAAATGCGGAGCCCCGGAATATCATGCGTTCTTTTCAATTATAACTGTATTGGCGGGGATGATTCCGGTCTGAGAATAAACGATCTCGTTTATCGTAGCGATATCGCTTGCAAGAAGTCCGTCGCTTTTTACGATTATGTTTATCTTGTCTCCGCTGATAACCGCCACGCACTGCTCAAAGCCCTTGGAAATGATAAGCGTTTCGATCTTCGCCTCGTTCTCCATAGCTGCCGCCATGGTAGCCATATCCTTGCGAGCCTGCGCCTTGGTGGTTTCATCGCTTCCCGAGTCGTCAATTATGTTCTGAAGCACCTCCATCGCCTCGTCGCGTGTTCTTTCGCGGCTGACAATGCTTGTTGCAAAATAATCGTTGACCGTCACGTTTCCGCCGGACGCCGTAGTGTCTGACGGCTCCTTATAATCAAACCCGTCGCCTGCGTTGTCGAGAAGAAGCTGTGTGTTGAGATAAACCGCTCCCGCTATAAGCAGCACCGCCAACGCAATGAGCGCATTCCTCTTTCCGATCTTTGCAAAAAAGCCCTTTACGGCATTCCACTGTTTTTCAAATTTCATTTCGTTACCTCCTTAAGGTTCATGCATTATAATATATTATGCTCCTTACCGCTTTATTACTGTGAAGCGGAAGTTATATAAACTTTATTTGTACCAATATTAAGTGCTGATGATACAAGCGAAATAAGCCGTTCTCTAACAACGTCACTGTCACCTCCTCTGCAAACTATTCCAACACCGGCTATTTCCGGAAGTCTTCGTCGCAGAAGAACACATTGTTCACCGCTTCCCTGCCCGATAACAAGATATTCCTCCCGTCTTTCATCTCCGTACGAGTTTTTACCGTATTCGGTATTTTTGGCATACTCGTATTCATATCCGCCGGAAAGCATAACGGCAACCGTAACCGAGTCAACACCGTCGCACGCCTCGCAAAGCCGCCTTATCTTTTCCTCAAGCATTTCGGTGTACGCCGAAAGATCTTCACCGTCCACCTTTTCGGAGGTCGGACTTGCACGCTTATCAATGCTGCCGGCAAAAAGAACAACGGCGATCCCGACGATACCTATAATCAGCGGAAAATATTTCTTAAAATCAAATTTAAAGCTCATAAGCCCCCCTACGGCATATCTATCGAAACGTCAACGATACATACAAGAGTGTCCTCAAAATACCTGCATATTCGTGCCGTGTCCTTGAATATTGCGTTTTTTTTCAAAAAGATCGTTATCCTCTCAATAGCAATGACGTCACCGTCTGTGTTGAATTCTACCGTAACGTCACAATCCTCCCGCATAACCGAAAATTCTTTTTCAAGGGTTCGGTATATATATTCCTCGACCGACGGATAAAGGCTATCGGCGATTCCATTTTCAAGTATACTTTCATAACCGTCAAGCTCCTCCATAGGTATTTCATCAAAGTCAAGCTTAAAAACACCGTCAAACGTGACGAAAAATTCCGCCACGGGAAGCATCACGACTGCACTTACGCACAATACGGTCATTACGGATAAATATTTGTGCACAGATCCGTTTTTCGGCACTGAAAGCATTATCAGCCTTCCGAATACGGTAACCGCTATAACTGTAGGCAGAAAACCCAGCATCTTTACCTCCTACACCGCACTTCCTATCTTAACGCAAATTATAACCGCCCCGATAAAAAGCATAGAGGACATTGAGATAACTGCAAGCAGCATTCCGTAAATCGACGAGAACTCGTGGATCAGCCTTGAGCAAGCGTTCATGCCGAGAAAATCAGAAAGAGCCTCTGCAATTCCAAGCACCGTCCTGCGGAATACGACGTTAATAAAAACGGGCAGTATCATCATGAATATCATTACGACCGCTACCACACCCACCGTGTTCCTTACATACGAAAGACCGCTTCCGACTCCGCGAAGTATCTCTCCAATGCTTGAACCGACAATAGGAATAAAGCTTCCTGCGGCAAACTTGATCGCTCTTCCACCGAGTGTATCAGCGGAATGAGCCATTATTCCTCTTGCGGAAAACACGAACATCATTACCGTCATCAGCATCCCGATAAGAAAAACGTAAGTTTTTTTCACGGTTGCCAGCAGGCTCTTCCCCGCCGTGCTGTCACCTATACCGCCGACCGAAGCAAGTCCGATACACGTGCCGACTATCGGGGTTATGGTCTTTGAAAGTGCCATTTCGGAAATACCGAGAAAGGCACTTATACCGTAATTAACAGTCACCGCGCTTGCCAAAGCCCCTCCCATAGCACAAAGTGTACACATCAATGGGATCATTCCGATCATGAAAAGATTGACACGGTTGAAAAAAACCTCTGCGCATTCAAGCATATCTCCTCCGAACGTAAGAAGTATAGACAGCACACACAGATTACTGAGAAAGGCACTGATCTCACTCCCTGCACCCGAAAGCGAATCAGCACACAGGCTGTTCGTTACGGTTCCGAGCATGATAGCAGCAACGACTGAAATAAGAAGGGACAGACTGCTTTTCAGCTCGATATTGATCAGCCTTGAAACAAAATCGAATATAAAGTCAAAATCCGCCATTGACATAACTGCGTTTTGCGTATCCTCGGCAGTGCCACCGAAAAGTCCGTCGGGAAGATATTCCGCAATATCCTCGGGAATGTAATCCTCAAGTCGGTCGTATTCCTGCGGCAAAGTTACCGCCTCATCCGCAACAGTCGACGTTTTCACAAACGACAATAATAACAGCGAGCAAAGGATGACCGTAAGTATTCTTTTCATACCATCACCGCCTGAATTCTTTCGATTATCATTTCGATTACCGGAATACACAGAATAATTATTTCACGCTTGCACACGGTCTCAACCGTTGTCGCAATACCGTTCTCACCCGAATCGCGACAGATAGACGAGGCTATACAACCAATAAATGCGATTCCAGTTGATTTAAGCATTATTTCAAAAACGGTAAGGCTGTCTCCCGCAAGACCGAGAATAACACCGCCCTCCTTAACGTAGGAGTATATTTTACCGAAAAGAACCGCGGACGCTATCGCGGCGGAAACAGAAAACGAGATGCGCATAAGCACGGCAAATCTTCCGTCGTACTCCTTTATAAAGATTATCATAACTGCGGCAACAATGCATATCGCCGCATATTTCATGCTGTCCATAAAAATCTCAGATACCGAAAACACTTCTCAGAGTATCGAACAGCGTTTCTATCTCTCCGAGAAGCATAAGTAAGACAACAACGATACCGCCTATAACAACGAGCATGGATTGCTCGTCCCGCCCCCACTTGCTGAGTATCTGTGCACTTGCGGCAACCAAAAGTCCTATTCCGGCAATTTTAATAAGAATTCCTATCTCCATATTCAATCCCTTTAGACCGTAAAGTTTTTTATATTATGATAATGGCAATAATCAATGAAACACAAAGGCTGAGTACCGGAAGCGTTTTCTGCCGCTTTCCGTTTTCCGCGCATCTGCGATCTATTATAGCACTTACGTCGTCGCACGCAAGTCTGCATCTTACTATCTCCTCAGCCTTATACGACGTGCCAAGTGAAGAAAAATATCCGCAAAAAAAGGAATACACCTCTCCATCTTCCGAAAACGGACATTCCTCCATAAGTGAATCAATACTTTCCGGAAGACGTTCAGGATCGTATCCACAGCTGTAAAAGAGCTCCGGCGGGAGCTCCGAAAGAATCTCATCTGTAGGCATACAATAATTCTCTATCCTGCTTCCGATGGCTCTTAAAAGCTCCTTAAGAGAGCGCAGCCTTCCGATAGATACACTCTCTCGCATCAAACGTGAACGCGAGAATACGTACCCCGATAACACGATAAGCAAGCATCCGAGCCCCTTAAGTACTAACATACCTTCCCCTCCCTATCGTAGAATTCATAATCAAAAACAAATGGCTTTTCCGTTCTTGATATTTTAACGTACCGTTCAAACGACCTCATTTGATGAAGAAGCGATATTCCCGGACGTGCCAGAAGCTCACCGAGAGATGCTGCGTGTGCGGAGCATATGATCGGAATTCCGCAGTTTACCGCACCGCAGAGTGCTCGGGATTCCGCATCTCCGAAAACCTCGTCGCAAATGATCAGCTGGGCATTGAGCGTTCTTGCTGCAATCTCAATTCCCGTCTCCTTCGGATACCCCTTCAGAACGTCCACACAAAGTCCCGTACCGCCAAGAAAGGCACCGATCTCCTCTCTGCTGTCAATTACTGCAACACGAAGCGGTTCGGGACCTTCTGCAAATATTCTTGCAGTCGATCGTAGCACGGTCGTTTTTCCAACACCTGACGGTGAAAATATCATACACGACATTACTCTCCCGTCCTTACGCAAACGCTTACACAGCTGGTCTGCAGCATCGTCGGTTCGCTTCGGAATTCTTATACAAAGTGAAGTAATACTTCTTATCGAGCTTACCCTGCCTCCTTCACTGTAGGCATTACCGCATATACCGACTCTCACACCGTTTCCTAACGGAATAAAGCCCGCATTGATCGTCTCCTTGTATGCGTAAAGTGAATTTGAACAAAGCCTTTTTACCATTTCGGAGATCTCCTCGGACTTTAGTGCGGTTTTCAGCATTATATTTTTTGTGCCGTACGTCAGAGATGCCCTGCGCTCAGAGCGGATACGGATCTCCTCGGGAAATTCACCAACCGAGCTAACGTTACCTATTATCTCCTCACGCAATCTTTGCGGCATATACGAAAGCACAAAATCCTCTACAGAATCTCTGATCCCCTTCAAAGTCACGACTCCTTGTCCGTTTTGCTAAACTATATGTGCGCTTCACAGGATATATTACTCCACAGAAAAAATAACGGCAAAAAAGCGGAAGCATCCGTAAACGCCCCCGCTTAAATCCTATTTTCTGACAAGATAATCAACCGCAAGCCCGTTTCGCAGTCTCAGAGAATCTGCTATCATTGCAATAAATTCGCTGTTTGTCGGTTTTCCTCTGCTGCTTTGAACCGTGTACCCAAAGTACGCGTTAAGAGTATCAACGTCCCCTCTGTCCCACGCTACCTCGATTGCATGTCTTATTGCACGCTCGACACGTGATGTCGTGGTCTTATACGCCTTTGCAACGCTCGGATACAGTATCTTCGTTATATTACCGATCATATCACTGTCGTTTACAGTGTACATGATTGCCGTACGCAGGTATCTGTAACCCTTGATATGAGCAGGAATACCTATTTGATGAAATATTTTTGTAATAACCATTTCAAGCTCGCTCTCGGAATTATCCTCCGTTCTCTTTGCCGAAACGCTTCCTCCACAAAGGCTGTCTATATGAGCGAGGAGGCTTTCTATACTGTAGGGCTTGGGAAGGCACATAGACGCACCTGCGTTCAGAGAATCAACGAAGAGATTTCGGTTAAGTCCGTCCATTGTAACGATAAAGCGTGTTTTAAGATCCTTGTTCTGTGCAAACGCTTCCTTGAGAACACCGATTCCGTCGATCTGAAGCAGCCAAACGTCGACGATCGCAACGTCAATGCTTTCCGATCTCAAAAGCTTTATTGCGTTTACACCGTTATCACATTCAAAGGTAATATATCCCCTTTCACGCGCTCTTTCAACGATCATTCTTCTCTGATCCTGATCTGCATCTGCGATGAGTAGTTTTAAGTAATTTTCCATAGTTTCACCTGTTTTGGAGCCTTTCGTAATTTTTCTCGGTTTATTTTCCGTTTATTTCCTGTGATGACACTATTTTACCACATTTTTCCTAAAAAGTCAATTGTCATTATTTACCAAAATATGATCGATGACTGTTAATTTTTGTAAATTTTGAATACATACTTCCAATTATCGAAATAATTCGACAAAATCCCCCCACTAAGTAAACAAAAAGCCGCAGATAATTCATCATTAACTGCGGCATTTTATTTAAATAATGACTTTATTCCAGCGATTCAAAGCTTTCACGCGCTCTGAAAAGCAAGGTAACGCACCATACACCCGCAAGTGCAACCACGGTATAAATGATCCTTGCGAAGAGAGAATCCTGACCGCCACAGATCCATGCAACGGTATCGAACTTGAAAAGACCGATGCCGCCCCAGTTGAATGCACCTATAATTGTAAGAATCAAAGCAATTCTATCGATAAACATAAATATCTCCTTTTGATTTTACTTGACGTAAATCTACCGTCATCTGTATTTTTCTCTCTCCGTCGCTTTTTTATTGATGTAAATTACACCAACACAAAAAAATTTCAGCCTAAAAATCATATTTGAGGAGCGAGAAGAAAAAATTGACAAAATGTTAACATATTCGTGTTGATGAAATAAAATGTATGTGGTATATTATTAAGGTAAAATTTTTGAAAGGCGGTTGTACTTCTATGACCTACAATAAGAAAAGTATCAATGACATTGATGTTGCCGGCAAGAAAGTCCTCGTTCGTTGCGACTTTAACGTTCCGCTTAAGGACGGCAAGATCACTTCCGACAAGAGAATTGTCGAAGCTATCCCCACAATCAAGTATCTTCTTTCCAAGGGCGCAAAGGTAATCCTCTGCTCTCATATGGGTAAGCCCAAGGGCGAGGTCGTTGCAAAATACTCTCTCGCTCCCGTAGCAGCTCGTCTTACCGAGATCCTCGGCTTCGAGGTTAAGCTCGCTAAGGACACTATTGGCCCCGACGCAAAGGCTCTCGCTGAAAACCTCAAGGAAGGCGAAGCAATCCTTCTTGAAAACACACGTTTTGATAAGAGAGAGGAAAAGAACGATCCCGAATTCGCAAAGGAACTCGCTTCCATGGCTGAGATCTTCGTAAACGACGCATTCGGCGCAGCTCACAGAGCACACGGCTCCACAGCAGGTGCCGCTGACTACCTCCCCGCAGTTTGCGGTTACCTTATCGAAAAGGAAATTTCCGTTATGGGTAAGGCGCTCGCAGATCCCGACCGTCCGTTCGTAGCAATCCTCGGCGGCGCAAAGGTTGCGGACAAGCTCAACGTTATCTCCAACCTTCTCGAAAAGGTTGACACACTCATCATCGGCGGCGGTATGGCATACACATTCCTCGCTTCCAAGGGCTACAACGTAGGAACCTCCCTTCTCGATGAGACAAAGCTCGAATACTGCCGCGAAATGCAGAAGAAGGCTGAGGAAAGAGGCGTTAACCTCCTTCTCCCCATTGACACTGTTGTTGCAAAGTCCTTCCCCGATCCCATCGACGCTGAGATCGAAACAAGCGTTGTTGCTTCCAATGCAATTCCCGCAGATCTTATGGGTCTCGACATCGGTCCCGCAACCCGTGAGTTCTTCGCTAACGCTGTAAAGAACGCAAAGACAGTTGTTTGGAACGGTCCTATGGGCGTATTTGAGAACCCCACTCTCGCAAAGGGTACTATCGCAGTTGCAGAGGCTCTTGCTGAATCTGAAGCTATCACTATCGTTGGCGGTGGCGACTCCGCAGCAGCTTGCGAGCAGCTCGGCTATGCTGACAGAATCACACACATCTCCACAGGTGGCGGTGCATCGCTTGAATTCCTCGAGGGCAAGAACCTTCCCGGTATCTCCTGCCTTCTTGACAAATAATTAAACTAATATTTTTGAAAGGTACTTTGTAATATGAATCCTTCTAAGAGAAGAACAGTTATCGCAGGTAACTGGAAAATGAACTTTACTCCCGCAGAGGCTGAGGCTTTTATCGCTGAGGTTACTCCCCTCGTTGCAGGCAAGGACAACTGCGACATCGTTTTCTGTGCTCCTTACGTAACAATCGCGGCTGCTATGAAGGCTGCTGAGGGCACAAACATCAACATCGGTGCTGAAAACGTTCACTTTGCTCCCAAGGGCGCATACACAGGTGAAGTAAGCGCAGATATGCTCAAGGCTATCGGCGTCCAGTACGTTATCATCGGTCACAGCGAACGCAGACAGTATTTCGCAGAAACAGACGAAACCGTTAACCTCCGCACAAAGGCTGCTCTTGAAGCAGGCATGAAGGTTATCCTTTGCCTTGGTGAGGTTAAGGAGCAGAGACTCTCCGGCATCACAAACGAGGTTGTCGGCATGCAGACAAAGCTCGACCTCGCAGGTATCTCCGCAGAACAGCTCAAGAACGTTATCATCGCATACGAGCCCGTTTGGGCAATCGGCACAGGCCTTACAGCTACTCCCGAGCAGGCTGAGGAAACCTGCGGCGCAATCCGCGGTGTTCTCGCTGAGCTTTACGGTGCTGACGTTGCTGAGACTGTTACTATCCAGTACGGCGGATCCATGAACGACGCAAACGCTAAGGAGCTTCTCTCCAAGCCCAACGTTGACGGCGGTCTTATCGGCGGTGCTTCCCTTGTAGCAACCAAGTTTGCTGCAATCGTTGACGCTGCTCAGTAAGTAATTTTTTGAACCGAAGTTTTATTTCAAAAAATGGAACTTCGGTTCTTTTTAAATAAGTTACAAAAAGGAAATAATAATATGCCTATTTATATTTCGGATTCAAAGGTATTCAAGCTCGATACGAAGGATAGCTCCTACGTTTTTGGCGTTAACGAATGCAATCTTCTCGTTCATTATTACTACGGTGCTTACGTTTCGGACGCAGAGGCTCTTGAAGCATGTGCAAGATACGAGCGTCACGGAGGCGTTTGCCCCAAGCCTCCAATCGCAACCGAATACTATTTTTCCACCGACGTTAACATGATGGAATATTCGGTAAACGGAACGGGTGACTACAGAGTTTCCGCACTTCAGATCAAGGATGCGGACGGATGTGCTTCCACTCAACTTAAATACGTTACGTACAGAACCTACAAGGGTAAGCCTGCAATTCCGGATATGCCGGCAACGTATGCAACCGAGGACGAGGCTGAAACGCTCGAGATCGACGCGATCGACGCACACACCGGCGCACTCGTTACCCTTTTCTACACGGTATTCAACGAATTAAGCGTTATGACAAAGCACGTCAGAGTTAAGAACACCTCCGAGCGCGCATTCAACATCGAAAGAATCTATTCGTCCTGCGTTGACTTCTACGCAAAGAATTTCGAGCTTCTCCATCTCTACGGTATGTGGGGTAAGGAAAGAATCGTTGAGCGCAACAAGCTCAACCACGGAATCCAGACGATTGCAAGCAAGCGCGGATGCTCCAGCCACAATCACAACCCCTTCGTCGCTCTCGTTTCTGACGACGCAACCGAATATTCGGGTGAGGCATACGGCTTTAACCTCGTATACACCGGTAACTTCTCCGCTGAGATAGAGCATGATTCCTACGAAACCACAAGGATCATTATGGGTATCGAATCCACAGACTTCAATTGGCTGCTCGAGGCAGGCGAGGAATTCTACGCTCCCGAGGTTGTAATGGTTTATTCGAACGAGGGTCTCGGAAAGATGAGCCGTACATACCACAAGCTCTACAGAAACAACCTCTGCCGCGGTCCGTGGAAGCTCAAGAAGAGACCTATTCTAATAAACAACTGGGAAGCAACCTACTTCAACTTCGACGAAGAAAAGCTTTACAGCATCGCCGAGGAAGCAAGCAAGCTCGGTATTGAGATGCTCGTTATGGATGACGGATGGTTCGGAGGCAGATCGAGCGACCGTTCCTCCCTCGGCGACTGGTACGTTAACGAGGACAAGCTCAAGGGCGGTCTCGGAAAGCTCGTCGAGAGAGTTAATGCACTCGGAATGAAGTTCGGTATCTGGTTCGAGCCCGAAATGATCAACCCCGTAAGCGAGCTTTACGAAAAGCACCCCGAATGGACGATTCAGATCGAAGGACGTGAAAAGAGCCTTTCGAGAAATCAGTGCGTTCTCGATATGACGAGAGAGGACGTTCGTGACTATCTCTTTGACTGCATCAAGACGGTTATGGACAGCGCAAATATCGAATACATCAAGTGGGACTTTAACCGTCCTCTTACCGAGGTATGCTCTGCCCTTCTCCCCGCAGAAAGACAGAAGGAATATTTCCACAGATACGTTCTCGGACTTTATAAGCTTCTTGACAGGATCACCGAGGCTTATCCTCAGATCCTCATCGAGGGCTGTGCAAGCGGTGGCGGACGATTCGATCCCGCATGGCTCTACTATGCTCCTCAGTTCTGGACAAGTGACGACACCGACGCTATCGAAAGAATTGAAATTCAGTACGGTACTTCCATGTGCTATCCCACGTCCTCTATGGGCGCACACGTTTCCGCATGCCCGAACCATCAGACACGCAGAGTTACTCCCTTCAAGACGAGAGGCGACGTTGCTATGTTCGGCACGTTCGGCTATGAGCTTGACATAACAAAGCTCACCGACGAGGAAAAGGAGCTTGTCAAGGTTCAGTGCGAAAGCTACCACAAGTACTACAACGTTATCCACAACGGTGAAATGTTCCGTCTCACCAGTCCCTTCGAAAGGAAGAAGGATTCGGCGGCATGGATGTACGTTACCGAGGACAAGAGTGAGGCTGTTGTATTCTACGGAGTTATCCGCACAACGCTTTACATGCCCCACGTTATCCGCATGAGAGGACTTGACCCCGAGAAGAAATACGTCGACCTCGAAAGCGGCGCCGTATATTCCGGCAACACTCTCATGAACGCGGGAATCAATCTTGCAAGAAAGATGACAGATTTCGAAACGGTTATCATACACCTCAAGGAAGTTAAATAATAAAAAATCCCGTCTGTGATTCTTTCTCACAGGCGGGATAACTATTTATGTTTAACCTCTCTTACCGTCCATAATTTCTTCAAGCTCTTTGAAGGAATCGATTTTATAATCACACGGACAGTCGGCATAATAGCCTTCAACGTCAAAAAGAACGTTTTTCATTCCTGCGTTCGTTCCGCACTCGGTATCGAGATCACGATCCCCTATCATGAGGCACTTGCTTTTATCAAGTCCGAATTCTTCGCAAAGCCAATTAAGTGCTGCGGGATCGGGCTTTGTCGGGAACGGCATGGATGCATCGATAACGTACGTGAATTTATCGGTCATTCCCCATTTATCAAGAAGCTCAAGGACCTCTTTTCCCGATCTTGTATAAATATAATTTCGCTTTCCGCAATTTACTGCGTAGTCGAGAACCTCTATAACGTAAGGCAGGGGCTTTTGCTTTGTCTTTGCAAGCTCCCAATATATCGACTTGAATTCCTTGTTTGCGGGCTTAAAGCTATCCCCGTCAAAGCCGTAAGAACGAAGCGCATAGCCAACGGTGACCTTTAATCTTTTGTATGCCGTTTCATAATCCGATACTATTCCGTGTCTTCCCAAAAATGTGAGAAGAGCCTCGGTGAAAACGGGATACGTGTCAAAAAGCGTTCCGTCAAAGTCGTAAATAAGATCTGTATACATATCTGATTCCTTTCGTAATCAATAATTTCTGCGGTCCGGGAACTTAAATACACGGAAGTTGTTAAAGCCGGCAATATATGCAATCGTAGACGTTACAAGTGCGGGAATTATAATTACAAAATACATCCACCACATCTCATTAAGCGGAATATCGCCGATCCTTATTGACATAACACCCGCATACATTCCCTGAAGCCAAAGCGATATTATCATACACAGTGATCCGACATGCTTTGCTCCGACGAAAAACGTAATCGCCGCAACTGTTGCAAGAATAAGATTTATGCTGTTTGATATAAGGCTCATGTAAAGGCCTCTTAAAGAATTCTTTGAAACCCTGCCGTAATCGTAGCTAAGCCTGTCCTGCGCGCCGTGATTCCACGGAACACTGTATATAAGAACAAGATAAAAGGCAATGGCAAAGAACGAAATTGCGTACTGTGCCGGCTTCGGTGCATCACCTAACGCTATTGCCATAGAAAATCCGAAGATTGAAATTGCAAACTGAAATATGAACATTCGAAGGCAGGAATATCCGTATTCCGAAAAGAATCTTTTCATAAATAACTCCTTAATATTGTTACTGAATAATATTATAACAGTTATTCTTGCGTTTTTCAAGTATATACCCAAAAAATTTACAGATTGTCTACTAAAAAATCTTCAAAATGCTTTATAATTATTATATAAACGGAAACGGAGCTTTAAAAAATGCAATTTGAAGGATATCCCAAAATACTGAACGAATTTGCCGGCTACAAGTCGGTTATACAGGGCTGTGCAAAGAAAACAGTTGACGAATATATGCTTGATCTGCGTACCTTCTTCAGATTCCTGAAATCAAGAGGTCAAGTGCTTTCGGACGAGGAATTTGAGGCGATCGCTATCGACGACGTTGACGTCGAATACATATCGAGGATCACCTCTATGGATATATACGAGTTTCTTATGTATCTTGAGCGCGAGAGAGGCAATTCATGGTCGGCAAGAGCAAGAAAGCTCTCCGCTATCAAGGGATTATTCAAGTATCTCACGGTTAAGCGCGAGCTCCTGACCGATAACCCCGCCATAAACATCGAGGCACCAAAGCAGAAAAAAACGCTCCCCAAGCACCTTGACATTGAGGAAGCAACCGATCTTCTGTCCGAAACGAAGAACAACAAGGAGAATCCGAACGCGCTCCGTGATTACACCATCCTTACTCTGTTTCTTAACTGCGGAATGCGACTTGCCGAGCTTGTCGGAATAGACGTAAACCGAATAGACAACGATCTTCGAAGCCTCGTGGTGATCGGTAAGGGCTCAAAGGAAAGAATCATTTACCTCAACGACACCTGCCGAGCAGTTCTTTCGGAATATCTCTCGTACCGTTTTTCGCCTAAATTCGAAAACGTTGAAACGAAAGCGCTGTTCCTCAGCAACCGCCAAACGAGGATAAGCAGAAACACGGTTCAGTGGCTTGTAAAGAAGCACCTCAAGGAAAGCGGTCTTGAAGCGAAAAACTATTCAACACACAAGCTCCGTCACACAGCGGCAACGCTTATGTATCAAATGGGAAACGTTGACGTACGAACGCTGAAGGAGATCCTCGGTCACGAGCAGCTTAACACGACTCAGATATACACGCACGTTGCAAATCAGGATATTGAAAAGGCAATGCAGAAGAATCCGCTGAATCTTCTGAAAAATGAGGATGAATAAGAAAACAGACTCCCGATAATTACCGATCGGGAGTCTGTTTTATATTATTTAAGGCCGAAATACTCCGCCGCGTTATTATAGCATATATCGCGAACAATTTTACCGACCGCTTCGATATCATAAGGAACGAAGCCCTCATCAAGCCATTCGCCCAACACAGAGCAAAGAATGCGTCTGAAGTAGTCGTGTCTCGAATAGGAGAGGAAGGAGCGTGAATCGGTCTCCATACCCACGAATTTACCGAGAGGGAGAAGCTCGGCATAGGATACTATCTGATTCTTCATTCCGCTGAATGTATCGTTAAACCACCACGCGATTCCCTGCGTTACGTAAGGCGCGCCGTTCCCTCCCTTGCAGAACGAGCCGGAAAGCGCGCAAATCGCAGCGTTATCAGCGGGATTTATCGAATAAAGAATGGTTTTAGGCAATATATCTGCGGATTCAAGATAATTGAGAAGTCCCGCAACGCCCGTTATACACGGCACACCGCTTATCGAATCGAATCCGGTATCTCTGCCCAAAGCATTAAGCATCTTGACGTTAGGGTTGCGCAATGCACCTATGTGCCACTGCATTACCCAATTACGCTTTTTATATTCAGCGGATAGGAAACGCATGATCTGAGTACGGAACAGCACCGCCTGCTCTTCACTTATTCCCTTTCCGTTTTTCGCGATTGCCTTTGTAAATATCTCGTTTGCATGGAATTCATCGGGAACATCGAATTCGAGTGCCGTATTGAATCCGTGGTCGGAGGTTTTACAGCCAAGGCCGTCAAAGAGGTCGAGAGAGACGGTCAGCGCATCGTAAAGAGTGTATATGTCCGATATTCTCACACCGGTGGCTTCAGAAAGTGATCGGATATAATCTCCATAGCCCTTTTCGTTCGGTGTCAGCACCTTATCGGGACGGAAGGTCGGAAGGACCTTAAAGGAATATCTATTCTTTGCTATTGCCTTATGATATTCAAGAGAATCAGCGGGATCATCGGTCGTACAAATAACGCGGACGTCGAATTTTTCAATAAGCTTTACCGCGCTCATCTGTGTTTTTTCAATATGCTCCGAGGTAAATTTCCAGATTGCGTCGCAGTTCTCGGGGCAAATAACCATATCGCATCCAAAGCTGTCACGAAGCTCAAGGTGCGCCCAATGATACAGCGGATTGCCGATAAGAGAGGGCATACATTCGCAGAACGCCTTGAATTTTTCATAATCGGATGCGTCACCCGTGATGTATTTTTCATCAACACCGCAAGCACGCATTGCACGCCATTTGTAGTGGTCGCCGCCAAGCCATATCTCGCCTATGTTTGTAAAATGCTTGTCCTCTGCGATCTCCTTCGGTGAAAGGTGACAATGATAATCAATGATCGGCATCCCCTCCGCATAGGTGTGGTATAGTTTCCTTGCTGCATCGGTATTAAGAAGAAAATCTTCATTCATAAACTGCTTTTTCATATATAGTCCTCCGTTTATCGGTAGTTATCTGCTATCTATTGTATCATTTATTTTGCGGTTTGTCAATTACTTAATTGAAAATTTTAAAATTTACAACAAATTATCGAAAAATATATAGACAGAACACAAATAATATGGTATAATATAGTATTGATAATTATATTGGGGTACAAAAATGGATTTTCACATCTTTACCGAGCCGCCCATGTATGCTTCCTGCTACGTTATCGAGGATAACGGTCGTGGCATACTTATTGACCCGTGCGTTCTGCCCGAGACAGTTTTTTCATATCTCGGTCATTCACTTAAGATAACTCACGTTCTCATTACTCACGGTCATTTTGACCACATAATTTATCTTGACGAATGGAAATCGGTAACAAACGCCGAGGTACTGATATCCTCGGACGACACTTGTATGCTGTCATCCGCCTCACTTAACGCCTCTTCCCTGTTCAGAGTTGCTCACAGCCCAACCTGCAAAACCGTTCCGGATACCCTTCTTTACGGAGACGAAGATCTCGACCTTTGCGGTATTAAAGTTAAAGTGTTTTCTGCTCCCGGTCACACGGCGGGATGTTTGCTCTATCTTATAGAGGACAAGCTCTTTTCCGGAGATACTCTTTTTGACGGCTCTTACGGAAGATACGATCTTTACAGTGGAGATGCGAAGCTGCTTTTGAACACGTTAAGATCAATGCGGCGCTTTTGCGGCAAGAATCTTACTCTCTGTCCCGGTCACGGAGATATGTGTGATTATGACCGCGCTTATTTAAGTTTATAAATTTTCTAAAATAAATCACTCTTAAAAGGAGAACAAAACAATGGATTATAAATATCTTGCAGATCTGCTTTTCCCGAACGTTACTCTCACTCCCGAGGACATGGAAAACAGATACCCCAAGAG
>JBGVEZ010000105.1:0-15093 GCA_045120555.1 Eubacteriales bacterium
TGATAAGGGTAAGGCGAAGGACATGAGCGCGTATTTTGACGGCGCAAAGGAGCTTTGCGAAAAGTACGGCATCGTATTTATCGACCTTTACAACAACAAGGAGCTTAACGACAAGCTCGAAACCACAACGAAAAAGTATCTTCCCGATACTCTCCACCTCAATTCCGCGGGCTACGATATAATCACTCCCTATATCATCTCCGCTCTTGAGGCAGAGTTTAAGAGCACAACTCCCGAAACGACCGTGGAGAAAACGACCGCTGCTCCCACTCCCGAGACTACAGTTCCCGTAACGAACGCTCCCGAAACGGAAGCTCCCTCAGCTGCAGAGCCCAAGGGATGCGGATCTGTAATCGGTGCTGCTTCGGTTATTGTTGCTTGCGCGGCGGCTGTAGCTCTTACAAAGAAGAAGGAAGACTGATATAAATTTATAGGGTTGCCCGTTGGTACGTAATACGTATCCGGGCAGCTCTCTTTTATTTCACTTTTCTATTGACAACACAGTTAAAATATGATATAATTATATCATAAAAACTCCGAAGGGAGCATACCGGAATGAAAAAGATTGGCTTTGTTGATTACTATATAAGCGAATGGCACGCAAATAACTATCCGAAATGGATAGAGGAGGCATGCAAAAAGCTTGGCGTTGAATATAAAATAGCGTACGCATGGGCTGAGCTTGACGTTTCTCCCGTTGACGGCGTCAATACGGATGAATGGTGCGAAAAATTCGGTGCCGAGAGGTGCAAAACACTTTCGGAGCTTTGCGAAAAGAGCGATTTTATCGTAATTTTAGCTCCTTCAAATCCTGAAAAGCATCTTTTATATGCCGAAACCGTGCTGAAATACGGCAAGAGGACCTATATTGATAAGACGTTTGCTCCCGATTTTGCAACCTGCGAAAAAATATTTGCACTCGGTGATGAGTATGGGACGCCCTTTTTCAGCTCGTCCGCACTCGGATATGCCGATGAACTTGATGCGCTTTCTAACGTAACTACCGTGATCACCACTGGCGGCGGTTCAAACCTTCCCGAATATATCATACATCAGGCGGAAATGGTTGTAAAGAAGCTCGGTGTTGGAGTTTCGGACGTTACCGCGGAATGGAAGGGAACGCAATGCTTTATTGACGTGAAATACCAAAACGGAAAGCGCGCAACTATGGTATACGGAAAAAATATGCCGTTTTCGATCTATATGTCGAACGGAGAGAAGGAAGTTTGGAAGCGCGCGGATTCGCCCTTCTTCAATAACCTAATTGAGGATATTGTCCGATTCTTCGGAGACGGAATAAAGAGCTTTGACGGCAGCCGCACGAGGGAAGTAATTAAGCTTTGCGAGATGGCGGTTGCGGCGGCAAAAAATCAGTAAATCAATTAAAATAAAAATATAAGGATGGATGAAAATGAAACTCGGTGTTATAAGCGATTGCTTTAAGCGTCCTATGAAGGAAAGCATTGAAATGGCGGCAAGCCTCGGTATCGACGGCATTCAGATGTATGCGGTCAGCGGTGATATTTGCCCCGAAAACCTTACAAAGGACGGTATTGCATTTTATAAGAAGGTCCTCCGCGATTGCAATCTTTCGGTAAGCGCACTTTGCGGCGACCTTGGCGGTCACGGCTTTGAGCTTGCAAAGGACAACGTATGGAAGATCGAAAAGACAAAGAAGATCGTAGACCTCGCTTGCGATTTTGAAACAAGTGTTGTAACCACGCATATCGGCGTTATTCCGGACGACGTTAACTGCGAAAAATATTCGGTAATGGTAAACGCTCTCCGTGAATGCTCGTCCTATGCGCATGCTCACGGCGTAACTCTCGCTGTTGAAACTGGTCCCGAAACCGCTCCCGTTCTTCACAGATTTATTGAAAACGTAGGTAACGGACTTGGCGTTAACCTTGACCCTGCAAACTTCGTTATGGTTACGGGTCAGGATCCCGCAGAGGCTGTAAGACTTATGGGCAAGCACATCGTCCACACGCATATGAAGGACGGTAAAATGCTCAGAAGGTCGGATCCCGTTGAAATCTACGGCTATTTTGCCGACGGTGGAATCGAGGCTCTTAATGTTGCTGATTTCTTTATCGAAACTCCCGTCGGTGAGGGTGACGTTAATTGGGATGAATACATCGGCGCACTTCGATCTGTTGGTTATAACGGATATCTCACGGTTGAGAGAGAGACCGGTGCAGATCCCGCAGCAGATATCCGCAAGGCTGTTGATTTTGCAAAGGCTCACGGCTGGCATTTATAATTTTTTCGGTTGTCGTATTATTGCGGCAACCATTTTTTTCACAAGTTTCAGTTTTGCTATTGACAAATAACGAAGAAAAGTGTATAATTATAGTGAACACGTTCATAAAAAGAAATTGGAGTAAAAATGCCTAAAATAATAGAAAACGTAAGAGAAATGCTTCTGCATGAGGCAAGACGTCAGGCGGAGGCATACGGATACAGCTCGGTCACCGTACGCTCTGTGGCGAAGGAGTGCGGTATAGGTACGGGAACTGTTTATAATTATTTCCCGTCAAAGGATATGCTTATTGCAAGCTTTATTCTTGAGGACTGGGAAAATAGCCTTTCCAAAATGAGAAGCTCATCTGCTACGGGAATATCGAAATTCGAGCTTGTTTTTCTGTCTCTTGTAAGCTTTTCATCCGATCACAGCTACATATTTTCGGATAGCACAGCCGAAAAAACATTTGCGGATTCCTTTTTTAAGTGGCATCCGCACCTGCGAAAGCAGATAAGCGAGATACTTCTTTCCGAATGCGGTGACGATATTTTCCTCGCTGAATTTATCGCGGAGGCGATAGTTACGTGGAGCGGTGAAGGAAAGAGCTTTTCCGAGCTTTCACCATTCATAATAAAGTTATTAAAATAATAAAATATACAAAGGAGCAAAATCTATGAGCAGCTTTGAAAACCTGCGCATCGTGGATAATTTCTATCAGACCTCTCTGTTTTTCCCGATGCCCACAGTCATCATCAGTACGCTTTGCGAGGACGGTACCACAACCTGCGGCCCCTATTCGCTCGTACAGCCCTATTACGTTGCAGGCAAAGGCTATTACGCAATGCTTCTCTCCTGCCGTAATTCATCAAACACAGCGCAGAATATCTTAAGAAACGGTAAATGCGCGCTCAACTTCATCACGGATGAATCGAAATACTTCAAGGAGGCGGTAAAGCTTTCATGGCCGGGCGATAAGCCGAGCGAGAAGATGCCGAAATGCAATTTCAAGCTTGAAAAGAGCCTTGTTGAGGAAGAAAATCCCGAGGATAAAAGACCTATGGTGCTTTCCGAGGCTATGCAGGTCATCGAATGCACTTGGGTACGTGAGCTTGACGGAGCGGACAAGGATCTTCCCGGTGAGCTTAACGGCTATGAGCCTCCCTATCACGATTTCAACGGTATCACAAGTAAGTTCGGCGCACACTTCATTCTTAAGATCGACAAGATCCTTATGAAGAAGAAGTACAGCGACGCTATCATCCGCGGTGTAAAGGCGAAGGACTTCCCGAATCTTCCCGTTGACTACGGCTACCGCGACAGCAAGAACTTCTGGTACCACAAGAAGACCAAGATGAGAGCAGAGCTTCTCCAGATGAGAAAGGCATCTCTTGAATCGGTCAGATATGCTGCTGACAGAGCTGACGATAAGATCAAGTTCACCGATGAAGCTCTTATGACCATCCTCGGTGTTCCGAGAGTTTTCCTCTCCGTGGTTCTCAAGGGCTGCGTTGACTGGGCAAAGGAAAACGGCGTTGAGCTTATCACCGAAGAGCATATGAAGATAATCAACGATAAGCGCGCAAAAGAAAAATCAAAAAAATAAATTTATAAATCGACTAAAAGGAGATCAGACATGAAGGTTGTACTTGCAGGCGCATTCGGAAACCTTGGCGCCGAAATACTTAAGGTTCTCTGCAGAGAAGGACATGAGGTAGTTGCGGCTGACCTCAGAGAGACCGCCGTAGAAGGATGCGAGGGCAAATATAAGTTCGTTGCCATCGACGCTACAAAGCCCGAAACACTCAATGGTCTTTGCGAGGGCGCAGAGGTAGTTATCACAACTATGGGACTTACCGGCGCTTCCACACGCTTTACCTCCTATGATATCGACTATCAGGGTAACATGAATCTTTACGCTGAATGCAAACGCGCAGGCGTAAAGAAGTTTAACTACATCTCGGTTATTTCCTGCGACGAGCCGGGAGCTGAAAAGGTTCCCATGCTTCACGCAAAGTATCTTGTTGAAGAGGAAATAAAGAAAGAGCCCATGGAATACGTTATTTACCGTCCTACAGGCTACTTCTACGACATCGCAAAGGTATTCAAGCCCTACGTTGACAAGGGTGAGATGCAGCTTCTCAAGGGCTACGGTCACGTTAAGGCAAACGTTGTTGACTGCCCCGACTTTGCACAGTTCATCGTTGATCACATGAACGATACAAACGTTACCTACAACGTAGGAGGTAAGGAAACTTATACCTACGAGGAAATGGCTGATATGTGCTTCAAGGCGGCAAACAAGCCCCTCAAGATCAAATGGGCGCCCATCTGGCTCTTCGGTATCCTTGCAAATCTTCCCAAGATCAAGAAGGCGGGTAAGCACGATATCATCCTCTTCTCAAAGTGGACTCTCAGCCACGATCTCGTTGGTGACACCGAAACCGGTGACGGTAGCTTTGCGGAATACATTAAGAGCTACTTCGGTAAGGAGGCGTAATTATGCAGTGGGATCTTCTCGGTATTCTTTACATAGTCTGTGCGGTTCTTTGCACAGTCGGATTTTATAAGTTCGTTTACTTTCTCTCTATCGGCTACGGCTTTGCTGTAGCAGGCGGCGGACTTGCAGTCCTCGTTATGTATTTCATTAACCCTACAGAAACACCTCTCTGGATCGTACTCGTTCAGGCGGCGCTCTTCGTTGCTTACGGCGCGCGTCTTTCGGGATTTTTGCTCGTTCGTGAGTTCAAGAACGCAACCTTCAAAAAGACCGACGTAGCGAAGGACACTCTTGCAAAGAACGGCGAAAAGAAAATGCCCGTTTTCGTGCTTGCATTTATCTGGATATTCGTTTCCGCTCTTTACGTAACTCAGGTGAGCCCCATGCTCTTCCGTTACGCTAACGAGGGTATGACTGACGTTATCCTTCCTGTTGTCGGTTTTGCAATTTCGGTATTCGGACTCATCCTCGAGTCGGTTGCTGATAAGCAGAAGTCTGCACAGAAGAAGGCAAATCCCAATATGGTAGCTACAAAGGGTCTTTACAGAATCGTTCGTTGTCCGAACTACCTCGGTGAGATCACCTTCTGGACGGGCGTATTTGTCAGCGGTATTACCGCATATAAGACTGTCGGTCAGTGGATAATGGCAGTTTTCGCATACGTTGCAATTGTTTACATCATGTTTAACGGCGCACAGAGACTTGAAAAGCGTCAGATGGCACGCTACGGCGACGATAAGGAATACAACGAATACGCAAACAAAACTCCCATAATCATCCCGCTTCTTCCGATCTATCATCTCAACAAAAAAGAAACAAAATAAAGGCTTTGTGAGGTTACCGACATGAAAAACTTCTCAGTTTCAATGGCGCTTGTTGATTTTATTCCGGTAATACTTTTTGCTGTAGCGGCCGTTATTCTTATGCGTACGCTTTACAATAAGATGAGTAAGGGTGCATTTGCGCTTTTCTCGGCGGGCACGATCAATATAATTTGTGCAGGAGCATTAAAAGCACTGTATAAGCTCCTTTATGCCGCAAACGTTTGCGATTTTGAGGCTCTTAACGCAATGTTCTTCCCGGTTCAGTCGATAGGCTTTATGCTCGCGGGACTTGGTATGCTTGCGATGATCTGCCATAAGCAGGGTACGACGCTTGCAGCGGCAATGCCTCCTGCAGTATGGAAGGGAACTTTCCTCTTTGTTGGTTTTATGGTTGCAGGACTCGGACTTATGGACGCAGTTCTTTGCATACTTTCGGTAAAGCTTAAGAAAAAAAGCGTCATCGCTCTCTTCGTGCTTTCCTTCGTCTGCTCCCTCGGTATGGGCTATCTCTCGTCCAAGGATTTCGCCGAGGCATCGATGAATTGGATAGCCGAGGGTGTTAACGTTATTGGACAGGGTACTCTTCTTCTCGGTGTTGTCCTGCTGAAAAAGGCAGGGCTTGAGGAGCTCGAATTGGAGGGCGCAAGCAAATGACAGAAAAGCTTCTTAACGTTCTTTCGGAAAAATTCACTTTAACCGAGATCGACGCGGGCAAAATGAAAACGCTTAAGGCGAGCGGTATGAAATTCGACATCCGTGCATTCCATGCGGAGGGCCTCGGACACGTTTCGGTGATGAAGGCAAGCGGTTTCTTCGGACTTATGAGGATGGATACGCTTATCATCAATCCAACTGAAAAGGATCTTCCGCTTTACTCATACGACAGAGTTTTCGCTATGGGTAACGATACTCTCATAGTTGAGCTGTACGATACCTTTGTCGGAAAATGCGATACCGCTCCTCTTAGTAAGGTGAATGCGAAATACACATCCCTGCCCGACCATCCGCTCGGCGAGCATTGGTACGACAGCATAAAGCTTAGCGAAAGTGTTTCAAAGAAGGGCAAAAAGAAGGAAACGCCACGATTTGACGAGCTTACCGCGGAGCATCTTGACGCATATCTTGCTCTTTCGCCCGAAAACGTTGAGGTTTCCGAGCGAGAAAAAAGAGAAAAGGCGTCGATCTACGTTGAAGGACTTCTGAGCAACGGCGGTCCCTCGACCGACGTATTCAAAAAATCATTCGGAGAAGAAAAGACCGCAGTTCTTTTCAGAAGCGTTCTTTTCGGAACCGAGGCATAAAAACAGACCCGGCAGATCTTTGGGGAACTGTCGGGTCTATGCTTTTATTCAGGATTCTCTTCTCGCCTCCGCAAGATTTGCCTCGTGTGTTTCTTCAAGTATCTCGTAAGCGGCGGTCTTTACGATGATCGCTTTAAGCAGTCTGTCGATCTCCGAGCCCTCGGTGTAGTCTGCAGGAGCGAAATAGCGGATTCGGTTGTCGACCATTATCTTGTATACCTTTTCCTTGTTCATCGTTTCGGGATTGTAAACGCCGATCGAATGTCCGCCGCGCGAGTTTACAAGCTTCATGCAGGGAACGTCGGTGTCGCTGTCGCCGATGTATACCATATTTCTGAACGGAATTCTCATCTGGTCGGGCGAGAAATGATCGTTTACGCTCGGGTCATTCACGTCAAGGATGCCCTTCTCAATTCTGAAAAGGAACTGTGTTTTGTTGGTGTAGTTGACTACCTGCGCGGGCCATACTGCAATACCGCGGTCGTTATAGTAAAACGAGCTTGCAAATATCTTCTCAAATGCGCCGTTTTTGGCGATCTCGGTGCCTTCTATCATTTCTTTAAGACCCGATGAAATGATGTAATGCTCAACGATAACGCCCTTGGACAGGCCGAACTCGCGTATCCTTTCAAACCAATCCGCAACGCCGGGGAAGAGCTGAACGTGCGAGCCGTATTCGGCAAGAGCCTTTTTGTTGAATACTATGTTACCCTGCGCCTCCTGCACCATTTTGAACATGTAAGCAAGATTACTGTCCATGTCGTTTGCGGTTGCCATTTCGTTTGATTCGTCCCAGAATTTCGCAACGTCATAGCCGACCGATTGGATATAGCCCTGCGCTTGCATATCGTCGGGGGAGAGAGTTTTATCAAAGTCGTAGCATATAGCGAGAACAGGAAGCTCCTCTTTGTATTTTCTTTCAAAATTCATAAGCTTGACCTCCTACTACAGATAGGTAATTAAATTATTATCAATTTATATAATAATTCTATGTATCCATTTTTATTATACCACATAAATAAAAAAATTTCAATAGGTTTTTGAAAGAAAAATCCATTTTTTTGCAATTATATAAGAGAATTACCCCAAAAAAGCTGCCGTTAAGTTAAACGACAGCTCTTTTTCTTTATTCGGGAATGTAATTTTGATATATCCAGTTGAGTCTTCCGAGCGGCGCGACGTCACCGCTTGTGTAGAAGCGCTCCATTGTATCTGCGGGGACCTTGGAATCCACCCACTTGAATTCAACGTAGATCTTGTTATAATCGCTGATTCCGAGCACATCAAGCGGGACGGAGATCATCAGCTTATTGTCCTTTACGGTGTAAGAGATCTCGGAAACGATCTCTGCAGACCACGTTTTGTCCTCGTTTGCGGAAAGCTTTGCAAGATGCGTTTTGCCGTTACCGTCTGCCTTGTAGTTTACGATATAATCGTAGCCGTACCAACCGTTTGTTGCGTCGTTGTCAGCGTTTACAAACAGCTGCATCCATGCTCTTTCGGTTTCCGCCTCGGTGATATTCTCTGCGCATTCAACATAAAAATACGCGTTTTTCGTGTCGTTCGTCACCTTTGCCGAGACGATATCGTTTCTTCCGGTAAGGTTTGTGTAGGTCTTGCCGCCAAATCCTGTGGTGGCGCGGTTCTTGCAATCGCCGGATGGATCGACGTACTTAACCGTGACCTTATCCCATTGTTCAAATCCGCCTTCAAGATCAATTCTGTTTCGCGCGTCCTGAATGATGACGGGAGCCGATCCCTTAAGCATCTGAACGTTTGAGATGAGCTGCATATAGTAGTTGTCGAAGTAGTAGCCCTTCGTCATTTCGATGTCACGGCTGTATTCAACGGATGCCGTATCAACGAACCATATTTCTTCCTTGCTGCTGAATTTTGGCTGACGCTGCGCGACCCATTCGTTCCAACCGGTTACGAGAACGTATTTTATATTGTTTGCCTTGTTCTTTACGGGGTCCTGCTTATAAAGCGCGAGGTTTTTGAATACCGTATCCCACTGGGATTGGAAGTTGTAGCCGTACTTATAGGAGTCGGATGTGAGCTTTGTTACGGACGTTTTGTCTGTAAGACCGGGGAGTGTACCGCTCGCGCTTCGTCCTCTGTTTGTGGTATCACCGTATAGCGCAGAGCTCGAGAAGCGGACGCTTCCGCTGTGCTGTGCAAGAGAAACGCTGATAGCTTCGCCGATGCCCGTTTCCTTATTCACGAAAACTCGCTGAGGCCATTCGAAGTCCATCCAAGGCCACGAGGTTTCATTTCTTGCGGGCTCGTTCGGCCACTGTGCCGAGCGGATCGTAAAGAAATCGTTTATATTGTGGCTTTTGTTGTCTGCGATGATGCATGGCTTGCCGTCAACGCAGAACCACGTATCGGGATAGAGATTTTTTGAATAGATTTCGTTATAGACCTCCTCGATTACTGCCTTTGATTGGGTGTGTGTATAGAACACTATCTGCGGTGCGTCATAGCCCTGCTCGTTCAGCTCATGGCAGACCTTCATCAGCTTTTTAACGTTCTTTACGTATGCATAACCGTTTGTAACGTCGAGATAAAGAAAATCAATATTTGCGTTTGAGAGAAGCTCCATATGCTTTCGCATTACCCATTCATCGTTTGAATAGTAATATCCGTAAAGCGGCTCTGCAAAGAAATGCATCGCTCCCTCGGGTCCCCACGCGCCGCAGCTGAGAGATTTTGCGCCGTCGCCGTATTTGTCGATTATCTTTTGCATATCGTATGCGCCGCGGTCACCGTGCTCGCCGAGCCAAAGGAAATAGAAAAGACCAACGTAAAATTCACCGTTTTCTCCGTAAACACCGGTCACTGTCGATTTTGGCAACGTCCTTCCGAGATCATCCGTGCCCGCAAATCCGCCGCTGAGATAATTTGCTTTGTCAGGAACGGTATAGGAGACCTCCTTGCCGTTAAGCATATATGAGATCGTCGCCGTTTTACCGTCGTCGTTTTTCGTTATTTTCAGCGTGCCCTGGTAGATGTCGTTGGGATTCAATTTGCTTTCCTCGCTTTCGGTAGTGCTTTCGACATCAGGTGTGTCCGGTTGACTTTTGCATGAAACGGACAGTGACGCCGACATTATAAGAATAAGTAAAACGGCAAGGACTTTTACGGTGCTTTTCATTCTGTCACCTTACCTTTCGGACATCTCCAATCGTAAATAAGATCGGGAGCGGGGAAGGGAGTTTTGAAATATTTGTCGTTAAGAGGCTCTCCGCAAAGCTTGTTTTTTATGACGTTAACGAGCATTTCGATATCCTCGATTGCATGGAAGTGGAAGCCTTTTCTGAAATACCACAAAAGGTTTTCGGGCTTCTCGTACAGCTTGTAGACCTCACTTGCCGCTTGTGTTGTCATCCACGAGCCGATGGGATTAGTCCACATGTCACTTGCCGCCTCAGCGATAAAAAGAGTTCTCGGAGCGACAAGAGCCTTGAGGAAATGACAGTCAAACGGAAGCTCCTCCTCGCATTCGGTGTATGCCTCCATGCCCTCTCCGAGCCAATACCCGAAGTTGTGCCATAGATCCTTAAGAGTTTCACTTCGCTTTTCGGCACCGTTTTCGTCGATTGCCTTCATGTGTATACGGTAACAGCTGCAAGAGCCTGCGTTCGTTTCGTTAGGTGCAACGATCGCCGCACGCTTATCAAGCACGCCCGCAAGCATTGCGGTCTTACCGCCTCTCGAATGTCCCGTAAAGGCGATGCAATCCATGTTAAAGCCGCCGATCATCTCCAGCGCGTCAACAACGCGCATAAAGCCCCAAGCCCATGCACCGAGTGCGCCGAAGGTATATTCGGGGTAGACCTCATAAAGCGCACCCTGCCTGCGTCCCTCACCCTTTAAGTCGTGCGCAAGCTCAACTCGGTTGAATATCGCAAATGCTATGCCGTTTTCGGTCATTGTGCTTATGTATTCGGCGTTCTCAAAATATCCGAAGCACATATCTCCGTCAACGACAACGGGCGGATTTTTTGTGTTCTTCGGGAAATAAATGCGCAGAGTGAATGACACCTGCTTTTCCTTTGTGCCGCAAGTTATTTTGTATTGGTCTGTTGCTTTTCCTACGAAGAGATGCTCGACCGAAAGAACCTCGGGCTTTGGCGGTATAGTTCCGTATTGAAGCTCGACCGCACTTTTATAAAGCTCCGCCTTGTGTTCCTCAAATTCCTCGGGAGTTGATGCTCTTGTTCCGTCTTCACGAAGAAACGGGTCGGGCAGCTGACCGAGCACCTTATATTCGGTTATTTTGATGAGATCTTCGTTGATGTGTGACATTATGCCTTTCTCCTTTTATTATATTTCCTTCGGTATTTGGCTGATAAAATCAATAATTGCGTTTACAGTTACTTCCTGTTGATGCTCGCGTGAAACGGTTGCAATTGCGTCGCCGTCCTGATGACCGTAGTTACCGAACTGTGCGTGGTTTCCGCCCTCGATGACTATAACGTTTTCGGTGTAATCTACTCTATCGGCAACCGAGGTGTTCAGCGAGCCGTAAACGGTAAGCGTTTTTTCAAGCGGATATTCCTTGTAGGGGTAAGATCCGAGAAGTATCAGCCCTTCTATTACGTCTGCATTTTCGGATGCGTATCCTGACGCAAACGAGCCGCCGAGCGAATGACCGCATATGAACCAAGCCCCTATCTCGGGGTGCGCATCAATTACCTTGTCGGCAAGGTTGCCGCCGAAAAACGCCATATTAAAGGGCATTTCCACAAGATAGCAGTTGATTCCGTTTTCTCTTATTGAGTTGAGGAGGGGCAGATACGCCTCGTATTCCACCTTCGCGCCCGGATAAAATATAAGTCCGACGTCGGATGCGTTGCTCTTCAGCTCTATATATCCGTGGTGCTGGAAAACGCCGTCAAGCGTGAGAACGGACATCGCAATGTCATCGGGCGAATAAGTGTCCGAAACGAATATAAAGAACGCAACACAAACTGTAAGGATGACTGCAAGTGTTACCGTAAGGGAAATGGCAAGCCTTTTGTGCTTTGTAAAGAAAGTTTTCATGATGAAGCTCCCAACGTTGTTTGTTTATATTTATTATATCACAAAACGGGAAGCTTTTCAAGTGGATATTAAAAAAACTGACCTAAGATTTATGTTTTTTCTTGACAGCAGAGACTTTGTATGGTATAATTTAAATATATGAAGAAAAGAGGTGCTTTTGTGAGCGTGAATATTGACCTTAGCATATATAAAGAAACTGAATTTGACGTTGCTGTTGTTGGCGGAGGACCGTCGGGCGTGTGTGCGGCGATATCGGCGGCAAGGCTCGGCGTAAGAACCGTCCTTATTGAGGAGGGCGGATTCTGCGGAGGCATGGCAACGAGGGGACTTGTCGGTCCTTTTATGACCTGCTACGATTCGGACGGTGAGAATATGATAATCCGCGGACTTTTCGAGGAGATAGTTTGCAGAATGGTCGAGCGCGGTTATGCTATCCACCCTTCGGAGGTCAGGTCGGGAACGGCATTTACCTCGTGGATAAGGATCGGACACGATCACGTTACTCCGTTTGAGGCGGAGGGACTTAAGATAGTGCTTGACGAAATGCTTTCCGAGGCGGGCGTTGAGGTGCTTTATCACACCTCGTTCCTTTCACCTATTCTTGAAGGAAACGTTCTTTCGGGTATCGTCTGCTCGTCAAAGGCAGGGCTTGAAATAATACGTGCAAGTGTGTTTATCGACTGCACGGGTGACGGAGACGTTGCCGCAAGGTGCGGTGTTCCGTTTGAAATGGGAAACGAGGAGCTTGGACTTGTTCAGCCGGCAACAATGTTCTATCATATTTCAAACGTTGATTCGGATGCACTTGAGGCGGATATTCAAGCGAACATAAATAACTTCTACCGCAAGGACGGCGTAAACTACCGCTCACTTCATTGGCGAGTAAGCGAGGCGAGAGAGAATGGAGACTGGAGCCTTGACCGTGTCAGCATCGGACTTTTCCGAATGCCGAAGAAGGACGAATGGTGCGTAAATACCTCCCGAATCATGGGCGTTGACAGCACGGATAACAGAAGCCTCACCCGTGCCGAGATCGTCGGTAGACAGCAGGCGGAGCATATTACCGCCTTCTTCAAAAAGTACGTTCCCGGATGTGAGGACGTGAGAATAAAATCCACGGCTTCGCACGTAGGCATCCGCGAGAGCCGTCATATAAGGGGCGAATACCGCCTCACCGCAGACGATCTGCTGTCGGCAAAGGTTCCCGATGATTCGGTCTTTGTAGCGGCAAATTCGGTGGACGTTCACGGCAGATTCGGACCGAAGAGCAATGAATATATCCCGATAGAAGGGAAGTATTACGGTATTCCTTATCGTTCGCTCGTTCCCGTGGATATAGAAGGGCTTTTGCTTGCGGGAAGATGCCTCAGCGCGGACTCAACCGCCGCAGGTGCGGTGAGAGTAATGCCCCCGTGTATGGCGATGGGGCAGGCGTCCGGTACTGCCGCCGCGCTTTCGGTAAAGCAGGGATGCAGAGTGCGTACACTTGACGTTGGTATTTTAAGAGAAACGCTTCGTAAAAACGGCGTTTATCTCGGTGAATAAATAAAGAAAATATAAAGGAGAAGAAAAATGTTACTTATCAAAAACGGTTATGTGAAAACGATGGCAGGCGCAGATATCGAAAACGGTTGCGTGCTTATCGGTGATGACGGAAAAATACTTAAGGTTGGAGCTGATATTGCTATTCCCGACGGATGTGAGGTCATTGACGCAGAGGGCAGACTTGTAACGCCCGGATGTATCGATGCACATTGTCACATAGGTCTTGACAACGAGGGCATGGGCTGGGAGGGCCGCGACTATAATGAAATGGTCGATCCCACAACACCTCAGATGCGCGCTATAGATTCGATAAATCCGCAGGACGAGGCATTCACGCTTGCAATTGAAAACGGTGTTACCTCCGCATGCACAGGCCCCGGAAGCGCAAATGTTGTGGGCGGTACGTTCGTTGCCATAAAGCTTACCGGCAAGCGTGTTGACAAGATGATAATCAAGAATCCGCTTGCAATGAAGTGCGCATTCGGTGAAAATCCGAAGAGATGCTACGGATCGAGCCTCAAAAAGAGCCCTATGACGAGAATGGGAACGGCGGCTGTGCTTCGTGAGCTGCTCTTTAAGGCAAAGCGTTACCTTGAGGACAAGGAAAACGGCAAGAATCCCTCGTTTGATATGAAGCTTGAAGCGATGATACCGGTTATGAAGGGTGAGATCCCGCTCAAAGCACACGCACACAGAGCGGACGACATTCTTACGTCGATAAGAATTGCAAAGGAATTCGGACTTAAAATAACCCTTGACCACTGCACTGACGGAGCGATAATCGCGGACGAGCTTGCAGAAGAGGGCTATCCCGCGTTCGTTGGTCCCACTCTCGGAAACAAATCGAAGATCGAGCTTCGCAATAAGAGCTTTACAACGCCGAAGGTTCTTTGTGAGGCGGGCGTTCCGATAAGCATCATAACCGATGCTCCCGTAATTCCGCTTCAGTATCTTCCCATGTGCGCAGGTCTTGCGGTAAATTCGGGACTTGACTATGAAGAAGGCTGGAAGGCTATAACGATAAATCCCGCAACGCAGACGGGAATAGGTGACCGTGTCGGAAGCCTTGAGGTTGGCAAGGACGGCGACGTCGTAATCTGGACGGCAGATCCGCTTACAACCGTCGGTGCTTGTGCATACGTTACCGTGGTTGACGGAAAGGTTGTTCACAGAATATAATGAAAAAATTTTGGGGGATTACGGTAATCCCCCTTTATTAAATTCGAAAATTACAATATTTACAGTTTAGCAATTATTATTTTTTTTTTTTTTTTTTTTTTGAAGCAATTGGCACTTGACAAAAATAAGGAAATGCGATATAATAAAGAAGGAGTGATCCGATTATATAAAAACAGGAGGTATTATATGAAACCCATGATTAAAGCACTTTCCCTGATTTTGTCCGCTCTTATGATTTTTATTCTTCCGTCCTGCCTTGATCGTGCAGGCAAAAGCTCCGGCGGTGCTTCCGACAAAGAAAGCGAAGTCTTAACCGAGGATGTATCCGACGTTACTACAGAGGCGGTAACAACCGCAACTCCCTTCGATGCATCCGCTTATACCTACACACCGTCGCTTAAGGATGAATCCGAGATGAAATTCGGCATTATAATTGCAGGCGACGTTATAGTT
>JBGVEZ010000106.1:0-6132 GCA_045120555.1 Eubacteriales bacterium
GTTCTGCAACGGTGAGTCCAACAACCCCAACACCAGCAACATCACCTTTAACGTAAAGACTGATGTAATCAAGGATAGAGTTCTGGCCGCAATGGGCGCTGAAAAGAACAATACTCCCGTGAACGTTGAAATGACTGCTGAACAGGGCGGCTATTACCTCGATGCGGCAGGCAATGCAATCGTATATGATGCAAACGGTCTCGTTACCGCTTTGGAGGCTAAGAAGAAGACTGTAATACTTGCTGAAGGTGATTATGCTTTGCGTTTCACTAACAACACTAACTTCAACCTTAATGGTATGACTATCAAGGGATTGGGCGATGTAAATCTTGCAATCAGCTCTTCCGAGGCTTGGTATGGTCGCGTTCAGGGTAGCAACGTAACCTTTGAAAACATTCACTTCACAAGCAGCGTTGGTGCAACAGGCAAGGCGACTTATAATAATTGTACCTTCGACAGTTGGGCAATCTGTGCAAGCAGCAACAAAGAAGAGACAACCTTCAATAACTGTACAATCAATGGTTGCTTGAACACTTCTACCGATTTTAGTTCAGGTGATGTTTTCGTAAATAACTGTATAATTGCTAAGGCTGAGTATTCTGGTAGCATGACTATGAATTTCGAAGACTGCCAGATTGGCGAAATTATTATTTGGAATGCCAATACTAACCTTACAAATTGTCAAGTTACTGAGCTCAATGACTCTAACGTAACTAATGCGACAGTTACAATAAAATAATCTCACAATCAACTATTTATTGGTTGTAAATATCCCCCAACCCCCTCGGGGGTTGGGCGGCAACCAAACCGCACAAAGGAATTTGTGCGGCTTGGTTGCTGAAAAGCGAAAATCCAACAAGGAGGAAGCTTATGTTTGGAAAAATAAAGCTAAAGCTGACGACGATAGCGTTGATCGCGATCATTCTCACCTTCACAAGCCAAGGCACACTTGCATATTATTCAACCGTGGGAAAAGCAACGAATGTTGTAACCTCCGGTAACATACAATTTATAATACACGAAAAGACGGATGCAGGCACCGAATTTCCGAAGGAGGGCGTTTACGTTATCCCGGGATCGGTCGTAAGCAAGCGCGTAAGCATCGAAAGCGACTGCGAGCACCCATTCTACCTTCGCGTCAAGATCGTTTACGGCATCAATTCCACCGAGCTCTCCGCTGACGATTGCTTCAAGCTCAACATCAACGAGGAGCATTGGCAGCTTCACGACGGTTGGTACTACTACAAGGGAATCGTCAAGCCCGGCGAAACCACCCCGAACGTCTTCTCGCACGTAGAGATCGTCGGCTCAAAGGTCGACAACAGCTATATCGGCAAGACTCTGCAGCTCACCGTCGTAGCTCACGCAGTTCAGAGCGAGAACAACCCGATCACCGACAACAATACCTACACCGCCTCCGGTTGGCCTAAGGAATAAGGAGGAAGCGTAGATGAAAAGATTTGTAATTTTACTTACCACCGCGCTCATCCTGATGTCAACGCTCATGTCGGTCTACGCCGCAGACGGAGCGGTCACCTACAACGGTAACGCACGCGAATTCATATTCGCCCCCGGAAGCACACATTCACCGACCGACCTCTTCCCGAACTTTAAGGGCGTTATGCCCGGCGACAGCCTCATTCAGAAGATAACGGTCAAGAACGATCAGTCAAAGAACGTTAAGGTCAAGATCTATATGAGATCGCTCGGCGCACACGCCGACTCTGTGGATTTCCTTTCAAAGCTTAATCTGAGAGTTCAGAAGAGCGGCGAAAACACCATGGCGTATATGTTCGATGCCTCCGCAAACGAAACGGCACAGCTCACAGATTGGGTATACCTCGGAACTCTTTATTCCGGCGGTATCGTAAACCTTGACGTCATCCTCGACGTTCCCGTTGAGCTTGATAACACATATCAGAATCAGATCGGATACCTCGATTGGGAATTCAAGGTCGAGGAATTCGAGGTGGAGCCGGGCGATCCCGAGCCGCCTCCCACAGGCGATAACGATTCATTGATTCTGTGGATAATACTTATCGCGCTTGCGATAATAATAATCCTTATATTGTTCAAGAAGCGCAAGAGAGAACAGAACGAGGACGATGAATAAACAGAAAACGCAAGAAACAGTTTGGAGGTAAAAGCGTGATAAAAAACAAAAATCTATATAAGAAGATCGCTTTGATCCTCAGCCTTTGTCTGATAGCTTTCTGGGCGATCCTCGGTACGGGCGCGTCGCTTGCTTGGTTCACCGATACGTCCGAGGAGGTAAAGAACATATTCCACGTTGCGGAATTTGATCTTGTTGTTTCTCACCGCCTCGAGGACGGAACGTACGAGGAGATCGACGGTCAGACGAAGATATTTGACGACGAGGCGCTCTATGAGCCCGGATACGTTCAGGTTGTTTATCTTAAAATTGAGAACAGAGGAACGGTTCCGTTTGATTTCCAGACGGCTGTAACCGTAACCGACTATACTGTAGCTACCAATATATTCGGTCAGCAGTTCAACCTTCAGGACTACCTGAAGTTCGGTGTTGTTACGGCGGCAACAGAGGATGAGCTTGACGGGAAGCTTGAAGAGCGCGATCTCGCAAGCGAAGCTGCAACGATGAAGCTCAGCAACTATTCGTCTGATATCGCGGAGCTTGAGGCAGGTAGCGAGACGTATATGGCGATAATCGTCCATATGCCCGAGGAGGTCGGAAACGACGCGAACTATAGAGGTGACAAAATACCGAGAGTTGAGCTTGGTATCATAGTAAACGCAACACAGCAGAAAAACTGAAAAGAATTAGATCCGCAGAAAGGAGGTTGACGGTGTGACAGAGCTTTACAAGGAATATTTTTATATACCCGAGGATGGAAAGATCCGCGATAAGGTTATCGTTGTGCGTATGATAATAACGGTTACCGTAATGCTCGCTTGCCTGGCTGCAATGACCTACAGCGCTTATGCATATTTTTCACACAGTATTACCTCCGGATCGAATATTATAAAGTCCGCGGACTACAGCCTGACGGTGACTCTGCCCGACGATATACTCCTCAAGTCCGACGGATATTATCATTTGAGTAACGGCGGCACATATACCGTCAAGCTTGAGAAGCAGGGTACTGCAAAAACCGGCTTCTGCGTGATCGAGGTGACAGTTGGTGCAAGGACCACGAGATACCACACACAACAGATCGGATTTGCCAACGGAACTGAGACGTTAACGCTTTCTTTCACTATCGACACAACCGCAATTCCCGCAGGAGAGACGGTGAAAGTAAAATTCATACCTCATTGGGGTACGTCGTCTCATTATAATGATGAAAACTACAAGGGAGCCAACGGCGAGTTGTATATTGAGGCAGGCGAGACGGTTAAAATTACTCTTCCTGCTCCTTCGCTGAATTCACCGATGCACACTGCACCCGAGACGTTCGTTGCAGCTGAAACCACATCTGAGCCTGCGGAAACAAAGTCTCCCGTTGAGACGGATGCTGTTACCGAGCCCGTTACAGAACCCGAAACAGAGGCGGCAACAACCGAGGCAGAGATCTTATATACGGTGAAATCCGGAGATAAGCTTTGGCAGATAGCCGAGAAATACGGCGTAAGTCTTGCAAATATGGTGGCGTACAATAACATCGCAGATCCTGACAAGATCATAACCGGCCAGAAGCTGAGGATCCCACCTGCAGGATGGGTGATCCCGACTGAAACGACGGCGGCACCCGATGCGAACGCATGATACGGTGATCACAACAACGTAGGATAATTAAAGAACAGTCTTGATAAGTTTTTGTCGGGGCTGTTTTTCTTTTGCTGACGCGATATTGCCCCAAATCAATAGTTGCAGGTTGACTTTTTGCTGCTTTTGTGGTATAATCTATATATTACGATTCTACAAATAAATGCGAGGTTAAAATGAAATACGATTTTGAATCTATAATAGACAGAAAAGGCAAGGATGCGCTTGCCGTTGATGCGCTCGGAAAGAGCTGGACTCCCGGACTTCCCAAGGAAGGCTTTGATGCTATCCCGATGTGGGTTGCTGACATGAACTTTGCAACAGTTCCCACGGTTTGCGAAGCAATTCGCGAGCGCATCGACCATCCCACGTTCGGCTATTTTGAGCCGAGACGTGAATATTTTGAATCCATCATCAAATGGCAGTCCGAAAGAAACGGCGTATCCGGTCTTTTACCCGAGCATATAGGCTACGAAAACGGCGTTCTCGGTGCTATGTTATCGGCTATGGGCACATTCTGCTCGAAGGGAGATAATCTTCTCATACACGGTCCTACGTATACCGGATTTTCGGGATCACTTAAAAACAGCGGCTATAATCTTGTGACAAGCCCACTCGTTCATGACGAAAACGGTATATGGCGCATGGATTTTGAGGACATGGAGAGAAAAATAGTGCAGTATAATATCCACGCCGCCCTCTTCTGCTCACCGCACAACCCGACCGGACGCGTCTGGGAAAGATGGGAGATCGAAAAGGCAATGGAGCTTTTCTGCAAGCACGACGTTTACGTTGTATCCGACGAGATCTGGTCGGATATAATCCTCGGTGATAATAAGCATATTCCCACGCAATCGGTAAGTGAGGACGCGCGAATGAGAACCGTTGCGCTCTATGCTCCTTCAAAGACCTTTAACCTTGCGGGACTTATCGGCTCGTATCACGTAATTTATAATAAGCGCCTACGCGACCGTGTGAGAAAAGAAGCTTCGCTCTCGCACTACAATTCGATGAACGTGCTTTCGATGTATGCGCTTATCGGTGCGTATAAGCGTGAAGGCTGCGAATGGGTGGACGAGCTTTGCGAGGTTCTGACAGCTAACGTTGACTACGCCTGCAATTACATAGATAAGCATTTTGACGGAGTTACCGTTGCAAGACCGCAGGGAACCTATATGCTCTTTATCGACTGCGGCAAATGGCTTGAGGCACATGGGATGACTCTCGATGCTCTTCTGCGCGCAGGCTGGGACGTTGGCGTTGCATGGCAGGACGGACGTCAGCACGGCGGTACCACACACATCCGCGTAAACCTTGCGCTTCCATATTCTCGCGTAAAGGAAGCCTTTGACAGACTCGACAGATACGTTTTTAATAAATAATTTTTGCTTTAGATTATACTGTGATAAAACGGAGATAACCTTATGGGAATTTTGACAAAGGATCAGTTTTCGGCTGCTCTTTATGAATACTATATGGAAAACTGCGGACAGAGGGATTCGGATATATGGTACGAGCAGCCCTCCGTTAACGTGTGGGTGTTCGAGCGTGACGGAAGCTATATTAACCTCAACAGCCATATTCTTACGGGTAAGGTGACGAAAACGGTTATGGATCATCTTCCTTATAACATTGACGTTGCCCCTCGTCCGTTCGAGACACCCGATACCGAGGATGCATATACCGTGGTCGATATGACCGAATGGAAGCGAGCAGACCTTTTCAACTTCTACATTACGCAGATGCGCGTTGTTATGAGTATGACGGTGGATATCAACGTTGCGCCGCTTATAGCTTATGCAAAAAAGTACGACCTCAAATTTTATCCGTGTATGCTGTGGGTTGTTTCTAAGGTGATCAATTCTCACGATGAATTCAAATATTCGTACGACGAAGAGGGGAGACTTATTCGATGGAGAGCGGTCTCTCCGTCGCACACTGATTTCCATTCGGAGGACGAGAGCTTTACAAAGTACGTTACCGAATATTCGGAAGATCTCGGCGTCTTCTATACGCGGTGTATGGCAGACCGCGAGAAGGTCAGGGAAGCACGCGGAATTCTTACCGATCAGTCGAAAAATTTCTTTGACGTTTCCTGCCTGCCGTGGGTAAGATACCGCAATTTCGATATGCACGTCTTTGACGAGGGTAAATTTCTCGCCCCTGTCGTCACTTGGGGCAAATACGAGGAGGAATGTCGAGGGACAATAATGCCGCTCACAATGAATATTCACCATGCTGTAGCGGACGGCTTCCATCTCTCGCGTTTCTTTTGTGAGGTGCAGGAGTTGATTGATGGGATGGACGAGACGATAAGAAAGAATCACTTCGATTTTGTTGAATATTTGGAGAAAAGCAGATGAGAAAAGAGATAGAAATAAACGGTT
>JBGVEZ010000107.1:0-7356 GCA_045120555.1 Eubacteriales bacterium
TCTCGACCTTTGGGATATCAAGTTCGAGTTCGGCTACAATAACGGCGAGGTAGTTCTCATAGAAGAGATCGCATCGGGCAATATGAGAGTCTACAAGGACGGCAAGATCGTTGCTCCCGTTGAGCTTACAAAGCTTATACTTAACAGATAAGATCCGATCTGCCATAAATAAATACGGGAGCTCTTGCAGATGCAATGGCTCCCCTTTTTTAATTCCTTTTAATTTTAATCGCAAGCACTCCGTCGTCGAAGGACTCGTAGGCATAGATCTTATTCATAACGCGCGATATAGCCGTCTTCGGAAGTCGTGGGAATCCGACCTCTCTTTCGTCGCATTCGGAAAGGAGGGTTTCAAAGTCGGGATAGCGATAAAGTCCTATGACGTCGCATGTAACCGTCTTATCGGGATAATCCTCGTTGTGGAATTCTATCCTGTCACCGACCTTTATTTTCTTTCGCTTACGGTCGTACATACGCATCTCAATAGTCTTGTCGCCGTATTTTACCTCTTCGAACATATCTCGAATAAGACCCATCTTATGAGTAGAGCGCGTAGGAATCACGTCCTCCGTAACGAACACGTTGACCTGCCCTGAAAGAACGGTACAAGCATCTATAGCAACAAGGCTCTCGGCACTGTAAATACTGAAATCACGTCCGCCTCTTTTCATATCGAAGTTCGCGGCAAGGCAGGTTGCACGGTGACCGCATACAACGGTCTTACCCTTCAAGGTTGCTCCGCCCGTGTGCATCTTAGGCCATTCGAGAAAGCGCGCGTGCTCCCACGTCTTACGCTGTGATATCCGCCAATCGTCAAGCGGAGTGACGCTTCCGCCGTTATACCACACCGGCACCCAGCCGTGTGTAAATACGTAATTTCTCGTTTCAAAATAATCGTACATACCGCCGATAAATTCACGAAGCTCGTCCTCAACCGAGCAGCCCTGAGCTATTCTGCCCTGCGAATCAACGTTTTCGTCACCGAAAAGCTGGCAAACGGTAATATCCGTTCCGTTGCGCACGTAAAAACCATCGTACGCACCGTTATCCATAATATCTATAAGAAAATCCTCGTGATTACCTCTTACGATAACCTTGTTATCTATCGATCTCAGAAAGTCAAATACCGCCTTATTCTCGTTTCCTCTGTCAAAGCAGTCACCTATAACGACGAGAAGATGACCGTCGTTTCCTATTTCAAACCCGGCTTCCTCAAGCGCTTTTTTCAGAAGCGTATAATGTCCGTGAATATCCGAGACCGCAAATATCTTGACAAATTTCATATCTGTAACCACCTTTCTAAAATTTTTTTGTTATTCCGTAGCTATATATTATATTATAACACACAAATGTCATATTGTCAATAAAATCATTGAATTATACCCACAATATTTTAACGCAGTATTGACAAACTAAAAAATATATGATATAATAAAGCGGAACACCAAAAAGGCTTGGAGGACTTCATGAAGATAAAAACCAAAAAGGCAAAATGTGAAAAAATACTCGCGCTTCCCACGCCGAAGCACAAGGCCCCCAAAAGACCGAGCTTTCTTTTAAGCTCGCTTATTCGTGTCGTCTCAATTCCCGACATGCTTCAAACAAAATTCAAGTATACCGAAGAAAGAATGGACGAGGCGGGAAAGGGCCCGTGGCTTATCCTCATGAACCATTCAAGCTTTATAGATCTTGAAATTGCGTATAAGATCTTTTATCCGAAGCCCTTCTGCACCGTATGCACTCACGACGCAATGGTGGGAAAATCGATGCTTATGAGATACATCGGTTGCATTCCCACACAAAAATTCGTCAGTGATTCAAGACTTATTTCCGATATGAAGTACGCGCTACATGGGCTTAAAACCAGCGTACTTATGTTCCCCGAGGCCGGATATTCGTTTGACGGCAAGGCAACTGCTCTTCCGAGAAAGCTCGGCGTTCTTTTGAAGCTTCTGAAGGTACCGGTAATCTACGTTCAGACGTACGGTGCTTTTGCGAGAGATCCTCTTTATAACGGCCTTCAAAAAAGAAAGGTCAACGTCAGCGCACACGTAAAGTGTCTGCTTACAGCCGATGAAATAGCAAGCACACCCATAAAGGAGCTTGACCGAATCATAGACGAGGCGTTTTCGTTTGATAACTTCGCATGGCAAAGTGAAAACAACGTTGAAATTGACGAGCCCTTCAGAGCCGACTTTCTGAACCGACTCCTCTATAAATGCCCCGCCTGCGGTAAGGAGGGCGAGATGGAGGGTAAGGGCACGTCGCTTATTTGCCATGCCTGCGGGAAGACCTATGAGCTTGACACGCTCGGAAAGCTCCACGCAACCGAAGGCGAGACTGAATTTGCGCACATACCCGATTGGTACGAATGGGAACGCGAGGAGGTCAAAAAGGAGATCCTTGACGGAACCTATTCACTTGATATTGACGTTGAAATTATGATAATGACCGACTACAAGGCACTTTACAAGGTAGGCGAGGGACACCTCACCCACAACGCAGAGGGCTTCCGTCTTGTCGGATGTGACGGTCAGATTGATTATTCGCAATCAACCCGTTTTTCGCACAGCCTCAACGCCGACTATCTCTGGTACGAAATCGGAGACGTTATCTGTATCGGCGACGCAGACCGCTCCTTCTACTGCTTCCCGAAATCGGGAGACGTCGTTGCAAAGACGCGCCTTGCAACCGAGGAGCTTTACAAAATGGCGAAAAGACCGCGTCCGAAAAAGGAAGCAGCGGATGCTTCCGCAGAGGAATAACTCAAAAAATTCAAGGAGCTGTCTCATTATGAGGCAGCCCCTTTTTGTTTAGTTGAATTTTACGTTGAAATTAATAACCGTAGTGTCTTGCTTCTGAAGGATCATTTCTTCCTCCCAAGCATCCTTTGAACCTGCAAAATTGATAACCTTAACCTTTTCCGGAATATTCGTTACAATATTTCCGAAAGCAGCCCTCGGCGTAGGTCACGTCCCCGCACAGTCCCCCATACTCTATGGAGCAACGTTCGGGCAGTCAGAATACAGCTCCGCCACCGGCGTATCGTCGAATATATCACTTCCCAACGTTTCAATAGATCCTCCGAGCGTTACCTTACCGATTCCCTTGATTTTGGCAAAAGCTCTGTTTCCGACCGACTTTACCGTTCCGTCAAGCTTCAGCTCCTCGAAATACAGTTTTTCGCAATTGGAAAATGCATTCTCGCCGATTGATACAATACTCTTAGACAGCTTAACGTATTCAAGAACCTTGCATTCCGAAAACGCATTAATTCCTATGATCTCAACGCTGTCCGGAAGAACGACCGTCTTAAGTGCGGTATAATAGAATGCCTGTGTTCCTATCTCGGTAAGTCCATTCGGGAATTTGACGCTTTGGAGCGATTTGCACATATTGAACATACCGTTTCCGATACGCTTGGTGTTGCCTGTAAATTCAACCTCAGTCAATCCCATAGAGTAAGAAAACACTTCTAATCCGAATGCTTCTACCGTGGGAAGGGTCACGCTCTCAAGCAACGGACAGCTTCCGAATGCACGGTCTCCGATCTTCTTTATGAACGTTCCCTTAAAGATGACCTTTTCAAGTGCGGTACAACTTCGGAACGCTTCGGATCCGATGACCTTGACAGAAGCCGGAATCGTTACCGATCTGAGAGTACTGTTGTTTTCAAAGCCGTATACGGTCTCACAGCCCTCTGGAATTGTAAACTCGGTTATTGCGCCTGAAGAGAATCCTCCAAGCTCTTTAACCTTGCCGTTAAACCTGACAGACTCAAGCACGGGGGTTTTTCCGACCTTGAAACTCAGCAAATTTTTTGAATCAACTGTAATCTTTTTAAGATTACGTGCGTTATCAAAGCCACCGAAGTAAAGCAGTCCCTCGGGGAAGGTAATCTCCTCCATCTTCATATTATCGCCAATCGTATCGATATAGCGAACGGATGACGGGAACACTATCTCCTTCCAAAGACCGCCGCTCGGAAGCGTCATCGGAGCAAGACATCCATCTGTAATGAACACAAGCCCTTCAGGAAGAACGAGTCTGAGGTCGTATATCTGATACGAGTGCTCGCTGTAACCGGAAAGTGCTATCAAGGTATAGCCTGACATCGAAATATCGGGGATATCCACAGTCTTACCGCTAAAGCTGCGGGTTACACTGCCGCTTGCCTCAAGCCTTATGCTCTTAACGACGAGGCAGTTCTTTATGCTTTTCTCGGTATAGCGAGGCAAACCGATAACGTCTGTCAGCAGGTTTATTTTTTCAAGAGATGCCCCGTCGCAGGTCAGAACTACCTTGCAACCGTCCGAATACTTAAGAGTTATCTCCGAATGCATGCAGTTTTCGCACATTGAAAACTCAGCTCTTGAGTTTTCCGCGTCACCCTCTCTCAGCACGATGGTATCCTTCATGCTGTGAATGGGTCTCTTGCTTTTTGAATGATATCCGCATTCCTCGCACACCAGACTGTGATGACAATTTTCATCATACGAGGAGGAGTAGGCATGAGCATACGCCCTTCCCTCGCTGTCATATCTGAGCTCATGAAATTTTTCGCCGTTCGCACGAAGCTGCGCACTCGGATCCTCCGAGATCAGCTCTAAATAATCAATCACGCTATTTACTATCATATACGCGTCTATTTCCTTTACGTATTTAAATACGTAGCAGGACGGAAACGCCTCGTGATAATATCCCTCATCGAGGTTACTCTCGGCATTGAGAAGCTCGTCATAATCCTTCCAATACTTGCTTTCCACCGTAACAGCCATGTTTTCGCCGCATTCGGAATAGTAGTAATCAAGCTCGGATCTGACAAAGCCGATGCCCGCGCTGTATTTTCTTTTTCCGTTAATTACCTCAACGTTTATAAGGTAGTAGAACGAGCCCTTTTCATCCTTTACGAAGAAGTAATCCTTATTTGGATGCAGTCGGACGTTCCCTGCCCTGTTGTACTGATTCTCGAGCCTTTCTATATACGTGTTCAGCATATTCGTAGCGCGGTCGGGATTCCTTAAGAAGGTGGCAAATCCGTTTTTCACGTCCTGCTCCTCGGCAGTAAGCTCCGCCTTGACCGAATCGGAAATGCACAATTCAAGCGTTTCCTCATTCGACTTGCCATCAAAATCGGTTCCGCTCACAGTAAGCGTGTACGTTGCCTCCTTGTCGGACGAATAATTAACGGTAACAGCTTCGACAGTGCTGCGCATGCTTCCGTCTGGAGATTTTACATCAATTTTTCCCGTTAATGCGATCTCGCCCTTTATTTTGGCTTTTTTTGCATCGGTATTAAGTGAAATACTGAACTCATATCCATCTGCGCTGCCGTTGCATTCAAGTAATAATCCGACAACGCTTTCTCCCTCGTAAGCTATACTGAGCGCACCTGTTATTTCAATGTCTCCGTTCGATCCGTCAGCCGTAAAAGCGGACAGTGGCACCAAGCCGCCGGAATCTCCGTCCTCGTTGAGAGAGCCGTCGATCTTTAATTTGAAGCTCATCTCGGTCTTGCTTTGATTCTTTTCGGCGTTTGCGTCTATGAGAAACAGCACCTCGCCCTCCTTGGAAAGTTCAAGCGTAACTCCAAGCGCAGTATCGCTTAAAAGCAACGCCGCTCTGACGGAGCCATCGTCCGTGCTTATGCTTGCGTCAAGCCTTATATAGGTAATTTTCTTTGCGGAAAGGCTGACGTCAAACGATATACCTCCCTCGGAAGCATCACTCACCGTCGCACAGCTTATGCTTCCGTTCTCTCCGTCGAATCCGCTAAAATCTATTTTCAGCTTAAGCGATAACGTGTCCACACTTACCGTAATATAAAGAATATCCTTTTTATGCTCGGTTATATCGGCATGAATGTCGATCTTCGATTTTTCGGGCAAAAGCTCGGTCATATTCGGAAGCTCACCGCCGTTTATCTTAACCGATTTGCAAAGCGCCAAAGCAAGCTCGTATGCATAGCCCGACGCTACGCGGAATTCACCGTTTTTATCAGTCTCCTTAAGATCGTGCTTACTGATCTTAAGCGCCTTTTCAACTCCCGACAGATCGATCTCAACGCTCGATTTATCGTTCATGCTGTAGGACTGTACGGTAGTACGTCCGTCAAACGTACCGTATTTCGCAACACCCTCCTCGTAGTATACCGTGATATCCTTATAAGGAGCCTTTTTTCCGCTGTCAAGCAGCCGACTTCCGCTGACGGCAAAAATACCGTCTGACATCACTATACTGTCAAGATCCTCGAAAAGCAGTCCCTTCTTTTTTACTGTGAGCGCTATACGGTTATCCTTCATAAGTGATGGATAATCCTCCGAAGGTAGCTCCTGCATTTTTTCGGAAATGTCACAAAGCACAGATAATAAGACGTCATTTTTACCGTTAAGATATTCTGCCGCCTGCTCCGCGGTAAAATCCTCGACTATGTCCGTACCGTTTCCCGTACCGGAAGCGTCATCTTCCTCGTCACAGGAAACAGCGCCTACTATCACCGAAAGGATAATAAGGCATATCATAAGGGCATTGAATAGTTTCTTTTTCACAGATCATCTTCCTTTCTTACGTGAGATAAAATCAAAGGGCTGCCATACGAATCGCATGACAGCCTTGTTAAAATTTCGGATGTCATGACAAGATCATCCTATATATTCTGATATTATTATATCACAATATTGGCATCTTGTCAAGCATTTTCTTTAATTTGGGCGAAAAATACGAAATATTTTCACATTTTTCTTGTAATCGGGCGTAAAAATCTGCACAGCAAAAAATTGATAACACAATTTTGACATTGCGTTCTATACCCTCTCCTTCTCCGCCTCGCCGTCGACCACACGGTGCTTAAGCAGGCTCGTCCTTTTATAATACGTATACATAGTCGTGCAGCAGACCAGCCAGCCTGCGGGATAGGACATACCGATTACGATGGGATCATTTGAGATATAATTTGAAACCACGAAAAGATATATCTGACGCACCACAACGAACGAGATTATCATTATGATCATTGGCGCACGCGAATTTCCCGCTCCGCGCAAGGCACCGGCATAGACCTGATTGAAGCAGCAGCAGACGTAGAATGGCGTGATCCACGTGAGGAACAGCGAGCCCGCCTCGATGACCTCGGGAGTCTGATTGAAGAAAGCCACAAGGTACGGTGCAAAGCCTATTACGGGGACCATCAAAATAACCGTTGTCAAAACCGCGATAAGAACGGTTCTGCTGATTCCCTTCTTTGCCCTTCCCTCAAATCCTCGCCCAAGATTCTGCGCCACGAAGGTCGTAGATGCAAGCGCAAGCGACTGCATGGGAAGGAACATAAGCTGATCTATTTTAGAGTATGCGCTCCAG
>JBGVEZ010000108.1:0-2586 GCA_045120555.1 Eubacteriales bacterium
TGGGAGAGCATCTGCCTTACAAGCAGAGGGTCATAGGTTCGAGCCCTATTGTTCCCACCAGGCCCGGTAGTTCAGTTGGTTAGAACGCTAGCCTGTCACGCTAGAGGTCGTGGGTTCGAGTCCCATCCGGGTCGCCAGACAACAATAAGTTCCCGATATTTGCCTCTGTAGCTCAGTTGGTAGAGCAGGGGACTGAAAATCCCCGTGTCGTTGGTTCGATTCCGACCGGAGGCACCAAGGGAACTTAGTTTGCGGATTTAGCTCATTTGGTAGAGCGCGACCTTGCCAAGGTCGAGGTGGCGGGTTCGAGCCCCGTAATCCGCTCCAAAAACAGATCCCCCTCGCAACAGTGAGGGGGATTTTAATAGAAAACTCTGCGGATTTAGCTCATTTGGTAGAGCTCGACCTTGCCAAGGTCGAGGTGGCGGGTTCGAGCCCCGTAATCCGCTCCATTTTATTTTATACAATGACACAAGGCACTCCGTTTTCGGGGTGCTCTTTTCATTATAAAAGCTCAGCGACCGTACGATATATACGAACCGCTGAGCTCTATATTATTGTTTAGGTAAATATTCGTTATATATTTTCAAATAGTCCTTGACTGTGTCGGTGCGGTATTCAGCAAATCCGGTTACAACTATATAGCTCTCACCTCCGCTTATTGTAGCGAATGTGGAAAGACAGTATTTTGCCTCCGGAGTGTACCCTATCTTACCACCGAATTCGTAAGCACCGCTTACCAAAGTCTTTTCGGGAGCCGAAATATATGCGGTTCGCCAATTATACAGTGTGCTTGTAGTGAGCCTTTGATTTGATACGTTCGTCGGAGCATATGTGTGGTGCGTAGCTGTCAGCAGATTACGAAGGAAATCATATTTGCACGCATAATCCGTAATCACAGCCATTTCAGCAACAGTGGTATAGTGATCGGGATGGTGAAGACCGGTGCTGGTAACAAAATTCGTTTCGCTCAAACCAAGCTCCTTCGCCTTTGCGTTCATCATCTGAACGAACGCCGTCTCGTTTCCGCCGCAGAAGTTAGCGAGCATAAGAACCGCGTCCGCGCCCGAGGGAAGAATTGCACCGTAAAACAGATCGTGAAGACGAACGCGCTCGTTTTCTTTAAAGCCTGCAACAGCAGCACCCTCTGCAAAGGTATGATCCGCAATTTCCTTAGTCATCGTCGCGTACGACGTCATAAGATCTATGTCATTATCCACCGTGTATTCATATGCAACAAGAACTGCCATTATCTTCGTCATGGACGCAGGGAACATACGAACGTTAGCGTTTTTCGATGCGATTATTTCGCCGGTACTCCTGTTAATTATTATTGCGTACCGTGAGTTTATTCCGTTTATCGTTTTATTACTGCTCCCGGTCAAAAGGGTAAGCACGGGAGGACGGCTTGACACTGGAACATCATCTTCTGTCCCCCACGCACCATCCGTTGACTCCGGCGCATCGGAAACGAAATCGTTAACAATAGAATTAAAAACGTAATCCCCCTCAAGACTGCCATTTTCCCTTGAGGACTTACTTATAATCATATTAAGCGCAATACATATTATCGCAAGGACCGCAACGGTAACGGCAAGAAGTATGATCTTGGTTTCCGAAGCCTTTTTTTCTTTTCCTTGTTGGTTTGTTTTATATTGATATATTTGACCGTTATACTGGTAAAACTCATTTGCCATTAAGCGATTCAACCTCTTTGCTGTATTAATAATAACTTTAATATTATATCATAGATTAAACTACCGTTTCAACTGTAATTTGCACGCAAAATGTAAATTTTTATTATACACACATCTCAAGCAACGAAAAGATAATTATTAGCATTTATTCAAATATGTGTGATAGATATTAATCATACATAAAGGTAAAAATAATCGTGAAAGGAGTATATCTATGAAAAAGATTATTTATATTTTAACCATAGTGCTTTTGATCGTATCTTTTACGACAAAAGCAAACGCAGAAGAATTCAGTTGGTACTGTAAACGCGAAAAGGATCACAAAGCCCCGTCCTGTCCGCCTGAATACACCTTTATTAAGGAATACAGCGGATACGATCGTGACATACGTCACACAGACTATTCCGACAAAGAAAAAATAATATATCTGACGTTTGACGCGGGATACGAAAACGGTAACGTCGAAAGAACGCTGGATATCCTCAAAAATAACAACGTAAAAGGTGCATTTTTCATCCTGGGGAATCTTATTGAAAAAAATCCGGATCTTGTAAAACGAATGTTTGACGAGGGGCATCTGGTTTGTAACCACACCTATTCTCACAAGAACATGTCAAATGCAAGTGAATCCGAATTTACGTCAGAGCTACAACGCCTTGAATCCTGCTGTGTCGAAAAAATCGGTCTCTCACCGTCAAAATTCTACAGACCGCCGGAGGGTAGATTCTCAAAAAAGAACCTTGAATGTGCAAAAAAATTGGGGTATAAGACGGTGTTCTGGAGCTTCGCATATGCTGATTGGGATAATCAAAAGCAGCCGTCAACTGAAAAAGCAAAGCAGAAGATAATCGATAATCTGCACAACGGAGAAATTATGCTTTTGCACCCG
>JBGVEZ010000109.1:0-17096 GCA_045120555.1 Eubacteriales bacterium
TGATGCGGAATGTGAGGCGTTTTTCACAAAATACGTTTCAGATACGGGAATTGGCGGATATTTCGGCTTGATAGGCAGACCGGGAAGCATTTATGAAAAGGAAAATTCCTTTAACTACAGCCATTCAAGCGTAAGGGCTCAGGTTCTGATGCCCGAAACGAATAAGACCGCATATGAAGTCCGAAAAGCGATAGGCAACTTCGAAAAAAATGATGATGAAGCTATAAGCGAGCTTCTTCGTTATACTATCGGCATTGGACTTCCGGAGGTTACAGGCAAGGGTGAAACCGAATATTTTTGCATAGTCCTTTGCGACGGAATCGTTGAGCTTGGCTTTAACGAATCGGGCTTTATGGTCTCGCAAAAGCAGCTTGTCGGTGATTATTCAAAATCGTCGGTAAGTAAAAATCTCGGCATGCTCGTTGATCTTCGCAACGAAGCGTTTGCCGAGGAATAAAAAATCCGCAGGGGAACGAAAAATTCCTCTGCGGATTACCTTCATTAAAGCTTTTTGAAGATTCCAAAGAAACTTTTTCCCGAAAAAGTTTCTTTGGCGGGTTCAAGGGCAGAGCCCTTGATCACTTTTTCCTCTTAATTTCCTTCGGCTTGTAGTACTGATACAGCGTGCAGGGGATCATTCCGTTGTAGAGCTTGCGTTTTTTGTCTGCTCTGCGCCCGTACCAATATTCAAAGTCCTCGAATCCTGTGATGACGTAGATCTGCCACGGGTCAAATTTATCGAACGTGCGGCCGATATCCTTGTATAAGAACTTGACCTCGTCCTCGGACATAAGGCGTTCGCCGTAGGGCGGATTACAGATAAGCGTGCCGCGGCAGTCGGGCTTGTATATCCTTCTTGCGTCCTTGACGAAGAATTTTATCCTTCCGTCAACGCCCGCGCGCCTTGCGTTTTCCTTTGCGATCTCGATACATTCGGGATCGATGTCGCTTGCATACGCCTCGAACGTGCAGTCCTTCTTGACGAGCGATTTTGCTTCCTCTCTTGCCTCATCCCACGAATCGCCGTCGATGAACCAGTAGTCCTCGCCCGAAAAGCTGCGGAGGATGCCGGGTGCGATGCGTGCTGCGTCTCTTGCCGCCTCGATTGTGATCGTACCCGAGCCGCAGAAGGGATCCCACAGAAGCGTTCCCTCACGAAGACGGGCATTCTTGACGAGAGCCATTGCGAGAGTTTCGCGGATGGGAGCGAGATTTGCAACGGGACGGTAGCCTCTCTTGTGGAGGGGAGTGCCGCTTGTGTCTATCATGAGATACGCAATATCCTTAAAGATGAAGAATTCAATGCGGATGCGAAGACCGCTGTCCTCGGGGAACGTCTGAATTCCGTATTTTTTTGAAAGACGGTTAACGACCGCCTTTTTTATTATGCTCTGGCAGTCGGGAACAGAGAAGAGAGTGCTTTTGATTGCGTGTCCCGTGACGGGAAATTCGTCGTTTTTGTCGATATATTCCTCCCACGGAAGCCCAATTACTCCGTCAAAAAGCTCTGTAAATGAAGTAGCGGGGAATTTGCCGACGAGAATATAAACTCTTTCCGCAAGAGAGAGGAACATATTCGAGCGTGCAACTGCCTTTTCGTCTCCCTCGTAGGTGATTCGACCGTCCATGGTTTCTGTTCTGTTATATCCGAGTGCATCAATCTCCTCGCCAAGCTGACGCTCAAGCCCGAAAAGCGAGGTTGCGACAAGTGTCATTTTCATATTTTGTTACCTTCCAATAAATGTACATACATAATAATTATATCCTAAAAGGCGGTTTTTGTCAAGGTCTTTAAAAAAATTCGGTAAAATTTGTCCTTTCGTAAAATCTTATTCACAGTATGGATTTTATTTTTTGTTGAAATATTTCAAGGAATATTGTATAATATACTTAATTGAATTCACCGTGACAGAAAGGAGCGATGTTATGAGTGAGGTTGTAAGCTACAAATGTCCATGCTGTAACGCGCCTCTCGTTTACGATGCGAAAAAGGGAACTATGAGCTGTGAATACTGCGGAACGAATTTCTCTGCGGAGGACACGGCGGATTACATAGATGCGATGCAGACGGAGGGTGCGGAGGACGTATACGAATGGGAGGAATATTCCTCAGAGAGCGGAAGCGGCGACTGGACAGAGGACGAAAAGACCGGTATGCGTACGTATATCTGTCCGTCGTGTGGAGGAAGCGTTATCGGAGACGAAAATACGGTTGCAACGTCCTGTCCGTACTGCGGAAATCCGACGGTCATTTCGGAGAACACTGAGGACGTGTTCAAGCCTGACATGATAATTCCGTTCAAGGTCACAAAGGACGAGGCGAAGGCGGCACTGAAAAAACACTGTAAGGGAAAGCACCTTTTGCCGAAGTTCTTTGCTGACGACAACAGAATAGAGGAGATAAAGGGAATTTACGTTCCGTTTTGGTTCTTTGACTGCGACACCGATTCGGATATTTCGTACAGAGCAACACGCTCCCGCTTCTGGAGCGACTCGAACTATAATTACACCGAGACGTCGCATTTTCTTGTAAGGCGTGCCGGAACTCTTTCGTTTGAGGGGATACCGGTAGACGGCTCAAGCAAGATCGACAACATCGTTATGCAGTCGATAGAGCCCTTCAACAAGGCTGATATGGTACCTTTTGAGAAGACGTATCTTGCAGGCTTTCTTGCGGACAAATACGACGTTGATCCCGATATACTTAAGCCCGGAATCAATCAGCGAGTAAAGAACAGCGTCGACATGGCGTTCCGCAGTACGGTGCGCGGATATTCCTCTGTTGTAACTACCTCGTCGAACGTGAACATAAAGCAGGGAAAGGTCAGATACGGCCTTATGCCCGTATGGATTCTTAACACAAATTATAACGGTAAAACGTATTCGTTCGCTATGAACGGAGACACGGGAAAGTTTGTCGGCGACCTTCCGATCTCATGGAAGCGGTTCTGGGGCTATCTTGTCGGATTAACTGCGGCAATTACCGTTGTCGGAACTGCGGCAATGACTATCCTTTCGATAATGTGAGGTGCGTTATGAGAAAATATGTTGTTTTGTTTATAATGATTGTACTGATTATACCGATGCTTTGCGTTGGTACTAATGCGGCAGGCGATTCCGTCAAGCTTTTTGACAACGGCGAATTTCTTACCGAAGCGCAGGAAAAGACTGTCATTTCAAAAATGAACGCGCTTTCTGAGTCGCACAATATTGACGTGATAATTCTTCTTGACAAGGATCTTTTCGACGAGGAGCTTTCATCGTCTGCGCTCGATTCGGCGATGCTTTCTTTCTGCAGAAGCTTCTTTTCGAAGCAGACGGCAACCGGAAACGGCGTTATGCTTATGATCTCGCTTGACGGACAGTACAGGGACTATTATTTCTACTCGAAGGGCGAATGTGAGGATAAGATTAACACAACTCGCTCTCTTGACCTTATCGAGGACAGCTCGCGTCCCTACATAGAAAAGAACGATTTCTACAACGCAAGCCTTGAATTCCTTGGGGCAGTAGATACGCGTATGTCTGCTCCACCGCCGACGGCAGTTGATTTTGTTCTTGAATTTTTGCCGGGGATGCTTATTTTGGGACTTGTCGTTGCACTTATTGCGGTCCTTATTATGAAGGCGCAGCTTTCGTCGGTAAGACCGAAGGCACATGCAGGAGACTATTCGGTACATTCCTCATTTAACGTTCGACTCAGCCGTGATATCTTCCTTTACAGAACCGTGAAGAAAACTCCGAAGCCGAAAAATACAAGCTCCGGTGGCGGAAGTCGCGGAGGCGGAGGAGGCGGTGGTGGCCGCGGCGGAAGATGCTGACATACGCTCTGCGGGATCTCATATCGGGGTCCCGCCTTCTTTTTTTGCGAAATTTTCGGCAAATTCAGGACGTTAATTTATTGTTATTATAAAATTTACAAAAATATAGTGCGGTTTTTTCAAACAATACCGAAAATAAACTTTACAAAAATTATTTTTTATGATATAATATAATATATATCTTAAACGACAAGCGGCATTGTAAGAAAGGCGGGTGCTTTATTTGAATACTTTGATGAAGCTTTTGGACATAATTGAACAATTTGCTACAAAATACATACTTGAACCGATTCGTGGGATGAACATTGTGGACTACGCGGACGTTTTGCTTTTGACCGTTACTATCTTTATGCTCATTTTGTTCTTGAAAAACAGACGTGCCGGAAAGCTTGCGATAGGATTTTTTCTTATAATCGTGGTTTTTATCATTGTCAACGCGTTGCAGATGAAGGCGATGCAATACATTCTGTCAAGCTTTTATCAGATCGGTTTTATTGCCGTTATAATCATTTTTCAGGACGACCTTCGCGCCGCGCTTGAAAAGGTTGGCGGCTTTTCAGACAAGATAACGAAAAGAATTGCGGGAACAAGCACCGAAACGACTGCGATCTCCGAAATATGCAAGGCGGTTGCGGAGATGTCCGCGTCCATGACAGGCGCGCTTATCGTAATCGAGGGTGATACGAAGCTCGGAAACTACGCCGATACAGGAACTCTTCTCGACGCAAACGTCTCGTCCCTGCTTTTGCGTAATATCTTCTTTAACCGCTCGCCGCTTCACGACGGAGCTATCATAATCAAGAATATGCGCATTCATGCGGCGGGCTGTAAGCTTCCTCTCTCGCAGAAGGCTATGGATGCTTCTCTCGGTACGCGTCACCGCGCTGCTCTCGGCGTTTCCGAAACCGCAAGCGATGCGATAGTTATAGTTGTATCAGAGGAAACGGGAATCGTTTCGGTTTGCTACAACGGTGAGATAAAGAGAGGCTTTACGGCAACAAAGCTCGAGGATGAGCTTATCCGCCTCATTCAGCCCGCGCAGAAATCGGAGGACGGCAAGAAATCTCTCAAGAGCAGAGGGGCGAAGGGAAGAAGAGTATCTACCGAAGCGTCCCGTTCTACCGATGAAAGTAATGATACTAACAAGGGAAACTGACCTGACAGTACACAGAAAGGAATACAGTATATGCCGAATGATGAGATCTTTGAAACAGATAAATTAGACGACAGCGAGTTTAACCTTGCCATGCCTGAGGAGCCCGAGATAATTCGCGTTGAATCGAAGGAAAAAAAGAAAAACAAATACACTTTGCTGCTCCTCATTTTCTCGTTCGTTATCGCAATGAGCGTATGGCTTTACGTCAACAGCCTTTTTGACGGGGAATATGAGAAGACGGTGACGCTCGTTCCGGTTTCGATAATCGGAACGGAGGAGCTTGAAAGACAGCATAATATGTCGGTGATAAGCGGCTATGATAATACCGTTACGGTCGTGCTGAAGGGCTCGAAGGCGGAGGTAAGCAAATACAGCGCAAGCAATATTTACGCATACGTTGACGTGAGTGGGATCGATTCCGCAGAGCGTCAGACGCTCCCGATCGTGATTGACCCGATCCCCGAGGTAAGCGTTACGGTCGTAACACCGACTGATATTGCGGTATATGCCGACGTTATCGGACAGCGCGAGATAGAAGTGGTCGTAAAGCCGTATTACACGGTTGACGGCAACTATTTCATTGATGAGACGGAAATAACGCAAAGCGTCGACTTCGTTACGGTAACAGGTCCCGTAAGCGTGCTTGATACTATTTCGTATGCCGTTGCCGAAGCGAATATAGGAAAGGTGACGTCCTCTGTTAAGAGCAATACGTACATATCGCTTGTAAACGAGAAGGGCGCAAAGATACTTAACCCGTACCTCAGCTGTAACACCGATATGGTTACGGTCAACATACCCGTTCAGGTGAAAAAGGAGATATCACTTAAGTGCGATTACAATCCTGATGAGTTCGAGGGATATGAGGTATCCATAAAGATCACAGATCCGACGGTTATGGTAATCGGAGAGGTGCTTGAGATAAGCAGGATAGACGAGATAACCGTGTTCACTCTCCGCAAATCGCACTTCGATTTTACCGGTGTCGGTGATAACAGACTTGATTTTGTAAGAACTGTTGAAATAAAGCTTCCCGAGGGCTTCAAGCTTGACGGTGCGGAGAACAAGGTCGTCGTTGAGGCTACAATCACGAAGATAGCGTCGTCCGAGCCGGAGACAACTGATCAGACGACAGCTGAGACGTCTCCCGTGGCCGATCCTGTAGAGACGGGTGTCGGGGCATAAGATGAGATACCTTACGATCTCTGATATCAAGCTTCCGTATACTGCAGACGATGCTGAAATAATTATAAAGGCACGTGATCGATTAAGGCGCGCAGGAATTCGCGCGGAAGGACTTGCGGTATACAAAAAGTCGCTTGATGCAAGAAACAAGAATGCAATTCAGTACGTTTCAACCGTTATATGCCGTACTGAACATAAGATAAATGCGGAAAAGGCTGCGGCATTTAAGCTGCATGAGATACCCGATCCGTATGCGGAGCTTGCGTTTCCGCACGGTAAGGAGGTGTCCGTCTATCCTCCGCTTGTGGTGGGAATGGGACCCTGCGGTATGTTTGCCGCACTCCTTCTTGCAAGGCACGGCTACAAGCCCACCGTTATCGACCGCGGCGGAAGCATTGCGGAGCGTGTGCGTGCCGTTGAAAAATTTACAAAAAATCAGGTCCTCGACACCGAAACGAACGTGCAGTTCGGAGCGGGAGGCGCGGGAACCTTCTCGGACGGAAAGCTCGTTACGAGAATAAGGGATGCCGCATGCTCGTACGTGCTTAAAACGTTTCACGAGCACGGTGCAAGCGACAGCATCCTTACCTCTGCAAAGCCGCATATAGGCACCGACGTGCTGAGAAGTGTGGTCGACAGCATACTTTCCGAGATAGAGTCTCTCGGCGGAAGAGTAATTTATAATTGCAGGCTTGACGGTATAACGGAAAAATCAGACGGATGCGTTGCTCACACCACGAAGGGTGACATCGCCGCATCGTCCGTAGTGCTTGCAACAGGACATTCTGCAAACGATACCTACGGCTACCTGATGCGTGCGGGATATCCCGTTTTGCCTAAAAGCTTTTCGGTAGGCGTTCGTATAGAGCATCTTCGCGCGGACGTTGAACGCTCGCTTTACGGCGAGCTTGCGGGGGACAAGCGTCTTCCTGCGGCGGAATACGCCGTTTCCGATACAAGGGGCGAACGAGGTGTTTACACGTTTTGCATGTGCCCGGGCGGATACGTTATGGCGTCCGCAAGTGAGGAGGGGGGCGTTGTTACGAACGGTATGAGCGAATACAGCCGTGACGGTGTCAACTCAAACTCCGCAATGCTCGTGTCGGTAACGCCTGAGGATTTTGGCAACAGCATAGACCGCGCCATTGAATTCAAACGAATGCTTGAGCGTCAGGCATTCTCGCTTGGCGGTAATGACTACGGAGCCCCGATAATTACTGCGGACGATTTTAAGAAAAGGCGCTGTGTTACGGAGCCTGCACGAATACTTCCGACCTATATGGACGGAAAAACGAGGCTTGCTCCGCTTTACGACGCAATGCCGCAGTTCCTTTACGACGGTCTTTGTCGCGGACTTGAATCGTTTTCGGCAAAGCTTGAATGCTTTGGTGACGGGGATGCGGTACTGACCGGTTTTGAAACGAGGACGTCCTCTCCTTTACGTATAATGCGAACGTCGGAGATGAGCGTTCCCTGCCATGACAGAATATATCCGTGCGGAGAGGGCGCAGGCTACGCGGGCGGAATTACAAGCGCGGCGTGTGACGGAATACATGCGGCAGAAAAGATAATCGGACGGTTTGCTCCGATAGAACAGCTTTAAACAGCTTTAAATGAAAGGTAAGAGGGAAATTGATATACACCGAAAAGAAATGGAATATCGCGTACGACGGTTCCGATGAAGAAAAAAATCAAATAGTGAAGAAGCTTACAGAGGAACTCGGTATTTCCACGCTTTCGGCAATTGCTCTTTGCAACAGAGGATATACGGAGGCGGAATCGGCGGAGAATTTTATTCGCAACGACACCGTAATCCTTCACGATCCCTTCCTTCTTCCGAATATGAAAAGGGCGTGCGAGATAATAATCGACGCCGTTGACAACAGAGAAAGGATCGTTATCTACGGTGACTACGATGCTGACGGAGTTACCGCGACGACACTTTTATACAAATACCTGAAATCAAAGAGGGCTGACGTTTATTATTATATTCCAGACCGAAAGACCGAGGGCTACGGTATGAATATAGGCTCTGTTGAGCGTCTTTGGCGTGAAGGAACACAGCTTATTATAACGGTGGATAACGGTATAACCGCTGTAAATGAGATCGCAAGGGCGAGAGAGCTTGGTATGAAGGTAGTGGTTACGGATCACCATTCATGCCATGAGGTTCTTCCCGATGCGGATGCGACGGTTGATCCGTGGATGAGCGAAAGCAGATATCCGTTCTGCGAGCTTGCGGGAGTTGGCGTTGCATTTAAGACGGTATGCGCGATCGAGACTATGCTTTGCAACAGGGATGATAGAGATATCCCTGAGGCGATAAAATCGCTGTGTATGGAATATACCGAGCTTGTTTGTATTGGAACGGTGGCGGACGTTATGCCCCTTGTCGATGAGAACCGACTTCTTTGCGCAATGGGACTTCATATGATAAGAGAGGCTCCCTCTCTCGGAACGGATGCCCTGATGTATGCGGCAAGCCTCGGTGAAACGGTGTCGGCTGCCGACTCGGACAGGTACGTTAACCGTCCTCGCGAGGTCAGCAAGCGTAAGATAAACGCATCGTATATCGGATTCGTGATCGCACCGAGAATAAATGCCGCAGGACGCGTTACCCATGCCTTTGATGCGGTCGAGCTTTTGCTTACGGAAAATAAAAAGGACGCAATGCGAGCGGCTTTCCACCTATGTGACGTTAACACCACCCGAAAGAGCCTTGAAAACGTGATATCCGAAACGGTTATATCGGAAATCGGGCAATACGGCGAGCCGGAGCATAAGATAATCGTTCTTTCCTCGGACGAATGGCAGAACGGTGTTGTGGGGATAGTAGCCTCGAGAATCACGGAAAAATACGGTCTGCCCGTAATACTCGTGTCGTTTGAGGACAGCATAGTTAACGGAACGCCCGCGCCTCTTGATCTCGGAAAGGGATCGTGCAGAAGTATTCCCGGATTTGATATTCACGCCGCTCTTAATTCGTGCGCAGATCTCTTCGTAAGATACGGGGGGCACGAGCTCGCGGCGGGTCTTACCATCTACCGCAAGGATTTTGATGAGTTCAGAGAACGAGTATCCGAATATGCGGACAGAGTGTTTGACGAGGAGGACACTGCACCGACTATAGACGTCGATTGCATTGCGGACATCAACGATATTGATATTTCTACGGTTAACGAGCTTTCGGCGTTCGAGCCGTACGGTACGGGAAACCCGCAGCCGGTTATTGCAAGTCTTGGAATAAAGGTCGAGCAGCTTTGCTCACTGTCTCAGGGAAGATACGCTAAATTCGTAGCCTCTAAGGGCGGAAATACAGCGTCGGCGATATCGTTTATTTATTCGTTCGACGAGCTTCCCGTATACAATGGCGAAATTGCGGACATTGCGTATACTGTAGATATAAACCAATACAAGGGTATATCAACGCCTCAGCTCGTACTGAAGGACATCAGACTGTCAAGGAGCTATCTTGAGGATATAGAATACAAAAGCGAGCTCCTCTCACGCTTTATCGGTGGTGAGGATATCGTCTTTCCGGGCGGATTTGAGCTTGACAGACGGCTGTTTGCCGCGGTGTACAATTACGTAAGATCGGTAATAGCAAACGGCTTTTCGGATATTTCTCTCCGACGTGCGACCTCAATTATACGAAACGGAGGCTTTTCACAGCTTGAATGCTGGCATACCGAGCTTGCGCTTGCTGTGTTCTCCGAGCTTGGACTTGTTATAACAGAGAAAATTAACGGCGACGTTCTGTCGGTCGCTCTTCCAACCGAGGCAAGGCGCGCGGAGCTTTCATCCTCAAGCCTGCTTCGCAGATACAACAGCTTGAACATATCATAGATAGTTTTGCTATACAACAGCAGAAGGAAAGTAAAGGCAATATCATGAGTACAGATAACAGCTATATTGAAAGACTATTAAGTATTTTAAAGGCAACGGGAAAAAAATATAATCTTGAAAAAATAACCGCAGCGTATGAATACGCCGCATCCCTTCACGAGGGGCAGATGCGTGTCAGCGGAGATCCTTACATCTCGCACCCCGTTGCGGTTGCTGAGATCGTTGCGGGGCTTGAGCTTGACACCGATTCTATCTGCGCGGCGCTTCTCCACGACACGGTGGAGGATTGCTCCGACAAGACCGACCTTAAGGAGGTACAGAAGCTTTTCGGTGAGGACGTTGCCATGCTGGTCGACGGTCTTACAAAGCTTGTCACCTTCGAGATCGACGATAAGGAGGAGCAGCACATCGAGAACCTCCGTAAGATGCTGCTGGCTATGGCGAAGGACGTCAGAGTTATATTCATCAAGCTTTGCGACCGTTTGCACAATATGAGAACGCTTGCCGTAAAGCCGGATATGAAGAGACGCTCTACCGCGCTTGAAACCATGCAGGTATACGCTCCACTTGCGCACCGTCTCGGTATGCAGAAGATCAAGCAGGAGCTTGAAAATATCAGTATCTCCTTCCTCGATCCCATAGGGTATGAAAACGTAAAGAATCATATCGAGCAGAAGTACGGTATGAACGTTGACTTTATCGAGAACGTACGCGGTCTTGTTGACGCAAAAATGAGGGAAAACGACATCAAATTCAGCCTTGAGGGAAGAATCAAATCGGTTTATTCTCTTTACCGCAAGATGTACGATCAGGGCAAGAGCTTTGACGAAATATACGACTTCTACGCGCTTCGAGTTATAGTTGATACAGAAAAGGAGTGCTACACGGTCCTCGGTCTTATCCACGAAATGTTCAAGTCGGTTCCAGGACGCTTCAAGGACTATATTTCAATGCCGAAGCTCAATATGTACCGCTCGCTTCATACAACCGTTATCGGACGCGACGGTATTCCGTTTGAGGTTCAGATAAGAACGTGGGAGATGCATCACATCGCCGAATACGGTGTTGCCGCACACTGGAAGTATAAATCGGGTGAGCAGTCAAGTGATGAGATAGATAAGAAGCTCGAATGGATATCCAAGCTTATTGAATATGAGAATGAAAACGGCGACCCCGAGGAATTTATGCGTTTGTTCAAGATCGATATTTTCCAGGACGAAACCTTCGTGTTTACTCCGAAGGGCGACGTTATAGCACTTCCGCAGGGATCTACCGTAATCGACTTTGCTTACGCGATTCACTCCGCTGTCGGAAACAAGATGGTTGGCGCGAAGATTAATAATATGATCGTTCCGATCGACCGTGTCCCACAGAACGGCGAGATAGTCGAAATTCTTACGTCCTCGTCCTGTAAAGGCCCCAGCCGTGATTGGCTTAAGATAGTCAAAACGGGTGAAGCACGCACAAAAATCAGGGCTTGGTTCAAGAAGGAAAAGCGCGCTGAGAATATCGAGGTCGGCAAGGAGCTTATCGATTCCGAGATCAGAAAATTCTCAAAGACCTGCACCGAGGCACAGCGTGATGAGATAGTTACGAACATCTGCACTCGTACAGGATTTACTGGACCGGATGATCTCTATAACGCACTCGGCTACGGCGGACTTGCGCTTTCAAAGGTTGCTATAAAGATTCACGACGAATACGACCGTCTTTATAAGGAGGAGGAAGCAGGTCCCGCTCCCGAGCCCGAGATACCGATCAATTCCACAAAGAAGATCGCGACCGGCGGTATTATCGTTGACGGTGAAAGCGGATGTCAGGTCAAATTTGCAAAATGCTGTAATCCTCTTCCGGGCGATAAGGTCATCGGATTTATCACAAAGGGACATGGAATATCGATTCATAAGAGCGACTGTCCGAATGCGCTTGACGCTATGTCAAAGCCCGAAAATGCGGAGCGTTGGGTCAACGCATCCTGGGAAAGGCAGACTCTCAATCCCAAGGCGGGAGCTGTTTACGAGGCACTTATTCAGGTTTACGCGTATGACAGCATAACGCTGATTGCGGATCTTTCTGCGGCACTTGCTGACATGAAGGTCGCAATTCTGGCGATGAATATGCAGAAGAGAAGCGACAATAAAACAATTATAAGCTTAAAGATCGGATGTAAGAACATCGACCACGTCAACTCCATCGTTTCAAGGATCAAGCACATTAAGGACGTTGACCGTGTCGAAAGAGGTTTCTCATAATAGCGAAGGATAAATAATATGACAGCAGTTATACAGGTTGTAAAAAAGGCAACGGTTACGGTTGACGGAGCCGTTGTCGGAACGTGCGGGAAGGGGCTTATGATACTTCTCGGCGTTGCGGGTGACGATACCGAAAGAGATGCAGAGGTGCTTGCGGATAAGATAACGAAGCTCCGCATCTTTAAAGATGGCGACGGTAAGATGAATCTTTCGCTTACCGACGTCGGAGGAGGCGCGCTTGTCGTCTCAAATTTCACACTTAACGCAGATTATAAAAAGGGGAACCGCCCGAGCTATTTTCTCGGTGCAGCTCCCGAAGAGGCAAATCGCCTTTATATATGCTTTTCAGAGCGCATGAGAAGCAACGGTATCCATACCGAGAACGGAGTGTTCGGTGCGGAGATGGAATGTGAGATACATAACAGCGGTCCATGTACGCTCGTTATTGATTCAAAGATTCTCACGGGAAGAGCATAAAACAACGGATGAAAGGTCTGACTTGAAATGAAGGTTACAGTAATAAATGAAAACAGAGATATAAACAGGTACTACGTCCAGACTCTGTGTATGATATTTTTCCCCGGTGAAAAATTCTCAGACGAGGATGACAGCAGCCCGCTTGCAATAGAGGTCTCCTATGAGGACGGAGAACAGTCCTGCACTGCATTTGCAAGGCTTCGCGTACACGATAAGGTGTTTGAGGGCAGCCATTCCGCAGAGCATACGCCCGACCGAACGAGAAAGCGTACCGCAAAGATAGCTGTCGGCGGCGCAGTTCTTGACGTGTGCAGTGAATACAGCGGATACCGCTCCAGCTGGGGAATGATGACGGGCGTTCGTCCGTGTAAGGTGGCAAGTGAGCTTCTTATGAAGGGCTACAGCAAGACAAAGGCGAAGAAAACGCTTGTTAACGATTATCTTCTCTTCCACAAAAAGGCGGATCTTGCGGTTGACGTTGCACAAAAGGAGCGCGAGATAATCGGGATTCCGGACAGCAAGGACTGCAGTGTGTATATCTCGATCCCGTTCTGCCCGACAAGATGTGACTATTGCTCGTTCGTCTGCTACACGTCAAAAAAGCTTCTCAGTCTTATTCCGGAATATCTCGAGCTTCTTAAGTGCGAGATAAAGGATGCGTTTGCGATCATCGACGAGCTCGGACTTAACGTAAAGACAGTCTACATAGGCGGTGGAACACCGACGATCCTTGACGAGGGTCAGCTTTTCGGTCTTCTTACGACCGTAAAGAACTGTCTTGGAGGAAGATACATCGAGGAATTTACGCTTGAGGGCGGAAGACCCGATACTATTACAGCGGAAAAGCTCAAAATAGCAAAGGATTTCGGGGTTACAAGAATCTGTGTAAATCCGCAGACGTTAAATCAGGGAGTGCTTGACGCAATAGGCAGACGTCATTCGGTCGATGATTTCTTCCGTGCATACGATATAGTTAAGAATTCGGGAATTGAAAATATAAACACAGACCTTATAGCGGGTCTTCCCGGTGATGATTTCAAGAAATTCACCGAGGGACTTGATAAGATAGTCTCTCTCGATCCTACTAACGTTACCGTTCATACATTCTGCGTAAAGAAAAGCGCGGAGATCCTGCGCAAGAACGCCAACATCTATTCTATGCGAGGCGGCGACGTCGGAAGATGCATAGATTATTCGCGTATGACGCTTAACGATCACGGATATCTGCCATACTATCTTTACAGACAGAAGAATGCAATGGGTAACTATGAGAACGTAGGTTTTGCGAAGGAGGGTACCGAGGGAAGATACAACATCTATATGATGGAGGAGATACACAGTATATTTGCGGTTGGAGCAGGCGCGATTTCAAAGCTTGTCAGATACGTTCCAGCGAATATGGGTGAGTCGAAGATCTGCAGATTGTTTAACCCGAAGTTCCCGTACGAATACCTCAAGAATGAAGATAAGGAGCATCCTTACAGACATTTTTACGAGGAAATCATTAATTTTTACAAGGGCGAATTCGGACTTGATATCTGATAACCCTTGAAGAGGGTATAGAATTATGATATACGTTAACGACACGATGAACGCCGAGGAAGCAAGGGCGTTTGTACACAACTGTGACAAATCGTTTTATAACAGGCTTTGTGACGTTTGCGAGCAGATCGTAGAGAATGATCTTTCGGTAATCGGACTTACCGGTCCGTCCTGCTCGGGTAAGACAACTATGGCTAATATATTGACCGGGCGTCTTGAAAAAAACGGGAAGCAGGTACACGTTATCTCGCTTGACGATTTCTTTTACGAGGTGGACGTTCTTCACAGAATGAGCGATGACGGCGAGATCGACTACGATTCGCCCGACACGATCGACATTGAAACGCTTACCGAAACGGTTGACGCTATCTTCCGATACGGTGAGGTTCAGCTCCCGAGGTTCGACTTCCTTACGGGAAAGCGAGAAAAGGGAGAAAAAATATGTGCAGGTCCTGATGACAGATTCATTTTTGAGGGCATACAGGTGCTTTATCCGGAGGTTTCAAGGCTTCTTTCAAAGTATGATTCGTATAAATGCATCTATATTGCACCCAAAAGTGAGATATGCGTCGGCGGTCGTGTGTTTAAGCCGAATCATATAAGGCTTCTGCGCAGACTTGTCAGAGATTTCAATTTCAGGGGCGCATCTGCGGATTTCTCGCTTTACCTTTGGGAAAGCGTCCGCAAAAACGAGGAGAAGAATATTTTCCCGCACATCGATAAATGCGACTACTTTATAGATTCAACTCTCGGCTACGATATAAATATGCTTGCTCCCTACCTTGAGCGCATACTGTCAATGCCGCATTCCGGCAGAGGTGCGATAAGCGAGGCGGAATACAGGCAGGCGGCGGATAAGATACTTGCGGAAATATCGGATGTCGTTCCAATAGAAAAGAGTTATCTTTCTGATGGCTCTCTCTACCGCGAATTTATCTGATATTTGCCTGTGGCGGTATCTTTTTCGATAGCGACGCATAGGATTTATGTGAAAAAACGTTTGTGAGGTTTTATATGATCGGTTCGACTGAAAAGGCTCCGGGCGCGGGAAAACGCTTCTTCTCGGGGGTTGTCATACTTTCGTGTGCCACACTTGTTGTTAAGGCTATCGGTGTGTTCTTCAAGATACCGATGATTGCGCTTATCGGGCTTGAGGGAATGGGATACTTTAATGCCGCATATCACTTTTTCAGTCTCCTTATGACCGTTTCCACCGCGGGCCTTCCGGTTGCACTTTCTATTCTTGTGTCAAGGGATAACGCCGTGGGAAGTATTCCTAATACCCGACGGGATTTTCGTGTCGCGCTGGTCATTTTCGGACTTTGCGGAGCGGTGCTTTCGGTGGCTATGTTTCTGTCATCGGATTCACTTGCGTCGGCAATGCAGATAGATAAAACCGCGCTTTGCTTGCGTGCTGTGGCACCTGCGGTGCTTTGCATTACTGTTTCGGGTGCTATACGCGGATATTTTCAGGGATTTGAGATAATGTATCCGACCGCAGTTTCCGAGGTTATCGAGGCGGTAGGAAAGCTGTGCTTCGGTCTTTCGTTTGCTCTTTATGCAATAAATAAGGGCTACGAGCCGTACGTTGTTGCGGCATATGCTATTGCGGGACTTACTCTTGGAGTAATAGTGTCGATGGTATATCTGATAATTAATAAGCTTGTATTTGAACGAAGGCAATCAAGGGCTCATCCCAGGACCTTACCGACCGAAAGCGTAAAAAGTGTTGCGCTCGCGCTTTGCAGAACGGCATTGCCTGTTACGCTAAGCTCGGCTGTGCTCAGTCTTACAACGCTGTTTGATACGATGATAATCCCGTCTGCGCTTATGAATTCGGGACTAAATTCGGATGCTGCATTCAATCTTTACAGCACGTATACGAATCTTGCTGTTCCCATGTTCGGCTTTCCGACGGCGTTTATGGTTCCGCTGTCTCTTGCTCTTGTACCCGCGGTGGTTTCGGCAGCAAGGATAAAGGACGGAGATGCTGAGCAGAGAGTTATGAATTCGTCATTCCGACTCTGCGGAATAATGGCTCTTCCATGTACGTTCGGGCTTGCGGTTATGGCTGAGCCGATACTTCAGATGATGTTTTCAAGCCAGAGCGACGCTATACCGATCGCCGCACCGCTTCTTTCGATTCTTTCGGCATCGATCTTCTTTTCGGGACTTATGACTGTCTCAAATTCGATGCTTCAGGCATACGGACATCAGATGATGCCGATCGCGTCACTTGCTGTTGGTGCATTGGTAAAGGTTTTAAGCGAATGGTTGCTCGTTTCGATCCCGGAGATAAACATTTACGGCGCACCGATAAGCACATTTCTTTGCACGACGGCTATAATGATGATGAACTTCGGATTTTTGGCAAAGGTTACGGGTAATAAGGTAGCACCGATCAAGGTGTTTTTACCGACTTTGATTTGCTCCGCGCTTTCTGCAACCGTTCCGATAATTGCGTATCATTTCCTGTATCCGATAATGCATCAGGCGCTTGCAACAATTGTTTCGATTCTGATGACCGCAATATTTTACGCCCTGCTTGTGATCAAGAGCGGAGCTTTGCCGACAAGCGAGCTTTTGCTGTTCCCGTTCGGTGAAAGGCTTTGCGGTGTGCTCAGAAAATTAAAGCTGATAAAATAAAATTTAACCATATAGAAAGAGAAAAAGAAAATGGATATTAAAAATACTATCAATGAGCTTTTAGCAAAAAAAACATATAATTTTGACGATCTTGTAACCGTTATGAAGGTGCTTCGCAGTGAAGAGGGATGTATGTGGGACAGAGAACAGACCCACGAAAGCATCCGCAAC
>JBGVEZ010000110.1:0-3204 GCA_045120555.1 Eubacteriales bacterium
CATGGCTTTACGATGAAGACCGTTGGCCAAGTGGATTTGCGGGAGGTCTTGTAACAAAAAATCCCGAATACCGTATGAAATATCTGCTTATTACGCCTACACCTTATGGAAAAGGTAATCTGCTGGTTGCGCACTCCGCATCAGGTGCGGGAGGACGTTCGGAGAATGGAACACTTGTCGCAAGATTCGATATAAAGCTTGATTCGGATGGATGCCTTGAATCATACAGAATGCTTTCCGCTGATGAAACTGCAGAAAATAAGGAATGGTTCGTTTATCTTGAAACACCCCTTCCCTCTCCCAGATTCAATAACCAGACTTACGTTGATACGCTTTCGAAGGAAGCTATAGCTGAGTTTATCAGAATTACATATAAGGGATATAAGGATGCGCTCGGCGATGATTTCGGCAAAGCTGCGCCCGCTATATTTACCGATGAACCCCAATTTGCGGAAAAGGGCGTTTTAACGTCTCCGTTTGAGGAGAAGGACGTTCGATTCCCCTTCACTACCGATTTTGACGAGACGTATAAGGCGGCGTACGGCGAATCCTTCATTCCGCATATTCCCGAGCTTGTATGGAATCTTCCGAAGAATGCTCCGAGCGTTTCGCGATACAGATATCACGATCATGCTTGCGAAAGATTTGCGGAGGCATTTTGCGATCAGTGCGGAAAATGGTGTGAAGAAAACGGGATCCTTCTTACGGGTCATATGATGCAGGAGCCGACTCTTAAGAGCCAGACGGGCGCAGTTGGAGAGGCTATGCGTTCTTACCGCAATTATCAGCTTCCCGGCATCGATATGCTTCATTCCTACCGCGAATATACTACTGCAAAGCAATGTCAGTCTGCGGTACATCAGTACGGACGCGAGGGTATGATGAGCGAGCTGTACGGTGTAACGTCATGGGACCTTGATTTCAGAGAACATAAAATGAACGGAGACTGGCAGGCGGCACTCGGCGTTACGTTGAGAGTCCCCCACCTTTCACTTGTGTCCTTGGAGGGTGAGGCGAAGCGTGACTATCCCGCCTCTATCAGCTATCAATCTCCGTGGTATAAAGAGTATTCTTATATAGAAGATCATTTTTCAAGACTTAATACGGTTCTTACTCGAGGAAAGCCCGAGGTGCGTATCGGCGTTATCCATCCCATTGAAAGCTACTGGCTCTCGTTCGGCGCATGGAAAAACAATTCTCTTGATTGCGAGCAGATGGATACCAATTTCACAACGTTTACAAAATGGATGGTTACGGGCTGTCTTGATTTTGATTTTATATGTGAATCCCTGCTCCCCGATCTTTGTCCTGACGCAGGAAATCCGCTTCGTGTCGGTGAAATGTCTTATGATGTTATCGTTGTTCCCGAGCTCCGTACAATGCGCCGCACAACGTACGAAAGACTTATGCGATTTGCTGAGATGGGCGGTAAAGTGATCATCGTCGGAAAAGCTCCCGAGCTTATTGATGCTGTTCCGAGCAATGAAGGAAACGCGCTTGCTGCTGTGTCCGAAAATATTGGATTTAACAGAAAGGATGTTTTTACGGCACTTGCTCCTTACAGATACTTTACTGTATACAATTCAAATTATTCTGTGTGTACAAACTATGTAAGCACGCTCAGAAGCGAAGGTGATACGAGGTATCTCTTCCTTGCGGCTGCTAATTCTCCCGCAAATAACGATCTTCCTGATAAAAAGAAGATCTACGTTGAAATAAACGGAAAATATGCCGTTAATTTGCTTGACACTCTTACAGGCGAAACATGCGCTGTAAAATGCTCGTACGTTGGAAATAAGACGGTTATTTCGGCTGATGTCGAACTTCACGACTCAATGCTTTACAAGCTTGATCCGTGCGCTGAAGAGGAAAAAATCAACCTTGCGCAGAATGCTTCTTCGTTTGTGAATCTTCTTCCCGTTTTCGATGCGGAATACGAGCTTGACGAACCTAACGTCCTTTTACTTGACGTTGCCGAATATTCATTTGACGGTTCGGATTATGAACCGGCAGAATACCTCCTTGCGCTTGATTCTAAAATCAGAAGAACTATAGGATGGCCGGAAATATCCGGACGATTCGCTCAGCCCTGGTGCGTACCCGAGGATAAATCGGTGCACTCGCTTAAGCTCAGATTCACCTTTGAAAGTGATATCGAATACAGCGGTGCGGTCCTCGCACTTGAGCATGTCGAGAAATGTGAGATCGTATTTAACGGAACAAAGGTTGATAACACGCCTATTGGATACTACGTTGACAGATCGATCAAGTCGGTTGCTCTCGGCGATATCCGAATCGGAACTAACGTTATAGAGGTGACAATGCCATTCGGTAACAGAACGTCAACTGAAAACATGTTCCTGCTTGGCAATTTCGGCGTTAATCTCAGAGGCGCAGTAAGAAGGATATGTCAGCTCCCCGAAAGGCTTGCCTTCTCCGATATTACAGCTCAGTATCTTCCTCACTACGGCGGAAAGGTGACATACAAGTTCGACGTAAGCGTTGATTCCGACAAGCTTCGCGTATTCGTTCCGCAGTACCGTGCGGCATGTCTGAAGGCATCGGTTGACGGTGGCGAGGAGAAGAATATATCTCTTGCACCGTATACTGCGGAATTTGACGTCGCTCCCGGAGATCATACCGTTTCTCTTTCTGCGTACGTTTCAAGACAAAACGCTTTCGGTCATATACACAATACCGACCGCGTAAACACCAATACGTCACCCGGATCCTTCAGAACCTCGGGCTACAGATTCTCATACGAATACAGAGTATGGGAGGAAGGCCTCATCTCTGCTCCGGTAGTATCTGTTAAAAAATAAAAAACGTGGCTGTCTCACTTGTTCAGTGAGACAGCCACCAATTTTATAATCCAAATCCACCGTCTATGCCGATGCACTGTCCCGTAATGAATGCGGCATCATCGCTTGAAAGAAATTTAATAAGCGACGCAACCTCATCGGGCTCACCTATACGACACAGCGGCGTTTCATCGCAAAGCTCTTTCATTGCATTTTCATCAAAACATCTATTCATCGGAGTATTAATTACACCCGGTTCAACACAATTGACCGTGATCCCGGAGGGGCCAAGCTCCTTGGCAAGTGCCATGGTGAACCCTCGTAGTGCAGCCTTCGTGGCAGAATACGCAACCTCACATGAGGCACCGCATCTTCCCCATACGCTTCCGATATTTATGATTCT
>JBGVEZ010000111.1:0-3052 GCA_045120555.1 Eubacteriales bacterium
GGTATCAGCAACCGCAGACACAACGTTGTCCTTCTTTGCCGAGTTATTTATTTTCTCGCAAAGAAGCTCGTAAAATTTCTTCTCATCGAACGGAAGCTCTACCTCACCTCTTGTCCATGAGGACAGATGCATCGCATTGGAGATCGTAAGTCCGAAGATTCCCTCACGTCCGTCTGCAACAAGCTCATCTCCGTGAAGAATATGCGCTGCAAATGCGTTAAGAACGCCGCAATGCTGTGTATTTTCACCCTCGCAATCAATCTGTGTGAGAGTATGCTTCGGAGAACCGAAAATGCGCGTATTGGTCCTGCTGAATTCCGGCTCCGACATCTCAAGCTTATCAAGCGTAAGCGTTTTACTGTCACAAACGAGAGTACCGCCGTCCATAACTATCTCAAAGCGGTTTGTTCCGGGAGCATCACCCGTTGTGGTAATAAACGTACCGGTTGCACCGTTTTCGTATTCCACGTAAGCGGTAACGTCATCCTCAACCTCGATATTGTGCCATTTTCCGTAATGAAGCTTTGCATCAATGAGCTTAGGCATACCGCAGATCCATTGCCAGAGATCAAGATTGTGGGGGCACTGATTTAACAGAACTCCGCCGCCTTCACCTTCCCATGTTGCTCTCCAATCACCCGAATCGTAGTATGCCTGCGGACGGTACCAATTCGTAATTATCCATGAAGTCCTTCTGATGCTTCCGAGCTCGCCGCTATCAACAATTTCCTTCATTTTACGGTAAACGGGGTTCGTACGCTGATTGAACATCATCGCAAAGGTAAGGTCCTTATGTCTGTCTGCAGCCGCAATCATATCACGAACCGCAAGAGTATAAACTCCCGCGGGCTTTTCGCACATTACGTGGATGCCGCAGTCAAGCGCTTCTATCGTAAGCGTAGGATGATCATAATGAGGTACGGCAATGACTACCGAATCGATTTCCCCGCTTTTGAACATTTCTGATGCAGAAAGATACGTTTTAGGCTCAGAAAATGCAACAGTTTCCTTGTTTTCATTGTAAAATTTGATTACGGAATCAATGCGGTCCTGCTTCAGATCGCAGATTGCGCAAAGCTCGATCTCGGGACACATTCCCTTAATTATATTCTGCGAATGCTTGGAGCCCATATTTCCGAGTCCAACAACACCAAGTCTTATTTTTTTCATACTATTCTCCATTCTTATAAATTATTTGCAAGCATTTTCAAATATGCAACGCTTTCCTTATAGCTTTCAGCGCCGTTGGGAGCAAATGATTCAACAGAAACGTTACCGTCATATCCGATATCCGAAAGCGCAGAGAAAATCTCCTTATAGTAATCCTCGTTGCCGTCACCCGCAAGAGGGACGCATCTTGTGATCGGAGCTGCGATGTGACAATGCTTTATATATTTACCGAACGTTCTTATCGAATCAAGCGTTTCTTCCTTTTCCATATGATAAAAATCCGCAAGGATAGCAAGATTTTCGGGCCGTTTTGCAAGCTCGATTATCTCATATGAATCCGCCAACGTTAAAACAACATTCGTTTCAGAAGAATTCAGCGATTCAACAACGTTCACGATTCCGTATTTACGTGCAATCTCGCATGCAAACGCCGCAAAGCGTGCAAAGCGTTCAATTCCCTTCTGCTTCGTTTCCGATTCATTGTATCTTCTTGCAGCACCGCTTCCGATAACGGCATATTTACCGCCAAGCTCGGAAAGTCGGCGATAACCGCACTCAAGAAATTCGGAAAGTCCGAAATCGGGAAGATGCTCACGCTCGGAAAGAATAACTCCGCCGGGCAGAATCACGTTGGTTGAATAAACCTTAACGCCGCATTCAAGATGGCGCTTTTTCAGATCCTCATATTCCTCCTCGGTCATAGACGCAAGCATTGAAAAACGAATCTCTGCATAGTCGCATCCAACCTCGGAAAGCATTTCGGGATCATTTTTACATATTCCGATTTTCATAGTCGCTCACCAATTCTCAGCAAAGGCCGATCGAATGCAGGTAATCAAAGGACTGCTTTAAGCATTCAAAGGGATCCTCTCCGTAGGAATGGTCCTGTTCAATAAACGCATATTCTACGCCAAGGTGGATCGCTTCCTCGCAGATGCGCTTGTAGTTTATGTTTCCCTTTCCGATAGGACACATTCTGACAGCGCCGTCCTCACCTGAGTAAACCATATCCTTAAGGTGGATGCAGTTACATCTTCCGTTAAGTCTGTAGAGCCATTCAACGGGATCTCCGCCGCCCGCGACTACCCAATAGCCGTCAAGCGTAACTCCGAATTCATCGGGAGTGAACTTATTTACAAGGTATTCAAGTGCGGTAATTCCATCGTACTTCACAAATTCCATATTATGATTGTGGTACATAAATTTAAGTCCGCTATCCTTTATCTTTTTTACAGCGGGAGCAACCTCGTCCGCAAACGCGTCAATAATTTCCTTTGTACAACCGCCCTTCTTAAAGCCGGGCATCGAGCCGAGACCTACGTATTCGATTCCGATATCCTTATGAAGCTTTATTGTAGCGTCAGTATCTTCAACGATGCGCTTATAGCTGAAATGCGTTAGTGGGGCCTTGAGTCCCGTTTTTTCAAGCAGGGGGATCATTTCCTCCGCCGTGTAATCGCAAACGCCTGAAAGCTGAACGATCTTATATCCCATTTCTGCAACGCGATAAAGTGTTTTTTCAAGATCCTCGAGAGTTTTGCAATATTCCCTGAGATTATATAACTGTGCACCGATTATCATTGCTTTTTCTCCTTATAACTTTTCTGCAATATTTTTCGCAGCATTTACTGCATAGTCAAAAGCCTCATCGGAGGACGCAAACGACATACCTCCAACTGCCGAAGTATCACCGCCTTCAAGTGCGGAAAGACCGACAAACGATTTCAGATGCGGCTCAAGTGTTATAACGCCTCCGCCCATTTTCGAAAATTCACCGAAAATATAAGGGACGTTTCCGATTCCCATACCGCACGGAACCACCTTTCCGTTTTTATCTGCATCCTTAGCGTGTAAATATTTTACATAGGGGTTAAGAAGTGAC
>JBGVEZ010000112.1:0-6258 GCA_045120555.1 Eubacteriales bacterium
TATTTCTTTTTTTATAAAAATATGGTATAATATTAAATGGTATAGCTCGGTTCCATAAATAAAGGAGAACTATAATGAATAACCGTGAAAGAGCAATGAATATATTGCATTATAAGCCCGTTGATCATCTCCCTGCAGTACATTTCGGATATTGGAGAGAAGTACTTTACGAATGGTCAGAGCAAGGACATATCCCGCTCGAATATGCAAAAAAATGGTCTGACGGAAACGATTACGACCGCGAGATAGATAAGCTTCTCGGCTGGGACTTCAACTGGTACACCGTAAAGGGCTGCAGTAACGGTCTTTATCCGAAATTTGAAAGGAAAATTCTCGCAACACTTCCCGACGGCTCACAGAGGATACAGACCGCAAACGGAACTATCGAAAGAATAAAGCCCGGCATCGTTTCCATTCCCTCCGAGGACGATTATCTATTAAAGGACAGAGAAGCCTTTGAGGAGCTTTTCAAGCCTAAGATGCAGTTTTCTCCCGACAGAGTAAACGTGGAGTATTATAAGAAATTTAATGAAACAAGACCGTATGACCGCCCGATCGGACTTCACCTCGGAAGCGTTCTCGGTCAGATACGAGACATAACAACGGTCACGGGAATGAGCTACCTTATGTACGATGAGGACGAGGAGCTTTTTGCGGATATTATCGACACCTATGCGGATATGCAATACGAATGTGCAAAAACGATCCTGGAAACCGGAGCAAAATTTGATTTCGCACATTTTTGGGAGGATATCTGCTTTAAAAACGGACCTCTCCTCTCCCCCGATATCTTCGATGAGCTTTGTGCGAAGCATTACAAGAAGAGATGCGATCTCTGCCACGAATACGGTATCGACATAATCTCTCTCGACTGCGACGGAGTTACCGAAAAGCTGCTTCCCACGTGGTTTGAAAACGGTGTAAACACCATGTTCCCGATTGAGGTAGGCGTTTGGGGAGATCAGTTTGAACCTGCAAGAAAAAAATTCGGCAAGGATATGCTCGGAGTTGGCGGAATGGACAAGACCGCGTTCCGAAAAGACAAGGCAGCGGTTGACGCAGAGCTTGAAAGGATGAAGCGTCTTGCGTCGGAGGGGGGATTCATTCCCTGCCCCGACCACAGAATAATGCCAGGCTCAAGCTTTGAGCTCGTACGGTATTACGCTGAAAAAATAAAGGAGATCAACCTCTGAATTTTCTCGGAAAGGAAACGCAATGGCAACGGATATTACAAGACCCACAAGGCTTACCGGATCAATACTGTTAAAGGATCAGCCTATTTGCATTGAACGTACCGAAATAAAGAAGCAATATACACAAAGCATCACGGTTGCCGGACTTTATACGCACGATATAACGGAGATCACCGTTATATCACACGGAAACGGCGTTCACCGCGTACTGAATCAGGCAATTCCGTGCTCCGTCGGCGATATATACATAACAGATGCAAACATACCGCACGGATTTTTCTCTGCAGATGCGGACAATCCGCTGACAGTCTGCCGCATATGGTTCGATCCATCCGATTGGTTTGATTCTGATATCGCCTCAAGGGAAAGCGAGCGATTTTGCCACGGCGTATTCTCGGACGGCGCGTTGACGTCTTACGCCATACTCACTGAAAAGGCTCAGAATGAAATACAAGGATATATCGAATCAATCAGCGGTGAGCTTTCGTCGAAGGAAGCTGAGTGGAGAGAAGCGGTGAGAGCGTACCTTACCATCCTTCTTATAACCGTAAGCAGATACGTCGGTAATACAATAAAGAGCATCCCTAAGGTAAAGCCAAAGGAATGGGGACCGGTATCCGCGGCAATTCTTGCGGTAAGTGAGAGCTTTTACGACAACTCGCTTACGCTTGAATCAATCTCAGATTCGCTTTACATCAGTCAATCCCACCTCAGCCGACTTTTCAAACGGTTTACGGGAGAAACATTCACCGAATATTTAAAAAACGTACGACTTACTCACGCCTGCCGATTGCTTCGTGATACCGATCTTACGGTCGAAGAGATCTCAAAGCAATGCGGTCTTCGTGATCTACCGTCGTTTTATCGGGCGTTCAATGCCTACAAGGGCATGACACCTAATCAATACAGAAATAATAAAACCAATCAAAACAAAAACTTAAACGAAAGAGAGAAATTAATTATGAGCATTTTAAACGAAATTTCCGCAAATCTTCAGATCGGTAAGGCAAAGATCGTAAAGGAGCTCGTTCAGAGAGCGCTTGACGAGGGTGTTGAGGTTGAAAAGATCCTCAATGAAGGTCTTCTCGCAGGCATGAGCATCGTTGGTGAAAAGTTCAAGAACAACGAGGTTTACGTTCCCGAGGTTCTCGTTGCGGCACGCGCAATGAACATGGGTACCCAGATCCTTAAGCCCCACCTCGCGGCAAACGGCATCGTTGCTAAGGGAAAGGTCTGCATCGGTACGGTACAGGGCGACCTTCACGATATCGGTAAGAACCTCGTTAAGATGATGCTTGAGGGCAAGGGCCTTGAGGTTGTTGACCTCGGAACAGACGTTGCTCCCGAGACCTTCGTTAACACCGCAATCGAGCAGAATTGCCAGGTAATCTGCTGCTCCGCACTTCTCACCACAACCATGGGCGTTATGGAAGAGGTTGTTAAGCTTGCAGCCGAAAAGGGCATCCGCGACACGGTTAAGATCATGGTCGGCGGCGCACCCGTAAACGAAGACTACGCAAAGAAGATCGACGCAGACGTTTATACCTCAGATGCGGCAAGCGCGGCTGATGCGGCAGTTAAGATCTGCGAAGCCCTTCTTGCATAAGCTTTGGCAATGACAGGTCAGGAGCGTGTCCGCAACGCTATCCTCGGAAGGAATATCGACCGTCAACCCATATACGGCTGGGTCTACGCCAATCTCGCCGAGCAGATAAGCGAGCGTTGGGGCTCTGTTGCGGCATTTGAGGACCACTATGAATTCGATATGGCTCATATCTTCGGTGGCCCCGGTGTTTTCCGCAAGGAAGTGCTTGAAAGAATACGTGCAGAGGAGGGTGAGGTTTCGCCCGACGTTCTACTCTGCGAGGATTATTATCTTCCCAACGATGACCCGAAGCAATATGAAAGGGTACGCAGGGCAATTCAATTTCACCACGGTAAGGGCAGATTCTGTTACGTTCAGACTCCCGGCTTTTTCGAATGCTTCAACACCGCCTTCGAAATTGAAAATCAGCTGGCATATCTGCTTATGTACACTGATGAAATCGCCGAGCTTTATCGCCGCCACACCGATTGGATAATACGCTATGCCGATCACTGCATTGACGCGGGCGCAGATATGGTACATATATCCGATGACTGGGGCTCTCAGAAGGATCTGCTTTTCAGCCCCGAGCTTTGGTATGAGCTTATCTATCCTAATATGAAGAAAGTGGTTGATCACGTTCATTCAAGGGGCGTTTTCGTCAGCCTGCACTCTGACGGCTGTGTATCAAAGGTTGCGGACGGAATTGCAAGCCTCGGATTTGATCTTGCGCATCCGTGGCAGGAGAACGCGGGTATGTCTTACGGTCTGTACCTCGATAAATACTCAGACAAATTCGCAATTCTCGGTGGCGTTTGCGTGCAATCCGCAATAGGTATCCTTCCCCGATGTGAGCTTGAAGCGGAGATACGGCGCGTTTTTAACACCCTGAAAGGAAAACGCTGGATATGCTGCACGTCGCACTTCGTTCAGGATCACTGCTCTATGGACGATCTTGAATTTGCGTTTGACCTTATATACAAATTGGCAAGAGAATAATCTACCTTTATAAAAAGGAGAAAGAAAATGAAAGAGCTTACAACAAGAGAAAGAATGCTGCGCACCTACCGCCGCGAGGAGATCGACCGTATACTTATGGTGGACAGCGCTTGGGCGGGCACTGTAAGGAGATGGCAGAGAGAGGGTATGCCTGTGGGCGTTGACTGGCAGGATCACTTCGGATACGATAAGATCGTCCGTGTGTGTCCCGATAACTCTCCGAGATTTCCGCAAAGAGTGATTGAGGAAAACGACAGATATTCTATCGTAACTACAAAGTGGGGTACAACGCAGAAAAACTTCAAGGAGCTTGACTCCACACCCGAATGCCTCGGCTTCCACTACGATACGTCCGATAAATGGCCCGAGGCGAAGGCAAAAATGCTCGAATATCACGACAACCGAATTCCGTGGGATTATTTAAAAAAGAATTATCCCATATGGAAGGCAGAGGGAAGATTTTTACAGCTCGTCGTGTGGTTCGGATTTGACGTTGCTCATTCGCGTCTTACAGGCACCGAAAACTTCCTTGTAGGAATGTACGAGGAGCCGGAGTGGATAACCGATATAATCGACACTTATCTTACAACGTCACTTGACCTTTGTCAAAAGATACTTGACGCGGGCTATGAGTTCGACGGTATATTCTGGTACGACGATATGGGCTACAAGAATTCAACCTTCTTCTCCCCTGCTATGTACCGCGAAATACTGAAGCCCTTCCACAAGAAGGCAGTCGATTGGGCACACGAAAGAGGAATGGTCACCGAGCTGCATTCCTGCGGATTTATTGAACCTCTGCTTCCGGATCTCGTTGACATCGGACTTGAAATGCTCAATCCTCTTGAAATAAAGGCGGGTATGGATCCCGCACGTCTGAAAGCTACATACGGTCAAAGTCTCGCATTCCACGGCGGCATTAACGCACAGTGGTGGGACGATATCGACAGAGTTTGCGCGGAAATGGAGCGTATTATTCCGATAATGAAGGAGGGCGGCGGATACGTCTTTGCCTCCGACCACTCTATACCAAATTCCGTTTCCTACGAAAACATGAAAATCATATCCGAGCTTGCGCATAAGATCGGCAAATATTGATCACGGAGACTGCCATGACACAGAATGACAAGAACATAGTAAGAGAGCTTGCAAAACAGTATATGGAAATGGCAGCCTCCGAAAAGCAACAGAAAATGAACCGGAGGATGAAGGCAACAAACGATCTTTCGGTCGTCCGTCCTCCCGTCCTTATAGATGAAATACCGTGGTATCAGATGGATATCGACGGTGAGCTTACCTGCCTTTGCGAGGATGGACGTGCAAGAGCAGTTGAATATGAATTCAGAAAAGCGATCTACAGATGGAAGCATCTCAAGGCGGACACTCTGTTTGAACCGTTTTACCGTGTCAAGATGTCCTACGATTCAACCGGAATCGGAATTGCGGCAAAGGATGAAATACGCAGAACCGACGATACTAACAAAATAGTTTCACACAGCTATGCGGATCTGCTTGAGGACGAGGAATCGCTTGAGCAGATAAAGATCCCAACGTTTACTGCGCGCCCCGATAAGGATGAGGCTAATATGGAGTTTTTTACAGATCTTCTCGGCGACGCAATACCGGTTAAGCTTTGCGGTCGCGAATATCTTTACCATGCACCGTGGGACGTTATCGTCCGCCTTCGCGGTGTTGAGCCCGTACTCTTCGATCTTTATGACAGACCTGAATATCTTCACGCGATAAGACAGCGTTTTTACGATATTGCGGCAGCGGAGCTTGATTTCGTCGAAAAGCATTTGCACGTGGACAATACCGTAGCTAATCTTCACTGCACGCCTGCATACGTATCCGGGCTTGCAGATGACGGGTGGAAGGCAACGTGGTTCCGCGGAATGGCACAAAGCTTTGGGGACATTTCCCCCGCAATGTTCGAGGAATTTGAAGTAGACTACTCAAAGAAGCTTGCGGAAAGATTTGCATACACATACTACGGCTGCTGTGAGCCTCTCGATAAGAAGCTTGACATTATAAGCAAATTTCCAAATCTCAGAAAAGTCGGCGTTTCTCCGTGGGCAAACGAGGACGTTATGGCAGAATGGATAGGCGGCAGATACGTCTATTCAAGGAAGCCCTCCCCCGCTAACGTTGCAATAAAGACCGATCCCGACGTTATAAGGCGTGAGACCGAAAAAACAGTAAAGCTTTGCATAAAGAACGGTTGCCCTTGCGATATAACGCTCAAGGACATCAGCACTGTATCTCACCGCCCCGAAAATCTGATAATATGGTCAAACACCGTTTCCGAGGTGCTTGATAATTATTACGGAGAATAGTTTTATTACCCTGATTTCTTATAACAAATAATTTAAGGATATAAAGTTTATGAAAAAAAACATGACAAAATGGCTTTCCGAGCTGTCAGCGTCCAAGAAAGCACTTCCAATTCTCTCGTTCCCTTGCGTAAGCCTGCTCGGCATT
>JBGVEZ010000113.1:0-6190 GCA_045120555.1 Eubacteriales bacterium
ACCTATGTACCAAATTATGTACCAACTCGATTTTTTACTGTTTTCGGAGCATTTTTTTAGAGCACGATATAAAAAAATTCCGCACCCGAAAGTGCGGAAAACCCTTGTAAAATAAAGATAAACGGAGGATTTACATCCTCCTTTTACTTGGTCTGAGTGACACGACTTGAACGTGCGGCCTCTACCACCCCAAGGTAGCGCGCTACCAACTGCGCCACACCCAGATTCTAGTCTTGCTGTATTCAGCCTTAATATTATACCACAAAACAAAGTATTTGTCAATACCTTTTTTGAAAAAAGTTTCGGAAAATATACTGTTTTTTTGAATAATATCTACTTGTCTGTGCAAAACTAACTGTGTCAGGAAAATATTCCGATACAGCTGATCCCTATGACGCAAAAATGCGCACTTCGCGCAAATACAATTTTCGCGTCCGCTTAACACAAGCAAAGAAAGCACAGGTATTTTATGAACTTCAGAAACTTCAAATTCAAGCTTCCTAAAGGAAGTGAGGGCGACAGAATATCGAGAGTTGTGTACATTACTGCCGTATGTCTTCTTCTCGGCATCGTAGTTCTCGCCGCATTCACCACCGCCGCCAATCGCGCAAGAAAGCCCGCTTTGACAACGCCGACTGTAGATGAAACCACGAGAGCTCCCGAAACTACCACTCCGGGCACAGACAAGATCCCCGAGGACACAGGCGTCGGAGAAAGTGTTCCTACGTTTGCGCTGCCCGTTGACGGCTCTCTGGGCATGAGTCACGATCCCGACCTTCAGGTAAAGAATCTGACAACAGGAGACTGGCGAGTCCATATGGGAATCGACATCATATGTGCAGAGGGTGCGCCCGTTTACGCCTCCGCCGACGGAACCGTATCGCAGGTGTTTGAGGACCCTATGATGGGATACACCATCGTTATAAAGCACGCAAGCGGATATTCTACCGTATACAAGAACCTCTCCCCCACTCACGCGACCGGAATCGCCGAAGGTAATTCCGTATACGCAGGTCAGCTTTTAGGCACAGTTGGCGACAGTGCTCTGTTAGAGCTTGCTGAGGAAGCACACCTCCACTTTGAGATACACCTTGACGGAGAGCAGCTCGATCCGCTCGACTGCCTCACAGCCTCCGCACTCAGCCGTCTTGAAGGTGCGGATAGTGTTATAGATTGAAAAGAGGATGCATCAAACTCCGAAAGGATTGATGCATCCTATTTTTTACCCGACGTCCGCCGCCGACATCCGCGGTAAACGCATACATATCCTCACCGCAGTCAGAACCGCCTTCGCATTCGGGATTGTCAAATATTGCTTAAGTGCTTCTCTGTGCATGCTTGATGATAAATGCAAGCGTTAAAGCTCGTTTTTATCCATAGCTTTTCTCATTTTGTGTACTTGTTATCAAGCTCATTAATGCGTGCCTTTGTGATAACACGTGCTCGAACCGTGTCGGGTGTTACGTTACCGCTCTCCCACGCCGCCTTGGGTATTCTCGCAAAGAGTATTTCCTTTGCGGCCTCGGAAAGTCCCGTAACACGGCTCTTTCTCAGCTTGTTGTTGCGCTCGCGGTCATATGCGATATAGAGCGTTCCGTCCGCATCCTCAACGAATTCCGCATACGATATGCGTTCACGGTCATCAAGAAGCATTACGTCGCGGAAATTAATGCCGTCATCTGAAATCGTCAGCTTAAATCCGTTTCTTGCTCTCGCGCTTATGCTCGGAATCATAACAACTCTTCCGTCCGAAATATTACCGGTACACGGACGCTGAGATGCCGCAAGCATAAATTCCTCGGGCTGCGACCACGTTATTCCGTCATCAGACGAGAACATTCTCTTATACGTGTGCGGATCCTCCATTTTCGGTGTTGTTCTGACGGTTACCGCAATTCGTCCGTCAGCACATTTATGGAAGGACGGCTCGTCATATGCGCGTCCGGTAGCTCTGCCGAAGCATTTTTCGGTCGGATGGAAGGTCTTTCCGCAGTCATCCGAATAATGGAATTGGTAAAATTCTCTCGGACTTGTAATATACGTCGGGAAAAGCCAGCGACCGCTGTCGGTTACGTAAGGAGTGTTTCTTATAACTGCATTAAACAAAGGTCTCGGCTCGGAAAATTCAAGCTCATCGGCATCGGGATCTTCGCATATCGATACGTACGTTACCGACTGACTTTCAAGAGCGTGATATTCCGAATCGTTTTCCATGTTTATCTGCTGCTCGTACGTCGGAAGTGAAAGACCTTTCTTGTAGGGTACCTCCACCCAGAACATCCAGAGCTCGTTTTTAGGGGATCTCCAAAGCTCGATTTCAAAGCAACGAGTGTTATTTTCGGGCTTACTCTCTATAACAAGCACAGGCTCCGACCAAGTATCGCCCTTATCGTCGCTGTAAACGAGGACCATGTGGTTTCTCGGATCGGGCTCATAAATGCCTCCGCTCATAAAGCCGACGAAAAGTCTGCCGCTGTCGGTCATTGCGATCGAAGGTGCGCCCTGCCATGCACGGTTGCTTTCGTGGTATTCAAAGCCGGGATCAATAACGGCATTAGGTGTAAACTGATTTTTGATCTTCATTTTCGCCCTCCGTATATTTCTCAGAATTTCTTTTTTCCTTCTTCAAGCATATCTGCCGCGTTGAAAATAGTATCTCTGTATTCCTCGGTAGTCAGCATCCAATGTGTCTGCATAAATCCGCAGAGATGCTCGCTTGAGATATTGTTTTTGCAGTATTCGACAAGGAGAGGGAAATTTTCCTTGTATGCCCAGTTGCTTCCCGCGGGGATCTGATCGTATCCATGCTTGTCGAGCAGTGAATATGCTCCCACGCGAAGCTTTGCCTTATCGCTCACCTGCTCGTCAAGCTCGAGATAATACCACCAGTTGCTCTGCAGGACGTCCTTCGGCATCTTTTTTATAAAATTGTCAGGATCCGTCCAGACGAGGTCCGACCATATCCACGGGCGGGCACCGTTCTTTTCGGTACAATCGACGAGGTGATAAAAGTCCTTCCACCACACGTCGTTCTGGCGTATAACTATGTAGTCGTAATTTTTCTGCTTTTTGTAATCCTCCTCGTCCATTCCAAGGTGGAAATATTTCGGGCAAAAGACCTCGCAAACCTCGCCTATAAGGTCAGAGCAGACCTCACGGTATTTTGGAGTTGCGAGCATATAGGAATAATCCTTCATCCAGATATCGTGCGCGGATGAGAAATTGAGCTTCGGTACGACCTCAAAGCCCATTTTCTTGAGTCTTTCGACCTCTGTGCGCATTTCTTCTTTAGTCAAGGAGCCGTTCACGGCAAGCTCGGGATGGGAATCGTATCTCATCGCCTCGCAGACGTCGACTATAAGCGTATTTGCGCCCTTTTCCTTGAGGTATTCGGTATATTCGTGCCAGAGCTTTTTATCAAAGCGCAGTGTTGACGAAGCAACGCCTCTCGGGTTGCCCTCAAAGCCCTTTGTATTTCCTTCCTCGTTCCACAGGTTCGATCCGATATGAACGAGGGTGGACCACATAAAACTGTCATTCATGTTTTTCTCCTTTTTTATACAACGCGCCCCATCCGCCTCTTTTGCCGCGCAAAAGAGGTTGCGGTCCGTAGGACCGCGAGGCTTCCGCAAGCGGAAGCCCGGATGGGGCGCCGTATATATTGAACTGAATTTAACGGTATGTCCCCATACCAACATTTAACTACGTGTTTGTTCACATAATAATCTCACTCTTAATAGCCGTCCCCTGCGGAAACTGTCGCACAGATCCGATTGAAAGGAAATCTCCTCCGTCAGAGAACACAAGTACACGTTCTCCGACATTAAATGACGTTCCGATCTTCTTCTGATAGATCTCACAGCCCGAAAGGTAAAGCCTCTCAAAAAATGGAGGAAACGTTATCCTTTCACCGTCAAGGGCATTTATCGGAGGGATGAGATGCGAAAGCCTCTCTTCATACTCCTCCTCACGAAGCGCGTCTATCCTCACGCAATCGTCAAGGTTGAATCTACCTGCCCTCGTGCGGAGAAGAGAAGCCATTGCTCCTCCGCAGCCGAGCTTTCTGCCTATGTCGGCGCAAAGAGTACGTATATATGTTCCGGACGAAACGGTGCAGTCGAGCTTATAATCGGTGTCGGTAAGCATTTCGCAATCAATCGCGCTCACGGTTATCTTCCTGCCCTTGCGCTCGACCTCTTTTCCCTCTCTGGCGTATTCGTAAAGCTTTTTTCCGCCGATCTTGACAGCGGAATACATGGGAGGCAGCTGCTCACTTTCACCTAACATGGATTTTGCCGCCGCCTTTACCGCATAGATTTCGGGAACGGCATCGTAGGTCTTCAGGATCTCGCCAGTTGTGTCCTCGGTGTCTGTTTCGATCCCGAGACGAAGCGTTGCCGAATATTCCTTTGAATCAGATACAAGAAAGCGTTCGAGCTTTGTCGCACGCCCTACAAGAAGCACGAGAACGCCCTCTGCCATGGGATCAAGCGTACCGGTGTGTCCGACTGCGCGCGTGTTGAAAAGCCGCCTTGCTATGTTAACGCAATCGTGCGAGGTCATCCCCTTTTCCTTGTATATCGGAAGAATACCGCACGGTAAAATTGTCTGTTGCATATATTATGCCTCGTCCTCAGTATTATTTTCAGGCTCTGCCTTTTTCGCCTTCTGAGGCTTATCACCCTTTTCCGGCTTATCCTGCTTTTCCTTCTTCTGCTTCTTTTCAACCTTTGTATCGGTAACAGGGAAACAGGTGTCTATAAGGAGGTTTGCCGCCTCCTTGAAATACAGAGAATAGGTGCAAAGGCAGAAAATAACGCGTAAAATATCGCTTCTCTCGTCTCCGTTACATTCAAAAATATCAGCCGTTATGTCAACGAATCCGTCCTTCACGCCCTCCTTGTCGGCTATCATAAGATCGTAAAGCTCGGAAAGAGCGTCTGAATGTATCGATTCAATATCAATACCGTCGAACGTCTGCTTTATTTTTGACAGAGAAAGGGTGTTTTTAAGATTGTTCACGAGAAGCATCTCGATAATATGCTTTTTCGTATACTTCTTTCCGTTTGGCGGCGCAATAAGACCCGCCTTGGCGTAATTATTCACCATCATTTTTGTGAGGTTGCGGTCTCGGTAGATTTCTCCTGCCTCCGCATTTCTGTCGCAGACAAGTCCGAGTATCTGATCAAGATAGAGATCTATCCCCGGTATCTCGGAGCTCTTAAGATCCCTGTCCTCGGATGCCTCACCCATTATCTTTTCTGTTACCTCATCGATATTGTGAATTTTATTTTCTTCGGACATTTTTTTCGTCACCTTTCGTTTAAAGGGAGACTATCCCAAATTTTACTGATTTTCTTCTCCGCGCTCACGGATGAATATCTTTATCGGTGTACCCGAAAAATCAAAAATGGAGCGAAGAGTATTCTCTATATATCTCTGATAGGAGAAGTGGAAAAGCTCCATATCGTTGCAGAAAATAACGAACGTGGGAGGACAAGCGGAGGACTGAGTCATATAGTAGATCTTAAGTCTCTTTCCCTTGTCGGACGGAGGCTGAACGCGCTCCATAGCTTCACGAAGAACGTCGTTAAGGCGTCCCGTGGGAACACGAAGACAGGAGTTGTCATAAACCGAATTTATCATCTTGAAAAGCCCGTCGACGCGCTGACCCGTCTTCGCCGAGATAGTAATCATCGGCGCATAGGTCATATACGAAAGCGACGTATATATATCCTTCTTGAAGGTCTCGTAGGTGCTGTTGTCTTTTTCAACGAGATCCCACTTGTTAACAACGATTATACAGGGCTTGCCTGCCTCGTGAGCGATTCCCGCGATCTTCTCGTCCTGCTCGGAAATACCCTCGGAGCCGTCGATAACGAGTATGCAAACGTCCGCTCTCTCCACCGCCATGTGGGCGCGGAGAACGGAGTATTTTTCGATCCTGTCGTTGACCTTCGACTGACGGCGTATACCCGCGGTGTCGATAAGAGTGTATTTACCGTGCTGGTTCTCGACCTCGGAGTCAACGGCGTCTCTCGTCGTGCCCGCAATAGGCGAAACGATCATTCTGTCACTGCCGAGGATCTTGTTTGTAAGCGAGGATTTTCCTGCGTTCGGCTTACCGATGATCGCAACCTTGATCCTTCCGTCGTCCTCATCCTCTTCAACCTCGGGAGGAAGATAAGAA
>JBGVEZ010000114.1:0-6698 GCA_045120555.1 Eubacteriales bacterium
CTTTTTTCGGGAGTTAGCTATGTATTTGCATTTTTTGAATGAACCCTTTACATTCCGAGATTTTCGCCCACAAGAACTATCTTAATTCTTCCGGGAACTCTTGAATGTCTCGTTTCTATTATCATGTTGCAAATGCAATCCGGTGAGAGACAGTCGTGGCAGAGTCCGTCGAGCTTGCAGGGCGTTTTTATATTGAAGCGCTGTGAATTTGTTGGCGCGGCGACGTTTCGTGCTCTTGCGCGCGCGGTGGCAAGATCGGGGCACACCTTGTTCATTCCTACTATCATCAGAATACTTTTCGGCCCGAAGGCAAGTGCGGCAACACGGTTTCCGTTGCCGTCGATGTTTACGAGCGTGCCGTCCGCGCTGATTGCGTTACAGCCCATGATATAAGTGTCGCAGAGAAGGGCGCTGCGCATTATTTCATTTCTCTCCTCGGGGCTTTTGGCGTCTGTGCGGTCAATGACCTTATGCGTTTTTTTAACCTTTTCTATAAGACCTATCTGCTCTGCGGACATCGCGCCGCCAAACGAAACAACGTCATCTGACGGTATAAGTGAATGCGCGAGATTGAGTGCTTCCTCCTTGGTTTTAACGTAGTATGCGTCAAAGCTGCGTTTTTTTAACGCTTCACATATTTTCGAGCCCGATTTATCGTATCTTATTTCCTCAAACGTGCTTCTTTCCATATGATTTCCTTTCCTTGTAGCTTCTTTTTTATAATTATATCATATCCGAAGAAAAAAGTCAAGAAAATCGAAAAAACTTTTAAAAAACCTATTGACAAATCGAATTGTTTATGGTATAATATTATCAGAAGATGAGAATGATTCTCATTATTGAAGGAGAAGCTTATGAAAAATCGTGAACTCCTCCTTGATATCATAGAAAACAGCCGTGAGCATATGACGGCAGATATGATATATATGGAGGCTAAGAAACTTCAGCCGTCGATTGCAGTCGGTACTGTGTATCGGAATCTCGCAAGCATGGTTGAGCAAAATCTGATCGGGATCGTGTCGATGCCGCAAGGGCCTGCACGGTACGATAAAAGTCCGGTCTCGCATCCGCATGCAAGATGCACAGCCTGCGGAAAGCTGTTCGATTTTAAGTCGGATGAAATAGACCGTGTGATAAGGGAAGCTCTCGGAACAGACGAGTGCTTTTACCAGCTAACAGTCAATTACCTCTGCGAAGAATGCAGAGAGAACAATAAATAAACTAATAAATTATATTTTAAGGAGATTTTTAATTATGGAATTCAAGGGTTCAAAGACAGAAGCTAACCTCGCTGCAGCGTTTGCTGGCGAATCTCAGGCAAGAAACAAGTATACTTACTTCGCATCCAAGGCAAGAAAAGAAGGCTACGAGCAGATCGCAGCTATTTTCGAGGAAACAGCAAACAACGAAAAGGAACACGCAAAGATGTGGTTCAAGGAGCTCCACGGCGGTGAGGTTCCCACAACTGCAGAAAACCTTCTCGCTGCAGCAGAGGGCGAAAACTACGAATGGACAGATATGTACGATACCTTTGCAAAGGAAGCTGAGGAAGAGGGCTTCAAGCGCATCGCATTCCTTTTCCGTTCTGTAGCGGCTATCGAAAAGGAGCATGAGGCAAGATATCGCAAGCTTCTCGCTAACGTTGAGGGCGGCCTCGTATTCTCCAGAGACGGTGATATGGTATGGCAGTGCAGAAACTGCGGTCACATCGTTGTAGGTAAGGCAGCTCCCGAGCTCTGTCCCGTTTGCCGTCATCCCAAGGCTTACTTCGAGATCAAGGCTGACAACTATTAATAAATAATAATTCCTCTCTTATATAAAATTTCCGCAAAGACCTCGGTCTTTGCGGTTTTTTTACTTGACAAATCGTGCGACGAGTGATATAATATATACTGTCTTATAACAATAAAACGAAAGGACGAAAAAAATGAACTACGAATGGTCTCTTGACAGGATATATTCCTCGTTCGATTCGGACGAATTCAAGTCTGATTGGCAAAAAATCGATACTCTGTGCGATGAAATGGCAGAGGTCGTAGCCAAAGCAAAGGAGCAACTATCTCCTGATATCGCGTCTGCGATTCTTGCAAAATACGAGGAGATATACACGCTTATCGACAAAACGATGCTTTACGTTTCTCTCCGCTTTGAGGCGGATTCAAACAGCGAGGAAAACATGAAAATGTTCTCGCTCCTCGTTGCTAAGGATTCTAAAATATCTCCCGTTCTGACGATAGCCATGAAGCTTCTCTCCGAGGGCAATTTCTACGAGGAGGCAGAGAAGACAGAAAAGCTGTTTGCGGATTACAAATTCATGCTGAAAACAAATTGCGAATCCGCAAAGCATTATCTTTCGGATGACTCCGAGGAAATGTATTCTCTTATGAATATGACGGGCGGCAGCGCGTGGGGAACAATGCATTCCTCACTTACCTCAAGCCTTGCGGTTGACTATGACGGCGGAACGGTAACCCTCCCCGAGATCCGCAACCTTGCATACAGCGCAGATGCGGACGTCAGACGGCGCGCATACGAGGCGGAGCTTGCGGCGTATAAGAAGATCGAACAGCCGATCGCGTTTGCACTTAATAACATCAAGCTGCAGTCAACCAATATCGCTCTCAAGCGCGGATATGAATCTCCCCTTGATGCTACTCTAAAGGCTCAGAATATGTCCCGCAAAACGCTTGATACAATGTTTGGCGAGATAAAGAAGTATCTTCCCGTTTTCCATAAGTACCTGCGTGCAAAGGCAAAGCTTCTCGGATATGAGAACGGTCTGCCGTGGTACGATATGTTTGCACCGATCGGAGAGTCTTCAAAAACGTACACACCCGAAGAGGCGGGCGAATTCCTCGTTTCCGTATTCTCATCGCTTTCTCCCGATATGGCGAGAATGATTGAAGCGGCTTTCCGTGACGGTTGGATAGATTTTTACCCGAGAGAGGGTAAGTCGGGCGGTGCGTTCTGTGCCGAGGCGGGCTGTCTTGAGGAGAGCAGAATTCTCACCAACTTCGACGGAACCTTCAGTGCAGTGGATACGCTTGCACATGAGCTCGGACACGCCTTCCACAATTTTGTTCTCAAGAAGCATCGTGTTCTCAACCGCGCGGGACTTCCCATGCCGCTTGCGGAAACTGCATCCACCTTCAACGAGGCTTTCCTCATGAATTACGTTATCACAAACGCCGAGCCCGGCGAAAAGCTCGCACTTATCGACAGCTTCCTTATCGAAACCACGCAGATAATGTGCGACATCTATTCGCGCTATCTCTTTGAATCGAAGGTGTTTGAAAAGTGCGTTGAGGGCTTCATACCCGCAGAGCGTCTGTGCGAATACATGCTTGAGGCACAGAAGGAAGCGTACGGCGACGGACTTGATAATTCTGTTCTCCATCCGTATATGTGGGTGTGCAAGGGACATTACTATTCCGAATCGCTTGCATTCTATAACTTCCCGTATGCGTTCGGCGGTCTGCTCGCAACCGGACTTTACGCAAAATACGAAAAGGAGCCCTGTGGCTTTGACGAGAAATATCAGGCGTTCCTTTACGAAACGACGGTCAACACGATCGAGGATGCCGCAATGAAGGCGGGAATCGACGTTACCTCTCCCGACTTCTGGGATCTCGGACTTGAAAAATACAAGAGCTTCGTTGACGAGTTCTGCAATCTTACATAAAAAAAGCTGTCTCACTTATCAGGTGGGACAGCTCTTTTTTACAGCTCCTCAACCATCGTAACGCCCTTTATTTCGGAAATGAGCGTGCGGACGAGGAGGATGGTAGTTTTGTTGTTGTGGATGTAAAGACCGAGGATCGCGCACGGCATATTGTTATGCTCTGCTGAGGTATTGGATATTTCCATATGACTTACGGTTATCTCAAGCTCGCGGAGCTTTTCTATGATTGCGTCGAGCGCTTCGTGCGTTTCGTATGCGATGAAAAGATTCGTGCTTCTGACCTTTGCGCCCGTCTTCCAGTCGAGCTTTGTGAAAATGATCTCGGTTACGAAGAGAAGGACGGTTGAGATGAGTGTGATCTCGATAAATCCGACGCCCGCGCTCATTCCGATTATTGCTGTTGTCCAAAGACCGGCGGCAGTTGTCAGACCTTTTACTTGATTTCGTTTATTTTTCATTATTGTTCCGGCACCGATAAAGCCCATTCCCGCGATGACCTGCGCACCGAGACGTGCGGGATCGCAGTTTACCGTAGTGCCGAGGATGGCGTCCGGTCCGAAAATAGCGTTGACCTCTTGTATAAGATATTGACTTATCAGTGTTGCCATTGCGCTTCCGAGTGCTATCAAAATATGAGTTCTGAATCCTGCGGGGCGGTGCTTATGCTCTCTTTCAAGTCCGATGATGCCTCCACAGATGACCGCAACGGCAAGTCGGATAATAACGGACAGCTCGTTGACCTCTCTTATGTATGCAAGAAATTCTGTCATGATATCCTCCTTACAGCTCCTCGACAGATTTGACAGTCGGAAGCTCTGCAATGCTTGTCATGACCTTTGTGTGTGAGAGCTTTGCGGGAAGCTTTATATCAATGATAGCGGAAAGCTCGGTGGCAGATGGATTTATGCCCTTTGTAAGCTCAATATCGAAAATGTGGATATCCATGCTTTTCAGCTTTTCGATGAGCATTCCGAGCGTTGCGGTGTCGTTGTATTCGACGGAGATATTCATATTACGTGAATTTGCCATTATACGGATCTCGAGCTTTGCGAGAACGATCGTTGTTATGCAGATGATGACGCAGGCACAGAACGCTCCGAAGATGAAGCCGGCACCGACCGCAAGCCCCATACAGGCGGAAGCCCAAAGCGTTGCCGCGGTGGTAAGACCTTTAACCTCGAGTCTGCCCGTTACGATTATAGAGCCTGCACCAAGAAAGCCTACTCCGTTTATTACCTGCGCACCGAGACGGGAAACGTCGGTGGTCTGTCCGAGTGTTATCAGATATTGGCTAATGACCATAGTCAACGCCGCGCCGAGGCAGACGAGCATATGAGTACGCAGGCCTGCTGCCCTTCTTTTCTTTCCACGTTCAAAGCCTATGCACGCGCCGAGGAACGTTGCAAGAACGAGACGCATGGCAAGGGAGGGAAGGCTTGGCTGCTTGAAAAATTCGTTTACGCTTATAAAAAAAGCAATTACGGTATCCATTTTCTCTCCATTCTTGTGGGTAAATTATTCTAATATTATATCAAAATAAGAGAGGATATGCAATCTGTATTTGTTAATAAACCGTAAAATAAAATTTCCGAAAACCTCTTGACATTTTGAGTCTTTGGTGATAAAATATAAAGGTTGAGTAAATTTATACGGAGAGTATCTATGACAGCTATAAAAAAATTCTTAAGTAAAAACGTAGTTCTTGCCGTTGCACTTTCGGCGGCAATGATTACCATGTTTATTGTCAGACCTGATGCGCAGTACGCAGGCTATTTCGATTTCAAAACGCTGACCTGCCTTTTTTGTGTGCTTGCGGTTGTAAACGCACTTAATGACATCGGTCTTTTCACCTTCCTCGCAAAGAAGATCATAACCGTTTTCCACACCAAGCGCAACATGATCATTGCCCTTGTCTGGATAACCCTTGTCGGTTCGATGTTTATAGCAAACGATATGGCTCTTCTTACGTTTCTTCCGCTCGGTTATATGGTGCTTGAGAAAACGAACGATAAGAAGAACATGGCATTTACGTTTATTATGCAGACGGTTGCGGCAAATCTCGGCGGTATGCTCACCCCCTTCGGCAATCCGCAGAATCTGTACATATATTCGCATTTCAATATTCCGACGGGCGAGTTTGTTTCTATAATGCTTCTTCCGTTCATAGCATCGGTAACTGCAGTTACGCTCTGCTGCTTCTTTATAAAGAACGAGAAGATCGAATTTGTGGATGACGGCGAGAAGATTGAGGATATGCCGAGACTTATTCTCTATCTTGTCCTTTTCGCGCTTGCGATAGTTATAGTGTTCAACGTTATTCCGTACGTTACGGGGCTTCTCGTTATCATTCCCGTTCTTCTTTTTGCCGACAGGGAAGCACTCAAAAAGACCGACTACGGACTTCTGCTCACGTTTGCGGCGTTTTTCGTGTTTTCGGGTAATCTTTCGAGAGTTGACGCTGTCCGCGAGCTGTTCTCATTCATTCTTGAGAAAAATACGCTTCTCGTCAGCGCGCTTTCGTGTCAGTTCATCAGCAACGTCCCGACAGCTGTCCTGCTTTCGCAGTTTACCGATAACTACCGTGAGCTTCTTATGGGCGTTAACATCGGCGGTACGGGTACACTCATCTCCTCGCTTGCAAGCCTTATTACCTTCCGCGAGTTCCAAAAAAGAAATCCCGGAAACACGGGCAAATATATAAAGCTGTTTACGATCATCAATTTCGCGTTTCTTATCTGTCTGCTCGTCTTCTGTCATCTTGTTAAATAAGAGGTGAGAATATGCTGTTTCCCGAAAAGAAAATAATACTTAAGGACGGAGGTGAAGCCGTTCTGCGCTCTCCGACTAAAGCGGATGCCGCGGATATGGCGCACTTCGTGAAATCTATTGCGTCAGAGACCGATTTTACGCTCCGTACTCCCGAAGAATATGCCGCGCTTACGGTTGAAGCGGAGGCAACCTCTATTGAACGGATAAACGCGTCCAAAAACGTTACCTCGATAATCTGCACACTTGA
>JBGVEZ010000115.1:0-4066 GCA_045120555.1 Eubacteriales bacterium
AGTTTGATAATATCATTTTTAACTTGCTCAATGTCAAAATATCTGAGTGGTGAGCATCTGCCCGAAAGACAGAATGCACAGCGATATGGACATCCACGACTTGTTTCAATATATGAAATTCTGCCATTCAAATTATTGAAAAATTCGTCTGTATATGGTGATGGTGGGGTTTCATTATATATTTTTTCGGGAATTGTGATGATTTTGCCTTTTTCACGGTATGAAAGACCTGAAACCAAGGAAAAATCACCATTCAAATGTTCAAGAAATTCGGGAAATGACCATTCCCCTTCCCCTGCTAAAACAAAGTCGATATAGTTATATTTTTTAAGAACATCTTCCTGACGGAAGGCGACCTCAGGGCCACCGAGCACGATTTTGCAGTCGTGCTTTTCCTTTGTATAACGACAAATTTCGAGAGTTTTCGTAATGTTCCAAATGTAGGATGAAAAGGAAACAACGTCAGGCTTTTGCTCGGTTATTTTATCTGCAAAGTCGTAAATATCACCATTGATTGTGCTTTCCATAACGATTGCATCGATTTTCTCGTTGCAGAATTTTCTCACACCCGACAATAAACACCAAGGAGAAAGGGACGCGTGGACATATTTAGAATTTAAACAACAAATTACAACCTTCATATTTTCTCCTTTCGTTTACAATAGAACCAAATTAACAATTTGTAGGGGTCGGCGACCTCGACGACCCGCGAAAAAACAATCGAATTTTCGCAATCAATCGGCGAACAAGAGCAATACGAAAAAAGAACTTGTCAGCAAGTTCTTGAAGGGGATTTGAAGGGGGAACTTCTCGAAAGAAGTTCCCCCTTCACGCGTCCTAACGCGTCCTAACGCGTCCTAACGCATCCTATTTAAAATTATCGATTCAGAATCAGCTTGGTCAGCTCAACGGGGTCTACGATCTTGCCGTCCTTGTAAACGCGCATATTACCCGAAGCGATCTCGTCAATGAGAACTACCTCGCCGTTGTTGTATCCGAATTCAAACTTAATATCCCAAAGATCAAGACCGATGGTCTTTAAGTCGTCAGCAACGATCTTTGTGATCTTGAGTGTCTGCTCCTTCATGCTTGCGAACATTTCGGGAGTCATAACGCCGAGAGCTGCAAGGCCTTCGCCTGTTACAAGCGGATCGCCCTTTTCATCGTTCTTGAAGGTACATTCAACGTAGCCGCCCTCAAGAGGAGTGCCGTCCTTGATGTATTCGCCGTATCTGCGGATAAAGCTGCCCGTAGCAACGAGTCTGCAGATTACCTCAAGTCCGTTACCGCCCTGTGCCTTACCAAAGCATTCAGCGGGAAGAACCTCCATTGTTGCGTTTTCAAGATCTGCGGAAACGTAGTGTGTCTTGATGCCTGCAGCCTTGAGAAGCTCGAAATAGTATACCGACGTTTCGAGGTTCGCTCTGCCGATACCTTCAATAGTGAGACCTACCGAGTTTTCGCCCGGATCAAAAACTCCGTCCTTGCCTGTGCAGTCGTCCTTGAATTTGAGAGAAACGTTTCCGTTGTCAAGCAGGTAAACGTCCTTTGTCTTGCCTGTGTAAAGCTTTTTCATAATGTTTTCCGTACCTTTCATTAGTGGTTGATCTGGTATTGAGGCGTTTTTTCGCCTTACAGAATTACATATATTATTATACTACTTTTTTTTTGAAATTTCAATAGCTTTTTCTCAATTTTTTTCGTATCCAAAAAATTTTTTTGAAAAGCTTACCTTATGTGACATAGTTACAGAAAAAAACTTAAAAATCGGGTATAATATAAGCGTAAGATAAGAGGTAAAGACCTCAATAAAAACTACAAACTACACGAAAAGCAGAAAGGAAACTTTACTATGTCAGTGCTTCATATAAACAATAATAATTTTGAATCCGAGGTTCTTCGTTCGGATAAGCCCGTTCTTCTCGATTTCTTTGCATCCTGGTGCGGTCCATGTAAGATGCTTTCTCCCGTTATAGATGCCTTTGCAGAGGAATACCCTCAGTACAAGGTTTCCAAGATAAACGTTGATGAGGAGCAGGAGCTCGCGCAAAAATACGGCGTTATGAGCATTCCGACGCTTGTTGTCGTAAAGGACGGAGACGTAGCGTCAAAGGCGGTTGGATATCGCAGAAAGGAACAGCTGCTTGAGCTTTTAGAGGGCTAATCGCTTTAGTTTCTGTCGGTCAATGACCTTGATGCCGCCGCGAGAGACCTCAACTATACCCTCAGCGGCAAAGTATTTTAGCATTCTTGAAACTACCTCACGGGCAGATCCCATGTATTTGGCGATCTGCTCGTGCGTCATTTTAACTGTGTCATTGCCGCTTTTCGTTATTTCGTCCCAAAGGAAGATGGCAAGACGCTTGTCAAAGCTCATGAAAAGCACCTGCTGAAGCACCCACATAACGTTCGAGAAGCGGTCAACGGCAAGCTCGAGTGCGAATATTTTGGCTTCGGTGCTTCTGTCGTTTACTGCCATAAATGCGTTTCCGTTGATGAGATAGCATTCGCTGTCCTCCTCCGCATCGACGAATACGTCAAAGGTTACAGCCTGCAGAACGCACGATGCTGAAAGCATACAAACGTCACCCTCGAAGAGACGGTAAAGCGTTATTTCCTTACCCTCCTCGGAAAGTATGTAAACGCGTAAGCATCCCTTCTTAATAAGAAATACACCCGTACAAGAGCCGCCGTCATGTATCGTCTCGCCTTTTTTATAGCTGAACTTCTGTGTGTTGTGACAGAGAAATTCACAGTCGGACGGCTCAAGGCTCTTCCAGAAGGGAAGATATTGATTGAAAATAAGATCACAGCTTTGCATAATTCTTCTCCTTGATTTCTATTACGTCTCCGCACGCGGCGTAGTCTACACGCTCACCCATGCGGTCCTTCATATATTGGTATTGCTCCTCACCCGTGCAATGGCAGGTGAGGTATTTTGTTTTTTGCGAAAGAAGCTTATCCCCAAGCTCGGAAAGCACACCCGAATCCTTCTCGACGTCAAGCTTCTTTAGGTGAAAGCCTCCGATAAGCACGTCCGCATTAAAATATGCTGCTATTTTGTCTATTCCGCGGTGCGAGCAGCCACTTATGACCGTTTTTGTATCTCCATCATCTATAATAAGATATTGCTCATGCAAGAACGTATCCGGTATAAGCTCGCCGTCTGCCTTCATATAAAGTCCGTACGTCTCATCGGGGAAGGGAAGCTCGCGTTCGTTCGGTGCGATGATCGTGATGCCATCAAAAAGCTTTGTCTCACGGTCGGTAAATATCAGCCTATCACAGCCATATAAGGACTTGTCAAGCCCGATGTATTTCTCCTTGCCCGAGTAGTAGTCCCCGAATGCAAGCGGATGAACGTAGATCGGAGCTTTTTTGTTTATGTCGAGAAAGGTGCGTATTCCGCCGCCGTGGTCGTAATGTCCGTGTGACAGCACAGCCGCATCAACCGCGTAGAGATCGATTCCGAGCGATGCCGCATTTTCCGAGAACAAGCCGCTCTGACCCATGTCGAACAGTATTCTTTTTCCGCAAGCCTCAATATAAAGCGAAAGCCCGTGCTCGGCACAAACTCCGTCACACCCCTGCGCGTTTTCGCAAAGAACCGTTACCTTGACCACCGCAATCCCTCCATTCGTTTCATGACAACAGTATACCACAAAAACAACGCCGAGTCAAGTCGAAAATTGAAAATTTTGGGTTGACAACTATCGTTTTTTATGATATAATACAGGAAGAAGTACATTCGAGCTTAACGAAAATACGGAGAAATGAAAATGAAGAAGAAGGTAATATCTCTTATTCTTGCGCTTATGACGGTTCTGTCTCTTGTTGCATGCACATCACAGCCGTTGGAGGGAACGCAGACTTCCGGTCAAGCACATATAACAACGCTTGCGCCCGAAACAACAATGACACCCGAAACAACAAGAGCTCCCGAAACCACAAGAGCTCCCGAAACCACGAAGGCTCCCGAAACAACAAGAGCGCCCGAAACCACAAAGGCGCCCGAAACAACGAAAGCACCCGAAACCACAAAAACTCCGGATACAACAAAGGCACC
>JBGVEZ010000116.1:0-3527 GCA_045120555.1 Eubacteriales bacterium
TTCTTATCGGTAACAATGTTGTTAACATTGCAGCGGCTTCGGTAGCCACCCTTTTCTTTACCGCCATGCTTAACGGCGATCAGACAAAAGGCTCCACCGTTTCCACCGCAGTACTTACCATAGTGATCCTCATCTTCGGTGAGGTTTCCCCGAAGAGCATCGCAAAGGATATCCCCGAGAAATTCTGCATGTTCTCCGCTCCCCTTATCCAGCTTCTTATCTGGATCTTCACCCCATTCAATTTCCTTTTCGGACTTTGGAAAAAGCTCCTCAGACTTATAATCAAATCCGATGACGACGGAAAGATGTCACAGGAAGAGCTTCTTATGTTCGTTGAAGAGGTTGAGCAGGGCGGAAGCATTGACGAGGAAGAGGGCGACCTTCTCAGAAACGTAATCGAAATAAACGAAAAAACCGCCGCAGATATACTCACACACCGTGTTGACGTTGTTGCGCTTCCGCTTGATTCAACCAAGGAAGAGATCGCGGCACTGCTTTCCGAAACCAAATTCTCGCGTATTCCCGTTTACGACACGACCATAGACAACGTTGTGGGTATCCTCCATCAGAAGGATTTCTATACGGGCTCCGGAATCACGGATAAGGCGTTAACAGAGCTTATCACTCCTCCCCTTTATATTCCAAAATCCGAAACGGCAAACGATATTCTCAAGACCTTCAAGCAGGAGCAGTCGCACATCGCTATCGTTGTTGACGAATACGGCGGAACGGTCGGTATCGTTACGATGGAGGACGTTCTCGAGGAAATTGTCGGTGACATCTGGGATGAGCACGACGAGGTAATTGAGGAATTTTCCGAGCTTGAGGACGGCAGGTTCAAGGTTGCTTGTGATATGAATATAGACGATTTCTGTGAGCAGTTCAACATAGAGATCGAAACCGAATCCACCACCGTAAACGGCTGGGTAACCGAAATGCTCGATAAGATCGCAGAGGAGGGCGACTCCTTCACCTACGCACATCTTGAAATTGCGGTAACCGAGACCGATTCCAACAAGGCGGAATTCGTAAGCGTTACGGTAAATGCTCCCGAAGGCGAGGAGGAAGTCCCCGCTGTTGCAGAGCAGGAACAATACAATTAAAATAATTTTATGGCCTGCGGGAATTTCCCTGCAGGCTTTTTTATGCTCTATTCGTAACTCACCCTCATTTTACTCACTAAAAAACGAAAATTTTCCAAAAAATATTTTTCCAAAATCTATTGACATTAATTTTTTGACATGGTATAATTAAATCAACAATAAAACGATCGAAAGGCGGTAAAATTATGAAGAAATTATTTGCGTTGATCCTTATATCCGTTATGCTCGTCACGTCATGCGCCGAGGCAGGAAACAGCGACAGTGATGACGGCAGCACCTCCGCAACCGCAACAACCACCTACGCCCCGACAAACGCACCGATCTATTCCGCACCCTCTGAAACTAAAGCCCCGGAAACCAAGGCTCCCGAAACTAAAGCCCCTGAAACGACAGCCCCCGAAACTACAGCTCCCGAAACGAGCGACCCTGTTTTGGACGCACTGTTAAACGTAAAGGTTAACTTCAAGAAAGCCGATTTCTACATTTTTTCAACAGACGTAGTGCAACAGGTTGATTATCCCGGATTTGCAAAGCTACCCGAAAATTTTTCCGATTATGTTTTTGTCTTTTCCAGTATAGGTGTGAATTCCAATGCTTATTCTGACGGATGCTTGTCTTACGAATTTCCGCTTACACAATATATGGAATACAAAAACTCTGACGGAACGATATCAAGCGGCGCAACAGATTGCAGCAAGGCAGGAATAATCGACAGCAAGGAAAAGCTTTCCGAGGCTATTGAAAAGGGAACAAAAAAGAAATATTCCGAGCTTTATACGGACGATTTCTTTGATAAGAATATAATTGTTTATATTTCGAGATACCGCGGTGGATCTGTATTTTATGAATTTGAATACGGCTTCGATCCCGAGACAAATCTGCTTGCGATCCACTTTACACAACCGACAAAGGATACGTTCGTGCACAGCGAAATTCTCCACACCTACGACTATTTTATAACCATCCCGAAGGAAGCGATAACCGTTGACGGCAAAATGATTCCTTATGAGGAATTGAATTTCCGTTTCACGGGATACGTTGAAAGATAAAATCCAAAAAAGGGTACGTCACAAATTCGTGGCGTACCCTTTTTCTTACTGTCCGTAATATTTATTTTTTCCGTGCTTTCTGTCAAAATGCTTCCGAAGAAGCTCGGGCTGCATCGGCTCGCATTCAGCACCGAGGGCTTTCAATATTTCGGTATTCATCGCCATATTGGCAACCATTTCAAGATATACCGAATTCATGACAGAGGCTCTTGCGTCCTTACCCCACGTGAACGGGCCGTGGGAGTTAACGAGGACGGCGGACATTCTGTCGGGATCGAGAAATTTAAAGGTCTCCGCGATGACAAGCCCCGTGTTCTTTTCGTATTCGCCCGCAATCTCATCGGGAGTCATTCTGCGAGTACATGGAATCACACCGCCGAAATAGTCCGCGTGGGTGGTGCCGTACGGCTTTATGTGTCTGCCTGCCTGTGCGAACGATGTTGCATAGGTCGAATGCGTATGGCAGACGCCGCCGACATTCGGGAACGCCTTGTAAAGCTCGATGTGTGTGGGAGTATCCGAGGAGGGGCGGAGGCTGCCGTCAACCACGTTTCCGTCAAGGTCAACAAGAACGATATCCTCCGCCTTGAGGACAGAATAATCAACGCCCGAGGGCTTTATCGCAACGATGCCGCTCTCACGGTCAATTCCGCTGACGTTTCCGAACGTGCCGAAAACAAGTCCGCTTCCCGCAAGAAGCATATTCGCCTCATACACCGCCATTTTCAGTTCTTCAAGCATACGTTTACCTCTTTTTCTTCAAGAAAAGCGTTCTGTATATATCGTACATTTCATCAACGGAAAGAACGTAGGGAGAGTTTACGTAGTTCTTCGCACCCTTGATAAGCTCAACTCTGTGTGCGATCTCTTCTTCGGTAAACGAAAGGTCAACGTCCGCAAGAGAGGCGAGAAATTCTCTCATTACCTTCGGCTTTACGTTAAGTCTTTCATAAAGAACGGCAATGCGCTCTCTTCCATTTTCGGTCTTCTCATTGTAGTCGAGGTATGCGCCCGCAAATACGGCACAAGCCTTGCCGTGGGGGATACCGTCGAGCATTGTAAGGCTGTAGCCGAGGGGATGGGGGAAGCCCGTTCCCGTGATGCTGATAGCCGCGCCCGCCGCACAGGATGCGTAAAGCAGCTGTTCTCTGTGCTCAAAGGAGAAGGTTTCGGGATACTGCGTGAGAACGTCCCAGATCTTTTCTGCGGCATAAAGTGCAAGCAGCTCGGAAAAATCGGTGGATTTCGGGGAAAGATATGATTCGATTGCATGATGGAATGCGTCGAGAGCGGTGCTTACCGTATAATCGTACGGAAGTGAAAGCGTATAGGTAGGATCGAGGAATGCAACTCTCGGCCATGAAGCGGGCGAATT
>JBGVEZ010000117.1:0-15323 GCA_045120555.1 Eubacteriales bacterium
GTGCGTGACGATTTCCTTATACGCGACGAGCAGCCGGGTGAATACGAAATAATGATAGGCGCAAGCAATCGTGAGGGCAGCGCGGAATTTGAAGCTGAGCTTAAGGATAATACCTTCGGTATCCGCGTTACCGACAAGAAAATATACATATGCGCTTCCAAGCCTGCGCTTATCGGAAAGGCTGTTGATTACTTTACCGAGCATTTTATGGTAAAGACAGAGGACGGAAGAGTTTTTGCAAAGCGAGGAGAATATAAGAGCAGAACGATATCGCACGGTCTTTCGGACAGTATTTCGGAAGCGGCGGGATTTTCCACAAAGAGCACAAAGCTCTACGATATCTCGGCAATCAGCGGAAAGCGTATAATGCAGGGCGGCTGCACGGACGGTAAGTATATGTACTATGCTATGGTAAATTCGGGGGATTCGCAGACAGCGTTTATCCGCAAGTTCGACATAGCGACGGGAAAGCACGTAAAAACAAGTAAGGATATTGCTACCGATCATTCAAATGACATCACCTATATTCCCGAGACCAATCAGCTTCTCGTATGCCATAATTCGCCAAACAGAACAATGGTCAGTGTTGTCGACGCCGACACTCTTGAATTTGTAAAAAAGGTCGAATTGCCCTTCAAGATATTCAGTATAAGCTATCAGCCCGACCGAGAGGTATACGTTGTCGGAATATCCGGCGGACAGGATTTTTCCATACTCAATAAGAACTTCAAGGTCGACAAAAATTATCTTCCGGCATCTGATCGCTTTACCGCGGTCAATACCGGATTTACAACACAGGGAATGGAGACCGACATAAATTACATCTACTTCGTTCAGTACAATACGAACGTTATTGTAATTTACGACTGGAAGGGTAAATACGTAAATCAGATACCGCTTGATATTCCCTCAAATACCGAGCCTGAGAATATTTCCATCGTGGGTAATAGCTTCTATATTGCATGTAATAACCCCAATTGGACCGGCGGTATCGTTTATAAAACGGAGATAGTGCCGCCAAAGGCTAAATAGAATCCGGGGAAATAGAGAAAAATGAAAAAAAGGTTATTTGCCGCGCTGCTTGCGCTTTTAATTCTGGCAGCATCCGTTTCCTGTAAAGCACAGGACGTGACGGGTGGGGGTACGGAGACATCAGACTCGTCCGATATGCAGGAATCGGAGGAATCCGCTATTCGTATTTTCGAGGGAGGAAAGCCAAATTACACCGTGGTAGTCCCGGAAAAGATTCCACAATGGCTGAAAAACGCGTCTGTGGAGGCAATGGCACTCTGGAACGAATCGGTTTCGTATGAATCGAGAATCGATATAGTCAGCGAGGAATATAAGGAGTATCTCGATAAAAAGAATCCGGACGGGATAAAAAAGCCGATATATCTCGGCGTCACCGAAAAGACAAGAGAGCTCTACGACAGCCTTGAGAACGGTACTTTCGCAATAAACGTTACTGAAAATGAGATAATTATCTCCGCTACCGCAGGCAGCTTCAAAGCCGCTGTGGAATACTTTGCAAAGAATTATATCGGTGAGCACAGCGGAACGAGCCTTCCGATAAACGTGGGAACCTACGTGAGCGAAAAGCGCTTTGAAAAATCAACTATAAGCTTTGACGCTTCGAAGGAGTATACGACCTCACATTCAAAGGAATACGATATCCCCGCAACCGACGCCTCGCGTATAATGCAGGGGGGCTGTACGGACGGGAAGCATATGTATTTCTGCATGATAAAATCCGTAAGTGACGTCAATACGCAGACACAGGACGGCTATGTGTATAAATATGATATGATGACAGGCGAGCTTGTTGCCAAAAGTAAAATGATGGATCTTGAGCACGGAAACGATATCGCTTACAATCCCTACGAGAATCTACTTTACGTTGCATACTGCATGCCGAATTCAAGCAAGCTTGCGGTTCTCAACGCGGATACTCTCGAGCCTGTCGATGAGATCCGGCTGAAGCTGAATCTGTATGCACTTGACTTTGAGCCCACGCGTCGCGTGTACGTGGCGGGAGTAAGCGGTCAGCAGATATCGATCTTCGACGAGTCCTTCAATATCAGCAAGGACTACATACCGAATGGAATTACGCTGCCCGGCAAGCCCGCATCAAACACCACACAGGGATGCTGCGCGGACGAAAATTATATCTATTACGTTCAGTATAAGCAGAACGTTATCCGCGTTTTTGATTGGAACGGTGATTTCGTTAAAGAGGTGGAGCTCAGCATCCCCGAGACGACGGAGCCCGAAAACATATCGGTCATCGGTAATATGATATTTATCGCCTGCAATAACTCAAGGTGGACGGGTGGCGAGCTTTATTACTGCTATCTTAAAGAGAAAAAATGATCGGACGTATGAGCTGCGTCATATGATCTGAAAAGGAGCGTGTTCGGATACGCCCCTTTTCTTTTTTAAATAAAGGACATAAATTGCGATTTGCGGTGTATAGATTTATACAATCGTATTGACAACAGACATTTAATGTGGTATAATATAATATATATTACTATCATTGGCAGGCCGATAGTGGCTGCCGGAACGGAGATGACCTTGTCAAATGTTCAGGTGCCGATAAAGGGCGACGAGTTTTATAAAAAGGTTAAGGGCGGAACGTGGATAGAGAATGCGGTCATGCTCTACGGAGAAGAGGAATATATGAAGCAGAACGCACGTCGCTTGCTTGAGCGTACGGTGTGTCCTGACGAGAGCTTTCGTGATATGAACCTCATAAAATTTGATACGCTTGACTATTCTCCCGAGGCGCTTTCCGATTCGTTTGCCTCGGCACCGGTTTTCGCTGAGCAAAAGCTGGTTGTTGTGTCCGGACTTGATATAGACGGAATGCGTGAGGGGGAATTCAACGCCCTGCTGTCCGCAATAGATTCGGTCAATGATTACGAGGGTAACTTCTTTGTGCTGATGGTTCCTGCGGACAAGCTGACATACGTAGGACGCGCGGACAGACTTAAGCGTTTCAATAAGCTGTGCGAGCTTCTTTGTCCGATACTTTTTGAAAAATATACCGTGCAGCGTCTTATTCCGTGGTGCAGGATGCATTTCGAGGCAGACGGCTGTGAGGTTGAGATCGACTTTCTTAAGCGTTTTATTGCGTACGTCAGCGACGATATGTCAATTCTCGACGGCGAGATCCGCAAGCTCTGCTGTTACGTGCGGGCGTCCGGAAGAACAGAGCCAACCCTTGAAGACGTGGAGGCTGTGTGTACGTCGTATGAGGAATTCGGCGCATTCGACCTTATGAATGCTATTCTGTCGGGCAACCGAACGCTTGCTCTCCGTATTATCCGCAGAAAAAAAGAGGACAGAATAGAGCCGATAATCGTGCTTTCCGAGATCTCAAGCGTTGTTTACGATATAATTGCAATAAAATCCATGATCGCTGCGGGAATGTCGCGTGACGAGATGGCGGCGATTACCAAGCTTAAGGAATATCCGCTAAAGCTACGAACGGAGGCGGCAAACCGATTCAGCTCCGAGCTTCTTGAGGCTCTGCTTAAGGAAATAATGACAGCAGACCGTAATCTGAAAAGCGGGATACCGGGATATGGCGGTATTGAAAAAATAGTTTGCCTTTTCTGACGGCAAAATCGAAAGGAATCAATTTTATGAAAGACAGAAAAACTCTTGATAAGCTGAGCATCGGAGAAAGCGCAACGATCATCGCGGTCGGCGGTGCAGGTCCGCTCAGATGCCACCTTCTCGATATGGGACTTATTCCGAGAACGGTTGTAACGCTTACCCGTACGGCGCCACTCGGAGATCCGCTTGAGCTGAGGCTTCGCGGCTACACACTAACACTGCGAAAAGAGGACGCCGCCATGATAGAGGTCGAGCTTTAAGGAGGACAGTATATGTTATTTGCACTTGCAGGAAATCAAAACTGCGGAAAGACTACGCTATTCAATCAGTTGACAGGTTCAAATCAGCACGTAGGCAACTTTCCCGGTGTTACAGTTGAGGGCAAGACGGGTGAGATCCGCGGATTAAAGGACGCAACCGTTGCCGACCTTCCCGGAATATATTCTCTCCGTCCGTATTCAAGCGAGGAGATAGTCAGCCGTGATTTTATACTTAACGAAAAGCCGGACGGTATTATAAATATCGTCGACGCCACGAACATAGATAGAAATCTTTACTTAACGCTTCAGCTGCTTGAGCTCGGTGTTCCCGTAGTCATAGCACTCAATATGATGGATGAGATACGGAATAACGGCGGAAGCATCGACGTTACGCGCCTTTCCGAAAGGCTCGGCGTGCCCGTAGTGCCGATAAGTGCTATGAGAGGCGAGGGCGTTGACGAGCTTATAGAGGTTGCGGAAAGAACCGCAAGGGAAAGGACACTCCCCCGCGTGCGTGACTTTTGCGCGTCGGGTGCCGTTCACCGTACCATTCACGCAATATCGCATATAGTTGAGGATCACGCCGAAAGACTTGGTATATCTCCGAGATTTGCTGCGGTGAAGATGTTTGAAGGTGATATGCTCATCGCCGAAAGGCTGAAGCTGTCGGATAACGAATACGATCTTATCGCCCACAGCATTGCCGAGGCGGAGGGAGAATGCGGACTTGACGCAAACGCCGCCCTTGCCGATATGCGATATACGTTTATAGAGGGCGTATGCCGCGATACGGTAAAGAAGCCCGAGGAAAGCAAGGAAAGACGCAGAAGTATAAAAATAGACAATATCGTTACCAATAAATACCTTGCGATCCCGCTTTTCATTCTTATAATGTTCACCGTCTTTACCGCAACCTTCTTTTTTGTCGGTCAGGCGCTGTCCGACCTTATGGAAATCGGAATAGCCGCGCTCACCGATTGGGTGGACGGACTTCTCGCGCTGGCAGAAATAAATCCCGTCGTACACAGCCTCGTTATTGACGGAGTGTTTGCGGGCGTCGGCTCGGTGCTTACCTTCTTACCGCTTGTAGTGGTGCTGTTCTTCTTCCTCTCCATCCTTGAGGACACCGGATATATGGCAAGAATAGCCTTCGTTATGGATAAGCTTCTCCGCAGAATAGGTCTTTCGGGCAGGAGTATAGTTCCTATGCTTATCGGATTCGGATGTACAGTTCCCGCCATCATGGCAACGAGAACGCTTTCCTCCGACCGCGACCGCAAGATGACCATCATGCTCACTCCGTTTATGAGCTGCTCGGCAAAGATACCGATCTACGCCGTGTTTGCGCACGCATTCTTCCCTAAATATTCCGCGCTCGTTATGACGGGGCTCTATTTCGGAGGAATACTTGTTGGAATCATCGTTGCGCTGATCCTTAACCGCACCGCATTCAAGGGAAAAGCTGTCCCGTTTGTCATGGAGCTTCCGAACTATCGCTTCCCGTCACCGAAGAGCGTTCTGCTTCTCATGTGGGAGAAGGCCAAGGACTTCGTCACAAAGGCATTTACCGTAATTTTTGTAGCGTCCGTTGTGATATGGTTCCTCGGTGCGTTCGATATACGCTTCAATGCGGTAGAGGACAGCTCGCAGAGCCTGCTTGCCATGCTCGGAAGATTGGTTGCTCCGATATTTGCGCCGCTCGGTCTTTCCGATTGGAGGATCGCAACCTCGCTCTTTACCGGACTTTCTGCAAAGGAGGCGGTCGTTTCGACGCTTGCCGTGCTTATGAATACCTCGGTCGAAAGCCTGTCAACAGTGCTTCCGTCCCTTTTCACTCCCGTAAGTGCTTGCGCCTTCCTTACATTCACCCTTCTGTACACGCCCTGTGTTGCGTCGATAGCAACAATCAGAAGGGAAATGCATTCAACGTTAAAGACGGTAGGCATCGTGCTTATGCAGTGCGCGGTCGCATGGATATGCGCACTTATCGTTTCTCTTATAGGAAATCTTATATTTTAACAAACAGAATCAGATTGAAAGGAAACAAAGAAAATGTCAGAGCTTGAAAACAAAACAGAAATTATTGAAGAGATCGCTGAGCCCGTCCCCACCCTCGTAACCCCACCCGTAGTTTTTCTCGTAAATGACACCTATCAGATAATTTTTGAAACGGATATAAACGCATGGGCTTATGCCGAGATAGGCGGAAAGATCTATAAGGACAGCATAAACGGCGTTGTCCGCTCTGCCGATACCTTCCACAGAGTCACCGTTCCCACCTCCGTCCTTGACGATGCGGGTGAATATACCGTAGGCTTTTCCCACATTGCCGACAGAAAGGCATATCATCCCGCAAGCGGTCCGATAGTTACAGAAAAGCGAAAATTCCACGCTCCCGGCAAGAATGGCTCGCTGAAGCTCTATATGCTTGCCGATACGCATTCAAAGGACGTTGCCTCCGCAAGATGCGCATCCTACTTCGGTGACGATCTTGACCTTCTCGTTCTCTGCGGTGATATCGCAAATAAGGCGGTCAGCCTCGGTCATATCAGAACCGTACATAAAATAGCGGAGAGCGTGCTTCGCGGCGAAAAGCCCTGCGTATTCGTAAGAGGTAATCACGATACGAGAGGTGCGTGTGCAGAGCTTCTCCCCTCATACGTAGGATCTGATTGCGGAAAGACCTATTTTACCTTCCGCGTAGGAAGCGTGTGGGCTGTTTGCCTTGATTGCGGTGAGGATAAGATCGACACGCACGTTGAATACGGTGACATCGCAGACTATTCCGCTTTCCGTCAGGATCAGTGTGATTTTCTCCGCAAGCTCATAAAGAACAAGGCTTGCGAATACGAGGCTGAGGGCGTTATGCATAAGATCGCGGTATGTCACGTACCCTTTACCATAATCAAGCATGATTTTGCGGATAATTACTACGATCAGTGGACGGATTCACTAAACGAGATCGGCATTGACGTTATGCTCTGCGGACATTGCCACAGAATCGAATACGTAAAGCCCGGTGACGACCGCATTCCCGATAAGGCGCGCGCGAATTTTCCCGTAGTCATAGGCGCAAAAATGTCGGACAATCCTCCCGAGGCGGCAGTCGATCCCGATAACGAATTTTCGGGAAGTGCGTTTGAATTTTTACCCGACGGAGGTATCGTTCTTAAAACTACAAATTCAAAAATGGAGACCATAAATACCACAAAAATTAAATGAACAAAAAAATACTTTTTATCGCCATTGGTGCGGTACTCTGTGTTATTCTCATAATTTCGGGTATCCTCGGAGGACAGAAGCAAGGTAATGATACGACGGCATCGGAAACACCTAAGACGCCCGTAACCATTGCTCCGCCGCAGGCTGATACCACACAGGCTCCGTCTGATACCTCATCCCCGGAAACCGTACCTCCTCCGCCGTATGCGGGAATGACGTTTACCGTTCTCGCACCGAACAGCGGAGATATTCTGCTCGGAGACAGCATAGGAGGAGATATTGTAAGCGAGGCTGTTTATAAAAGAAACCTCGCTGTTTGCCAAAGAACGGGAGCGACACTGCTTTTTAAATATTCGCTTGACGTATACGCGGATATCGAGGCAGGCTCGATGGCGGGCAATACTGCGCCCCACCTTCTTATGCTTAATATGATGTCTGACGGCTCCCGCTTTTTGATGAACGGCGGACTTGCGGACGTTTCAGAGCTTTACGGCAGATCGGAGGGCTTTGACAGATCCTTTTCGGACAGCATGAGCGTTGCGGGAAAGCAGTACTTTATTGTCGGAGATATAACGCCCTCCATCTTTCTCTCACGCTATTACCTCAAGGTTAATGCCAATTCTTCTGCTGCGGCACGTCTTGTGAGTGTCTCACAAAACGGAGCTATTACGTACGATGCTTTGTTTCAGATAATCGCAGATTCGAAAAGCAGCCTGTACCTTGACGAGCAGGGGATTCACGCACTTATTTCGGACGGCTTGTTTTCCTTTGCGGATAACGGTGAAGCAAGCGTGGATTATGAAGGATACGTTAAACGTGCTGCCGCTCTTTCGGCATATAAGAATTTTATTACGTCAGATACGAACGTTGATAACGTAATAAGCATAGGAACGTATTCGGGTAACGGGTACGTCTACCTGCCCCTTCCTACCCGTGAAGACGATTCTGAAGGATACGTTGTTGATATGTCAAGGCTGTATCCGCTTGCAATCACCGATGACTGCCCCGATAAAATAATGTCATTCGAGCTTATTTCGCTGATGCTCGAGCTTTCTGACGGATTTACAGAGCTTGTGACCGATGAATACCGTTTGCCGCACGGTGCAAATACCGTATACTGCTACTACGATATCTTCGGCTGGGGAGATTTTTCAAAGCACGCATATAATGCGTTTTTCGGGAATAAAACAGACAGCTTAAGTAAAACGCTTGAGGCACCGAAAAAGGCTTCACTTCAGGCGCTTTCCATACTACTTGAAAGGAACTCATAGATTTAAAGGACTTTTGATATGAACAGAGAAAAAACCGGAATCAAGGTCTCGGTGGTCGGGATCTGCGTAAACCTTGCGCTTTTTGCAGTAAAGCTTATCCTCGGACTTATGTCAGGAAGCGTTTCACTTGTCGCCGACGCATCGAATAACCTCTCGGACGCGGGATCGTCGCTTATTTCACTTATAAGCTTCCGTATAGCCGCAAAGCCCGCGGACAGACATCATCCCTTCGGACACGCGAGAATCGAATACGTAGCGTCTATGATAGTCGCATTTATCGTAATGCTGATCGGATTTTCGCTCTTTAAGGATTCTGTTGCTAAGATATTAAATCCTGCCGAGCCGAGCATTGATCTTATTTCAACCGTAATTCTTGTGGTGATGATACTTGCAAAGCTTCTTCTCGGACTTTACTACAGAAGAGAGGGAAAGCGCATAAGCTCTGAGGTAATTCTTGCCGCATCCGCAGATTCTTTTTCGGATTGTATTGCAACCGGTGCCGTTCTTATTTCGATGTGTGTGTTCCTTATCTTTAAGGTGAATATCGATGCATACGTCGGGGCTATCGTATCAGTTATAATCATGATAGCGGGAGCAAAGATAATGCTCGACACAAAGGATCTTATTCTCGGAGAGGCACCCGACGAGGAATTCATCGAAAGACTGAAGGGGATAATTGCAGAATTTCCCGAGATCCTCGGCGTTCACGATATGCTCGTCCATTCGTACGGTCATGGAAAATACTTCGTTTCCTTCCATGCGGAGGTCGACGGTGCAAAGGACGTTTTCTTTACGCATGACGTTATCGATAACGTTGAAAAGGCGATCTCGCGTGAGCTTTCGGCGGCTTGCACTGTCCACCTCGATCCGATTGTTACCGACGACGAGAGGGTTTCCGAGCTTCGAGAAAAGGTCACAAGAATAGTAAAAACGCTTGACTCGCGCATGAATATACACGATTTCCGATTCGTTTCGGGTATCACGCACTCAAATCTCATATTTGATATCGCCGTTCCGTTCGAGCTGAAGGACAGCGACGACGTCATAACGGAAAAGGTATCAAGCCTCGTTTCGGTTCTCGATCCGTCATATTTCTGCGTTATCGAGATAGACCGAATTTAAAATACGAAGGAGAAAACAAAAATGCTGCTCTACGAAAACAAAAACCGCGATTTCTATTATCGCTCCGAGCATACCTCAAGCGCAAGCCTTCGGTGCAACGCACATATACACAGGCATATCGAGTTTGTGTATATGAGAAGCGGAAGAAGTGTCGGTCATGCCGATTCGGAAATATGTGACCTTGGTGTTGACGATCTTTTTGTGATCTTTCCGAATCAGGTCCACAGATTTGAAACGATAGAGAAGGAGGATTACGATCTCTTTATCGTAAATCCGGAGATGGTACCGGAGCTATCCAACTATTTTAACAATGCTGTTCCCCAGAAGAACGTTATACGAAATGTTTCCGAAAAGCCCGAGCTTTGGGAGGCGGTGCGAGATCTTTCACTTGCGGCGCAAAGACCGGACAGCGAGCTTCGTGAGCCGCTGCTTAAGGGCAGGCTTCTTGTACTGTTCAGCCTGATATTCGGTGAAATGTCGATAACTCCCTATAAAAAGGGTGACGGCAACACGCTCCGAACCATCGTTCACTACTGTGCAAACAACTTCACGCAGAATCTCTCGCTTACACAGCTTGAAGAGGATCTTCACATATCGAAGCACTACATATCCCACCTCTTCGGTGATAAGCTGAACATCGGATTCAACGATTACATAAACTCCCTGCGCATAACCTATGCCGCGCGGCTTTTGCGAGAGACTAACGATCCGATAATCGACGTCAGCGAGAACTCGGGCTTCAATTCGCTCCGTACCTTCAACCGTGCCTTCAAAAAGCATATGGGAGTCAGCCCTCGCGACTACAGAAATAACAAAAATGCCGCAAGATATGCCGAAAATCGAAGCCCGTCTCTATAATTTGGGAAAAATTTTCGGAATTGACTTGATTTTTATACCGAAAGGTAGTATAATATTATTGATTGCTTTATAATTCTTCAAATTAACGAAAGGAATTTTTGAAATGAAAACTGTTTATCCCGTAAATATTGGTGGCGTTTGCCGTGACCTTCCGCTCTGTAAGCTCAACGATTCTCTCCAAATCGCGGCATTTGTCGTTATTGGCGACTGGGAGCTTACCGAGGCTTGTGCAAAGGAACTGCTTGCACGCGCTCCCGAATATGATTACATACTTACCGCAGAGGCTAAGGGTATCCCGATAGCTCACGAAATGGCAAGACAGGCAAAGGACAACTACTACGTTGTCGCAAGAAAGGCTCCGAAGCTCTATATGAAGGAGGTCTTCGAGGTTGACGTCCGCTCCATTACCACCGCAAAGGAACAGAAGCTCTACCTTGATAAAGCGGACGCAGACAGAATGAACGGCAAGAGAATACTTATCGTCGATGACGTTATTTCCACAGGTGAATCTCTTATCGCGCTTGAAAAGCTCGTTAAGGCGGCGGGAGGTATCCCCGTTGCAAAGATGACCGTTCTTGCGGAGGGCGACGCTCAGGACAGAACAGATATCATTTACATCGATAAGCTTCCGCTCTTTGACAGCGAAGGCGAACCCATTGCATAATTACAAATCACATGAACTGAAAGGAATTATAAATAAAATGGCAGAACTTTATACGTCCGCAGATAAAAGAACACATTATTGCGGCACACTTACAGCAGAAAATCTCGGCGAGAGAGTAACCGTTTGCGGCTGGGTACAGAGACAGAGGGACCTTGGCGCACTTATCTTCATCGATCTTCGCGACAGAACGGGTATGGTACAGCTCGCATTTGACGATACCACCGATAAGGCTATCTTTGAAAAGGCATTCACCACAAGAAGCGAATTCGTTGTCGTTGCAAAGGGTGTTGTCCGCAAAAGAGGCGAGGGTGCCGTAAATAAGAATATGAAAACAGGTGAGGTTGAGATCGCGGTTGACGAATACAAGGTGCTTTCCGCTGCTCATACTCCCCCTATCGAGGTAAACGATAACGTCAATACCAAGGAAGAGAACGCACTTAAGTACCGTTACCTTGACCTCCGCCGTCCCTCTCTTCAGAGAAATATCAGAATGAGACACGAGATAGCTCGCGTTGCTCGTGAATACTTCTATGAGAACGGCTTCTACGAGATCGAAACTCCCATGATGATGAAGCCCACTCCCGAGGGCGCAAGAGACTACCTCGTTCCCTCGAGAATCCACCACGGAAAGTTCTACGCGCTTCCGCAGTCGCCTCAGATCTATAAGCAACTCCTTATGCTCTCCGGTTACGACCGCTACATCCAGCTTGCACGCTGCTTCCGTGACGAGGACCTCCGTGCTGACCGTCAGCCCGAATTTACCCAGATCGACCTTGAAATGTCCTTCGTAACACAGGAGGATATCATGGAAATGATCGAGGGCTTCATGGAAAGACTTTTTAATAAGGTTCTCGGCGTATCCATCACAATGCCCATCAAGCGCATGACATATACCGACGCTATGAACCGCTACGGCTCCGATAAGCCCGACACAAGATTCGGTATGGAGATCACCGACCTTTCAGACATTGCAGGCGCAACCGATTTTGTCGTATTCAAGAACGCAATTGAAAACGGCGGCACCGTAAGAGGTATCGTTGCAAAGGGCGCGGCTACAACTTACACAAGAAAAGAGATAGATAAGCTCACCGAAATGGCAAAGGGTATCGGCGCAAAGGGTCTTGCATACATCAGATTCGTTGACGACGCTCCCAACTGCTCGTTTGCAAAATTCCTTAAGGAGGGCGAGCTTGAAGCGATAATGACAAGACTCGGCTGTGAAAAGGGCGACGTTGCACTTATTGTTGCGGATAAGGCGAGAGTTACTCTCCCCGTCCTCGGCGCTCTCCGCCTTACCATGGCAAAGAGACTTGACATAATTCCAAAGGGCTACGATTTCCTCTGGATCACCGAATTCCCCTTCTTCGAGTGGAACGAGGAAACACAGGCTTGGGATGCTATGCACCACCCCTTCACAATGCCGCTTGACGAATGCCTCGAATACCTCGACACAGATCCCGGCAAGGTTCGTGCAAAGGCATATGACCTCGTTCTTAACGGCGTTGAGCTTCTCTCCGGCTCTATCCGTATCACAGACTATGAGCTTCAGGAAAAGATGTTCGATGCGCTCGGACTTACAAAGGAAGAGATCGCGCAGAAGTTCGGCTTCCTTGTTGACGCGTATAAGTACGGTGCTCCCCCTCACGGCGGTGCGGGTATCGGTCTTGACCGTCTCTCCATGATCATGTGCGGTGCTGATTCTCTCCGTGACGTTATCGCCTTCCCGAAGGTTCAGAACGCAAGCGAGCTTATGTCTCAGTGTCCCTCCTACCCCGACGCTCAGGCGCTGAGGGATCTCGCTATCGCAGTTGTAGAGGAAGAAAAGTAATTCGCTCAAATGGAAGAAAAGCGATTTAAAAAGAACGATTCGGGATTTATCTGCGCGCATTGCGGAAAAAAGGTGGAGCCCCTCGGGTATTCGTCAAGGAATCATTGCCCCTTCTGCCTCTGGTCGTTGCACGTTGACGTAAATCCCGGTGACAGAGCCAATGAGTGCGGCGCGCCAATGGAGCCCATACGCGTTGAGCTCGACTCAAAAAAAGGCTATATGATAGTCCATAAATGCACACGTTGCGGCGAGATCAAGCGTAATCGCGCCGCAACCGAGGCTCCCGTCCAGCCCGATAAGCTCTCCCTCATAATCAAGCTGACGGCAGGGCAGGGGTGATCAAAAAACACACCGTAGGGCGGGGGCTTGCTCCCGCCGCAAAAAACGGGGCTCCCGACGCCTCATGAAAAATGAAACTATGAAAGAAAAGCTGTTTTATATTAAAGACAAAAAGATGTTCTTCGTTACAGGGCAAGCAAAGGGCGAGCCCGTGCCGAACGGCGTTTACGACGGCGTTGTCCGCCGCATGACTGACAACGCAAAGCGTAACGAATGGAAGAATACGGGTAGAGGCGCAATGTTCACCGGAACCTACACTCCAGGTACCGATGCCGCATCTGTTGCATCGTCTATTCGCTCCGAGGTAACCTGCGTCGGTGCGTTTAACGATAATCTCCTATTTACCGAACAGATCGGCGGAACGGGTGCAATATACCGCAAGACCTCGATAGCGGATATGAGCGAGGTGATCGCATTCAGCGATACGGCGTATTCGATAGAATCCTTTGACACGTCGAATACAAAGATCGCGGTTTCCGCATCCTATGCCCATTTTGCGCATATAGGTACCCTTGAGCCTTCCGGCAGAGGTGGTGTAAGCATCATAACCGAGGGCGAAAGCATCGATAAGAATCCCTCCTTCGATAAGTCAAATCCGAACGTCCTCTATTACGAGAGTGCAGGCATTCTGCTTGCGGGTGAGGACGAGCCCGATGAGCCTGAAATGATGACACCCGCTGAAATGATGCGTACGATGCGTCGTATGACACAAACAGGCCCCTCGGCAATAGTTCGTATCAATTTCGCAACCTCAACCCTCGACTACATCCTCGAGGACGAAAACACCTCCTACATAAAGCCGCAGACCGATAAGGATGGAACTCTGTATTTCATCAGAAAGCCGTATAAGGACGAGCAGCCGAAGGGCGAAGGCTTTTTAACAAGCCTTGTTATGGTCCCCGTGAGATTTTTTAGCGCGCTCGGCGGCTTCTTCAACTTCTTCTCGATGAAGTATTCGGGTCAGACGCTCACAAACAACGGCACACGCGCAAAGGGCAAGGACGAAAAACAGATATTCATCGACGGCAACCTCATCGATGCCGAAAAGGCACTCAAGGAGAACAGCGGAGAGCAGAACCCCGGAATCATTCCGAAGAGCTTCGAGCTGTGCAGGCTTTCGGGCGGCGAGATCGAGGTCGTAAAGCGCGGCGTTATCGCATATACCTTCGACCCCGACGGCAACGTCGTCTACTCAAACGGTAACACCATCGTCCGCATAAATACCGACGGCAAGGAGGAACGCCTCGTCAAGGATAAAAGCGCGGAGGGCGTAACCTGCCTTAAGTTTATCGATATCGATTTTTGATCATACCGGGTACACTTATATGGAATTGAATAAGGATAACCTACTGTTTGAAAAAGTTGGCAAATATGAATATGTTGAACTCAATAATGAGTTGACTATTCGGTATTCTTTAGGTGATCAGCGTTTTAATGAATACAAAAAGCCGCCCCCCAAATTCAGAAAAAAAGTAGTATGGTTCTGTATATTATGGATACTTGTGGTGGCCATACCTTCGTATTACTGCTTTTTCAATGAAAGATATATGCAAGTGACAGTGATTGGTGTGCTTTGGAGCCCCTTAGTTTTATTGATAGCGTGGGGGTTATACATTGGTCCTGACGATCTGACTTATAAGAAGTACTATAGCTTGAAATTAAATAAAAATGGTATAACCGAAGTGTGGGACTTCCCAGAAGGAAAGTTTGAAAAAACGGTTTTGTGGAAAGATGTGAAATATAGCGCTTCGGTTGGTGCAATTGTACCTTCTACCTCTAGAATGATAGGGGTAGAATTCATTGTATATTCTTCTGAAGGAACAAATGAAGCCTATTTTAGACCAATAATAAAAAAAGCTTGGGATTCGGTTAAGTATGATATAAAATTAAAGGACTTTGAACATACAATTTTTATTCATGCTGATGGTTGCTTTGTTGAAATGATTAAGTTGATCGACAACTATCTGATAAGGAACAAAATTGAGTTGCCCGCGATGAAAGAATGATTATCAAATTAAATAGTAACATATGACACATTCCCTACCGGAAACTTCTTTTCGGTGGGGAAAATTTTTTTCAAAAAACTTCAATCATGAAGAGTAGTTCATAGACATTTGTCGACATAAGTGGTATAATAT
>JBGVEZ010000118.1:0-3701 GCA_045120555.1 Eubacteriales bacterium
TCACGGCGAATACGGAATCGAGGACGTCGCACTCTCGATGCACACGCTTATCGGTAACGAGGGCGTAAGAATGAGAATGTGCTGTAACCTCACCGCAGAGGAATACAACAAGCTCCGCCACAGCGCAAACACCCTTAAGGAAATAATCGCCGGCCTTGATCTTTCGATGTCGGAGGAGAAAACAGAAGAATGATTCCGGATAAAAGAACAGCTCCCGAAGCCATCGAGGTATCGGGAGCTGAAAATCTTTTATGGAGATTTATTCCTCAAACAGATCGTAAGCCTTAAGGATGCTCTTGCCCATTTCGTAATAGAAACGCTCTGTTGCGAGCTTGAGATCGAGCGGAACGTTTGCAAGGCGGGTGTCTGCGGGATATTGACGCTTCTTGCTTGCGGGGAGGAAGATGTTACCGATCTCAAAGGTGAAGTAGCCCTTATAGTCGATATCGATAAGTCCGTGCATCACCGCGTCAAGGTTGAGAGTTCCGAAGAAGGGAGCCATGTGGGTGTCTCTGTCGCCCATATTGTCCTGAATGTGGAGCGCGCGAACGTGGCTGCCGAGCATTCTGAGAGCTTCGTCCTGCGGCATTTCCTGCATATTTGCGTGTCCTGCGTCCCAGACTGCGTGGAAGCGAGGATGATCAACGTATTCGATGAGCTCGAGAAGGTCGGGAGCGTTATCTATCCAATAAACGTCGGGCTTGCTCATCTTATTGAAATTCTCAACAAGGATATCAACGTTATAATATTCGCCCGCCTCGAGAAGGGGCTCATAGAATTTCTTGTTTTGTTCAAAGCATTCCTCTTTTGTAAGCCCGGAAGCATAGCCCGAATGAACTACAACGCTTGGAATTCCGAGCGCGCCGCACGCCTTTACGCACTGCATCGTGTCTGCAAGAAATTTGCCGTCCTCGTCAAGCAGGGGCTTGCCCATGGGTGAATGGGACTGAACGAACTTAACGCCAAGCTCCTCAGCTTTTTTGTTGATGAGAGCCGTGTAGCCCTCGAAATCGTTTGAATAGATACCGTTTCCTCTGTGATAATCCGAGCTGAAGCTGTAGTCAAGGTAAGAAAAGCCTGCCCCGCGGAGATATTCCATAGCCTCGGTCTGGCATTTTGTAAAGGAATGAAGGTCGTTTGTAGTTGTTGCAAGTTTCATTGTTTTTCTCCTGTATGTTTTATTTTAGCTGTTAAATGTTAGGTTTTATTCGGTTTTTTCGTAGTTGTTTCCGTTAAAGGGAAGCGTGAATACGTATTTTGATGCTCCGGCGGTGTAGATGCCCTTTACCTTCGTTGACTGCGTTACAAGGTATGCGGAGCGGTCCTCGTCCTTATATTTACGCAAGAAATCGTATTCGCCCATCGGCCAGAGAACGTAGGTAGGATCAAGCATCTTATAAAGCTGAGTTGTTCCGCCGGTATATCCGTGGTGGGCAACCTGAACGAAATCGCAAACAAGGTCTGCTCCTGCATAGTTCTTTACAATAATAGCCGAGCCGTCCTCGGAGCAGTCACCGAGCATTGCGAATTTCTGCCCCGCAATTTCAAGGATAGAAACCGACGTGGAGGTGTTGAAATAATCGAATCTCTTCGGAAGGAACATTTCGAGGTTGTAGATTACAGTGATCTTAGCGTCCGCAAAGAAGAATTCCTGTCCCGGATGAGTTTTAATGAGGTTGCATCCGCGTTCTTTAAGATAAAGCTCCTTCTGCTCATAATCCTGGATATATTGAGGATTGTCGTGATCCGCTCCCTTTGCGTCCGTTATGGTGGGAGTGTTTCTGATGATGTTCTGAACCGTAAATACCGAGCCGCTGTTGTTGGGGGCATATTTTGTGACAAACGTACGGAATGCGCCGTTGTGGTCGGCGTGTGCGTGAGTCATGAACCATGCCGCAATGACTATGTTCTTCTTGTCGACCGCCTGTGCGGTAAGCTCATTTGCTATCTTTGTTGCATCAAGGTTGCTTGCGGTGAAGCCACCGTCGTAAATTATGAACCTGCCGTCGGAGAGGCGGAAGATGTAGGACATACCGTTCTGATATCCGGTGTTGCCCTTTCGTTCGCAACCGATCTGTGTTACGAGCGGAGTTGTTACCGTTGTATACTTGTTTTCGCTCTCGAGCGGGATAACCGCAGTATCCGAGATGGGTTCTATTGTTGTACGGATATATTTAGTCACGCCCATAAAGTAGGTATGAACGAGATACTTATCGTTCTTATAGGTGTTGAAAATGTTTTCGCCTATCTGCTTTGAAGTGTAATGCGTGAAGCTTTCGGAAAGTGTTTGGAGATATTTTTCATAGTCTGCCTTCTCACATTCCTCATGGACCACCAGAGAGCAGTTATCGTTCATATCGTGTATAGTTAACGGTGCCTTGCCTTCTACAGCGGGAAGCTCTGCAATCATGCCGCCAATGTTGCCTTCTATAAGCATAGAAGCTTCGATGACGCACTTTCCGTTTTCAGTATGCTTTTTTACGTAGCTGAGGAACTCCTTGATCGCTTTCTCAAACGCGTCTATTGTGTATGCGGCAACATAAATGCGGTTACCTACCGGCTTTACTCTGTAGTCGCCGTAGCTGAGCCCCTTGTAGATCTCTTCTGTATGCGGACGGTTTGTACAGCCGACAAGAATAGCGTGTTCATCCTCCGGAAGCGTTTCGCCGCGTTTTATAAGATCGTTCTTTATGTCAAAGCTTTTGCTTGAATCCTCAGTATATTCCGAAAGGCTGTCCCATAAAGACGTTGATGCGGTTACGGTTGCCTTATCCGCACCGTCGGGACGAAAGATGGTGAAATCCGTCTCGCCGTTCTCAAAAAGGACGATATCGACCTTGGGGGCGTCTGTTATCGCTTCTGTTGTCGTTTCGTTACTTCCTACGTCTGATGGCTTGCATGAAGCGAGGAGAGGAGTTACAAGCATCGAAAGAAGCAGAAGTAATGCAAGTGATCGTAGATTAATTGATTTCATGTTTTTTTTCCTTTCGTATCGTTCTTTTTTATATCGTAGCAATAGCCTTCGTCATAAGCTTTACGTTAAGGTCTCCGTCATCGCTTACAACGAACTTATAGGTTTCAAGTCCGCAGTTGATTATCTCCGCCTTCGTGTCGGGATCGATTGCAAGCATCGCCTCCCTTGCGGTTGCGAGCTGAGTTGATAGAATAACGTACTTAGGATCGAGAGAAAGCATAGCCTCAGCCGCAGCGTCTCTGGCGAATCCGTGGTGGATGTATTTCAGTACGTCAACGCCGTATACGTCGTCACGGTAAGCGTCAAGCATAAGATCGAGCGCCTCATCTGGAAGATCGGTGCGCCTCTTCATCGTGTCACCCGTGAAGAGGAAGGATCTTCCCGCAAACTCTGCCTTCAGCCATATGGATGCGGCATTAAGAGCGTAGGTGTATGCGTGAAATTCCATACGCACGCCGTCCTTTTTGTAGGATTCGATCATATATTCAAGGTAATCAGCCTCGCCCGGATCGCAGGGAAGGGGATAGACCGTGAAATCGACCTCTTTTGCAAGGCCTGTTTGGCTCTTGAAGCGAAGAACGTTCTCCTTGCCGAAGGGGACTATATGTATCTTGTGGTTCGGGTGATATTTGTCGAGAAGCTCATAAAGCTTGTTTCTGTAATAGCGGTCTCCGTTCTTTGCTATTTCATTGAAATGCTCCGGAACTCCGCATACCTCGGGGAGATA
>JBGVEZ010000119.1:0-2385 GCA_045120555.1 Eubacteriales bacterium
TCTTCACCAAAGTACATATTGGGGTCGGAGTTGGAAAGCTGATTCTTAATGGGAGTACCGTTAAGAGATACGGAGTATGTTGTTTTGTCGAGAGTTTCGTACTCAACTGTTGCTGTAAGCGCTGCGTCGCCGCCGTCTACAGTGTAGCCCTTAGCTGCAAGAACGTTTACGTTAGCATTGTGAGAGTCGGTTGCTGCTGTGAAGTAGTATGTGCCTGCGTCGAGAATATATGTGCCTGCGCCGTATGCGTCGTAAGCAGCCATGTCGCGCTCGTCAACCTGGATTGTGATTGTTTCGGATGCGCCGGACTCAAGGATAGCAGTCTTGCCGAAGCCGATGAGCTGAACGGAAGCCTTTTCAATCTTGTTATCGATGTCGTACTTAGTGTAGGGAGAGGAAAGGTAGATCTGAACTGTTTCCTTACCTGCAACCTCACCTGCGTTGGTAACCTTAACACTGATGTTGTAGCACTTTTCACCGTGCTCGTTAACACCGGGAGTAACAGTCATATCGCTGTACTCGAATGTTGTATAGGAAAGACCGTAACCGAAGGGGAATGCAACCTCGTTGCCGTATTGTTCAGCGTAGTTGCCTGCGTTTCCTGCGCCCATAATTGCGTCAGCAAAACGTGTTTCGTAGTATTTGTAGCCTACGTAGATGCCTTCCTGATATACCATATATGTGGAGATATCAGCGGGAATTTCAACACCCTCAGCAAGAATGTATTGCTGAGCGATGTAGTTGATCATTGCGGGAGATGTGAAGTTGTCGTAGCAGTATGTGTCAACAAGGCTACCGGAGGGGTTAATCTTACCTGCAAGAATATCGGTAACTGCGTTTGTACCTGCGATGCCGAGACCGCCCACCCAAAGGGAAGCGTCAACGGGGTATTCCTTAAGGAAGTCTACCTCAAGTGCGTTGGAGGTGTTGATAAGAACTACGATGGATTTGATCTGGCCTGCTGCCTTAAGATCGGAAGCATACTGGAGAAGCGCTCTCTCGTTAGCATTGAGCTCGAGGTAGTTCTGCGCGTCAGCATTACCTTCATAACCGGGGAAGGAGGGGTCGTAGCCCTCGCCGCCAACACGGGAGAATGTGATAATAACTGCATCACCGTATTCGGAGATGGAATTCTTTACGTTTTCAGGATACTTTGCGGGGTCAATCTCAAGAATGGGAGCCTGTCCTGCGAGAACTGCGCTTTCGCCCTTGCCTTCGCCGGAAGAAACCTCATCCATAAGACCTTTAGCTTCATCGCTTCCGTACCAGTTCCAAAGAGTTTCGTTTACTGTGAAACCTGATTTTTCAAGAGCTGCTTTTAAGTTGTCAGCCTTGGAAGCATCAACGTTACCGGAGCCTGTACCACCGTAGGTAAGGTCAACGGAGTTAACGGAAAGTGTGGAAACCTTTGAGCCTGCAGCGAGGGGAAGTGCTCCGTTGTTGGTAAGAAGAACTGCGCCCTCAGCCTCAATCTGATAGCAAAGCTCTCTACCGGCAGCAATTCTTTCTGCCTCTGTTGCGTAGTCGCCCTTAAAATACATGGCGTTGGGATCCGCATTCTTAAGTTCCCAGAATCTATTTCCGGGCAAAAGAAGTGCGATTGTGTTGTCGAACATGCCAACAACGATGTTTACTGGAATCATAATCACCAGAAGAACCATTAAAAATATGGCTATACCTCTAACGAAATCCATAATATTCTCCCTTTTCTTGCAGTATCACTGCGTTATTTTTTCCACCCGGTATCACCGCGCGGATTTATTGATATCAGTTTAACATATATTGTGTATGTTGTCAATGATATTTATATTATAATAAATAAATATATGCAAATTGAACAATAAATCAGCTTTGTTTTTGAGCATTTGTTCGCAAAGAATAATGCGCAAATTTGCGGTAGTAAACAAACGGATTAAAACTTCACAACAAAAAAGAAAACCAACCCAGTTGGGGTGGGATTTTTCATTGCACACTCGAAAAAATAGTCGTCTCGGGTGTATGCTAAAGCATCCATCCGATACTCCTTATTTTCTCCCATCTCGTTCTTCCTTCATCCGCCACTGGCGGCGGTCGAACTCGATGCTCACTCCCTCCGCGGAGGTCGTTCGGTAATTCGAAATCTACTCTCAAGGATAAAACAACAAGCACACCATTCGGCGTGCTTTTGTTTTATGGTTGCGGGGGTGGGATTTGAACCTCACGACCTCCGGGTTATGAGCCCGACGAGCTACCAACTGCTCTACCCCGCGATATGGATGATTTTGGTGTGGTGCCGGTGACCGGTCTCGAACCGGTACGATACTCTCGTATCACGGGATTTTAAGTCCCGGGCGTCTGCCAATTCCGCCACACCGGCAGAATATCAAGCTACTCGCGCTGACGACT
>JBGVEZ010000120.1:0-9508 GCA_045120555.1 Eubacteriales bacterium
TATCCTCGCTTATCACTACAAGGCTGATATCACCGTTACGGGCTGCTACAATGAGGGTAAGATCGATTCCTCCGGTGCGGCAGGCGGTATCGTTGGAAACCTTGACGGCGCAGATATAGCGCCCAACGCAACGATTAAGGATTGCTTTAACAAGGGTGCTATCAGCGGAGCAAATCAGCTCGGAGGTATATTGGCATACAGCAACTATCTTAAGGGCACTGTCGTTATTGAAGACTGTCTTAACGAGGGCTCGCTCACAGGTGAAGGCGTTGATGCATACTGCGGAGGTATCGTCGGACGTGTAGGCCATGATGATGCAAGTGCAAACGAATCCTCCGTATCGGTTAAGAACTGTGTAAACAAAGGCGAGATCAAGGCAGGTAAGGCATCCGCCGGCGGTATCATCGGTTGGGACTTCATGCGCGACTCGGTATACGAAAACTGCGTAAACTACGGTAACCTCAGCTTTATCGAAGGTGCAGCTGCAGGTCATGCAGGCGGTATAGTTGCTAACCATGCAAGAGCAAATGCTGCAACTACTACGTCCTTTACGCTCAAGAACTGCGTAAACTACGGCAAGGTAAATTCCAACAACAACCAGGCAGGCGGTATGATCGGTAACTCAAATATTGGCTTCGTGCTTGATACTTGTTCCAACTACGGCGAGATCGTATCCGCTGCTAAGAACGCAGGTGGATTTGTAGGCTATGCTTACGGTACAAACGATCACTATCCGGTAGTTACTAACTGTGTAAACGCAGGTAAGGTAACCGGCGGTGCTTACGTATCTCAGTTTGTTGCTTATTGCAATACTGTAAAAACAGAAATAAAGAACAGCGTTGGTACAGGTGTTCTTGCTGCTGCTATCGACACTGCAAAGATCGCTCTTATCTCCGGCTCAAGCGCAGATCTCACAAAGATCACCGTTACCGGCAACTACTTTGCGGAAAATGACGCAACAGCTTACTACACCTATACTGCAACCGAAACAAATGCGGCAAGCGTTGTTGAATTTGCAAACAGACCCGCAAACTCTGTAGCAGTTGCAACAGCGGCTCAGCTCGCATCCGGTGAGGTTGCATATAAGCTTAACGAGGCGGCAGGCAAGACAGTATTCTACCAGACAATCGGTACTGATGCTGTTCCCACAACAAACTCCGCATCCAAGGTTGTTCTTCTCGTAAACGGTGCATATACCAACACCGCTCCCGAGGCTCCCAAGCCCGCTCCCACAGGTGACAGCGCAGTTGCTATCGCACTTGCTCTCGTTGCGGTATCGTGCGGCGCGGTTCTCACCATGAAGAAGACAAGATAAAAATATCTGAATTTCAAATAACGGCGGCAGGCAGAGATGTCTGCCGCTGTTTTCGTCATTGTGTACAAAACCGCGCCCCTCTTTTTGTGTAAGATTCCGAAAATGCTTTTTGATTTGTGAAAATTCCTTGACTTTACCCGTTTCGTATGATATAATTATAATGTAATTTTGTCCCAATAGGGACGGAAAATAAGAAAGGAAACAAATCATGAAAAAGACAATTTCCATCATTCTTTGTCTCGTTATGGCTATGTCACTTTTCTGCACAGCGCTTACCCCCGCTTTTGCGGCAGATCTGTATGCAGATGCCAAGGACGGCGACCTCCTCACCGAGCTTAAGTTCGGTCAGACATCCGGCAATTATCAGTCCAAGTTTCTCTATACCAACTCTGCCGACGGTGAAGCTGCAGCGAATATCGCAGTTTCGGACGAAGGCAAAACAGTGAAGATCGATTATAACCCATCTGCCAATAGCCAGTATCTCTACGGCGGTCCCGTTGAAGGTCTTACAATTGGTGAAGGAAAGAAATATACCATCACTTTCAAGGCAACCTTCAGAGCACCCGGTGCCACGAGTGCTACCAACGCAGGTATGTATGCAAACTTCCCCAACGACAGCGATCTCGCAGCAGTTAAGGTAGGCGGCTATAAGCTTTTCGTTGGTTACTATGGAACTCCCGATGTTCAGCACAAGATCAGTGCAGGTCACGGAAGCAACATGAAGGGTAAGTATATCAACAACTGCAAGGACTACGCAAAGGTTAACCTCCAGACTCCCGATGCTGACGGCTTCTTCAACATGGCATATGAGATTGACGGAGAGGTATTCAGAATCTTTATCAACGGAATGTTCATCGAAGAGGGTGTTTATAATCAGGCTCACTTCACAAATGCTAACAAGCTCGGCTTCACTGTTTATTTCTACAACAAGGCGTCTCAGGCCACAGTTAAGGACGTTAAAATCTATAAGGGTAACACAGTCGGCGCAACTGCTCAGTATCCCGATTACTACAAGAACCCCGTAAACCAGCTCGTTAAGGAATATGACGACGCTAAGTTCGGTGATCTTCTCTATGCTCCCGATTTTACAGCTACACAGGGCGTATGGACTCTCACAGATTCCTCCGGAAGCACGAAGGATTACTTCAATATCACTACAACAAAGGATACTCTTACAGTTCAGAACAAGGACGGAAAATCCGAAAAGGGCAAGCATCTCGGCTCTGCAATTAACGGACTTAACATCACCGATAAGACTGAATATACGTTCACGTTCAAGATCAACAACACCGATAACGGTAACATAGGAGTGGGCTTTGCGGCATCCAACGTTCTCGCCGTAAGCGGCTTCCACTATAACTTGTACGGTGACTTTAACTTCCTCAATCCCTCCGCGGTAACACAGCGCGGCGGAAGTAAGCTTTCCTCCTCTGAGAGAGCAACGACCTCTTATACACCTATCAATCCCAAGATCGACGCAGATCACTATACTTATATCAAGATCGAAATGGACGGCTATAAGGCTACTGTTTACTATCTCGCGGCTGACGATACATGGGCAAAGTTTGACTCTTTCGATATGATGAACGTTGATTACGTTTCCGGTGAAAATACTCTCAATTCCAATGGATACGAGGGTCTTTCCGTTGCATGCACTCTCTACGTTCACAATAAGAATACTGCCGGAACGATCAAGGAAGTTGGTATTTACAAGGGTCTTACAGTTACTCAGACCTCTCTTAAGTATGAGGAAGAAACAACAGCAACTCCCGAAACAACAGCGGCTCCCGCTGAGACAACTGCTCCCTCGACAGGCGAACCTACAACTCCTCCCGTTTCAACAGGTGACAGCGCAGTTGCTATCGCACTTGCTCTCGTTGCAGTATCGTGCGGCGCGGTTCTCACAATGAAGAAGACAAGATAAAATAACAAATAAAATTGCAAGGGATCCGACGGGTCCCTTGCTTTTTGCATTATTTTTTATTTGATACTTGACATTTCTCGACGTTTGTGGTATAATATAATGGATGAGGGAGTAGCAAGCACGAATACGTGCAGCAAGTCAACATACTGGCATCTGCCTGGCTTGCTTTAATTTGCGAGACTCATGTGTAACGCCAAGCTACGCATGGGGTCTTTTCCTTTTTTTTTTCGGAAATGTTTTCGGGTGTGGCGTGTGCTACGCTCTTTTTTGTTTTTATTACCTTGAAAGGGAAGGATTTTTTGAAATGGAATTTTGGACTTTGGTTATTACGAGCATCGGCTTTGGTATCAGTCTTGCAATGGATGCGTTCTCCGTATCCCTTGCCGCAGGACTCAGTGAGCCCTGCATGCGCCGCCGTAAGATCTGCCTCGTTGCGGGAACGTTTGCCTTCTTTCAGGCACTTATGCCCATGCTCGGTTGGGTGCTTGTGCATACTATGCTTGAATTTTTCGAGGGCTTCTCAAAATTTATCCCGTGGATCGCACTTGCGCTTCTCGGCTACCTTGGCGGCAAAATGATAATTGAAAGCATCAAAAACAAGGACGTTGAATGTGAGGACAAGCAGATAATCGGATTTTCCTTCCTTATCGTGCAGGGAATCGCAACCGCTATCGACGCGCTTTCCGTAGGACTTGAAACCGGTGACTACGATTTTCTTTCCGCGCTCTTCTCGTCGGTCATCATAGCCGCGCTTACCTTCGTTATTTGTTATGCAGGTGTTATCATCGGCAAAAAGTTCGGCACAAAGCTTGCTGATAAGGCGGGAATTTTCGGCGGATGCATCCTTATTCTCATTGGTGTGATAATCTTTGTGAAGGGCGTTTTCGGGCTTTAAGCATAAAAAAACGGCAGAGAACAACGTCTCTGCCGATTTTTGATGATATATCCGTAGGGGAGATATGTGATCTCCGTAGGCAAACGCAGTTCGATTGCGATGATATATTCGTAGGGGAGACCTGCGGTCTCCCGTCGCAAAAGGCGTTTTTTATTTCAGAACAAACTCCCCAAGCTTTGTGGATTCAACGTATTCGTCCTTGAAGCTGCGAAGGGTTGCCATGTGGGGCTGTCCGATATGGACCTCCTGATGGTGCTTCGTTTCCCACGCCTCGATGAGCATTATCTCGTTCTCATCCTCCTCAGAGAAGTAGTAGTCGTAGCGGTGACAGCCGTCCTCCGCACGAATGGCATCAAGCACGCCCTCGTCTCTCACTCTCTTAACGAAAGCCTCTCTCTTGCCCGGAAAGCATTTGAAAACAACGTAAATCGTATACATTTTTTATCTCCTTTCGGCTTGTGCCTTTTTTATTTATTATAGCACATTTTTGGAGGTAAGTCAATAACTTATAGAAAAAAGCACCCGAAAAAGGTGCTTTTTGTTATTCGATTATAACGGCGGGAGCAAGCCACCCGCCCTACGATTATGTCTGTTATTTTGCGAATCACAGAGGAATATACCTTTTGCAAAAATACGTTCGCAGGTACATGCCGCAAGCGATCGAAAAACATTCCATAAATAGTTTGTGAACATTCCCAAAAACCCCTTGACTTTTTCACTCTAATGTGTTAGACTATATATACTCTAACGGATTAGAGAAAGGAGTTATCTATATGGAAACACCAAAAATTTTTGAAAGCGAATACAGATTCTGCCTGATTCTGTGGGAGAACGAGCCGATAAAGAGCAGTGAGCTTGTAAATCTCTGCAGAGAGAGGCTCGGATGGAAGCCGACGACCACCTATACGGTAATAAAGCGTTTGTCCGAGAGAGGCGTTCTCAAAAACGAAAACACAATTGTATCGTCTCTTGTAAGCAAGGACGAGGTGCAAGCTTCCGAAATAAACGAAATGGTTGAAAAGACCTTTGAAGGCTCGCTTCCTGCGTTTATTGCGGCGTTTACAAAGCATCAGAAGATTTCGGAAAAGGAGCTTGACGAGGTGCAGGCAATGATCGACCGTTATCGGAAAGGAGAATAATTATGTCGGAAATATTCTTAAAGATCGTTAATATGAGCATTTCCGCAAGCTACATCGTTCTTGCGGTTCTGCTTCTGCGCATTCTCCTGAAGAAAGCACCGAGGTGGATAACCGTTGCCCTTTGGGGAATCGTTGCAGTTCGTCTTATCTGCCCGTTCTCGCTTGAAAGCGTCCTCAGCCTTATCCCGAGTGCGGAAACGGTAAGCCCCGACATTATGCTTGACCGTACGCCCGAGATCAACACGGGAATCCCGTTTGTCAACGATATGGTAAATCCGATCATCGGCACGTCCTTTGCACCCGATCCCGCAACAAGTGCAAATCCGCTTCAGCTGTGGATACCGACGTTTGCTCTTTTTTGGATTGTCGGTATGGTTGCGCTTATCGCTTACACCGTGATAAGCTACGCGAGGGTCAGACGCAAGATCGGGACGGCGGTTTTGCTTCGCGATAATATTTATCAGAGCGAACGAGTTGTCTCTCCCTTTGTTCTCGGAATTATAAAGCCAAGGATATATCTTCCGTTCGATATGGACGAAAAGGATATGACGCACGTTATCGCACACGAGCAGGCACATATCCGAAGAAAGGACCACCTTTGGAAGCCGATCGGCTTTCTGATCCTTACCGTTCATTGGTTCAATCCGCTGGTGTGGCTCGGCTACGTTCTCCTTTGCCGCGATATCGAGCTTGCCTGTGACGAGAAGGTCATAAAGGAGCTTGACCGTGATGCAAGAGCCGATTATTCGCAGGCACTTCTTTCCTGCAGCATAAACAGAAGAATGATTGCCGCTTGTCCTCTTGCATTCGGAGAGGTTGGCGTCAAGGACCGAGTAAGATCGGTGCTCTGCTATAAAAAGCCCGCATTTTGGATTATAATAGTTGCAGTTATTGCCTGCGTTGCGGTTGCGGTTTGCTTTCTGACAGATCCGCCGACCGATTATGACACATACCTTGATACAAGCGCTCAATCTGTTTATACCGAATATGAGGGTGTGTATATCTCGCTCGAATCGTTTGACAGGAACGAGGGCGGAGCTTACGTCTTTAACGTTCTCTGGCACAACACCACGGGTGAGGACGTAACCTACGGAATGCCCTTTTCAATTCAATGTTATGACGGCAGAGAATGGGTAAGCACCGCCACGAAGGAGCTTGTATTCACCACTCAAGGCTTCCTTCTGAAGCCTCACACCACTAAGGCTATGCAGTATACCTCCGACTATTTTGATCTTTCAAAATCAGGCAGCTACAGATTGCTTGTTCCTTTCTCGGTCAAGGAAGGCTCGGAATATAAGAGCTATCGCACGTGGGTGGAGCTTTACGTTGATAATATCGGCAATATCAGAGTATTATCTCAGAGCATCACGTTCATTTATGCTTGTCCTATACTGTCTTATATTATGGATCCGTCGGAAGTTCCGGTTTTTACGATCGAAAAGGATAAGATCTATCAAACGGTTGACGGAAGAAGGGAATTGCTTGGAGCAGTCCGCAAGATATCCGTTAATAAATCCAATTTTGATTCGTTCATTAATTTTAGTCCCGGCTTTGATTATTCCGAGTTGGCAAAGAGTCTGCGCGAGAATAATAAGACAGCGTATGAGGTAATTCCACGATCTGTGAAGGATGGAATAGAGCTCTTTTACATTATGGAACAAAAGAGTGGGGAAATTCTGATCGTTTACGGTCATTATATGAACGGTGAGAAAGAGGATTTCATACGGTTTATTTACAGTGTTGTTCCGTAAGCTCGGAAAGAATATTAAAAGAAAAAATCCGAACTGCTTCAGATTACGAAACAGTTCGGATTTTCTTTTTGGTTGGTGAAACGTTCGATTGGATGTCCGAACTATTAGCCATATTTTCAATTTCATCGGATGTGGGAATATTGATTGGCTTATCATCGAAGGTAAGAATCAGCTTAATGTAATCATCGTAAACGAATATAGCCTTGACAAGTCCGTCAATCAAACGTTCCTTATTTTTCTCAAACCTCAAATCGAGGTTGCGGAATTTGTTGAGGGTGAAGATGATGAACTCCTTCGTTATCTTCGGTCTCTTGGCTTCCTCCAGCTTGATGTTCAAGATGATTTTCTCCTCCTCCGCCTCAAGCTCTTCCAAACGGGATTTGGTGGAACGAGTAACCACACCTTTCTCGATAGCCTTCATAATGTTGTCGATGGAATCCCGAACATCCTTCAGCTGAGCCTCAAGGGCGAGAACCATTTCGTTATCCTCATCCAAAAGAGCCATTACGTCATCCGCCATTTTGCTGACAAGCTTATCGTTATTCAGCCATGCGGATATTTCCTCAATCACCTTATCCTCAATCCAATCCTTGCGAATTGCCTTGCGGTCACATTCGTGCCGTTTGGCACTGGCGCATTTGTAATAGCGGTATATCGTGCCGTTAGGTTTGTTAGCGCTGTCACCTACAAACATCGATTGGCACGTTCCGCAGAACAGCTTTGTAGTCAGCAGATATCTCTCGGGAGCTTTCGCCTTGCCCGTTGCGTGCTTGTTTTGTTTCATACGAATGGCAACCCTTTCAAAAATGTCTTTGGAAACAATAGGAGGGATGGCGTTAGGAACTACGATCTCCTTGTATGCATACTCGCCAATATATCTGCGATTGGCAAATATACGTGCGAGGGAGTTTTTATTAAAGCGGTTGCCCTTGGACGTGCGGATGCCTCTTGCATTCAGGTCTTCAACAATATCGGTGATGGACTCACCACCTGCATATCTGCGGAACATCTCGATTACAAGCGGAGCTTTCTCGGGATCGGGTTGATAATGCTGTTCTTCGTCTATCATATAGCCGAAAGGAATATTGCCACCGTTAAAACGGCATTTGAGCGCATTCTCGGTCATACCACGGGATACCTTTTCAGCCAGATCAGCGGAGTAGTATTCCGCCATACATTCAAGCACCGACTCAAGAATGATGCCCTTTGCTCCCTCGGAGATAGACTCAGTAGCGGAAACAACCTTTACATCGTTCTTACGCAGCATCGCTTTATACTTTGCCGAATCGTAACGGTTGCGAGAGAATCGGTCGAGTTTCCATACGATAACAACATCAAAACCCTTCTTTGCGCTATCCTTGATCATACGCTGAAACTCCGGACGGTTATCGGTCTTTGCTGAGTAGGCCCTGTCAATATACGTTCCGACAATATCAATGCCATTCTTTTGAGCATACGCCGTGTTCTCGCGAATCTGACCTTCAATCGATTCCTCGCGCTGATTGTCTGAGGAATAGCGTGCATAAATAACGCCTTGCATCAATTCATCTCCCTTCTGCTTTGAGTGTGCCCATTATACCATAGAAATCTGGAAAAGTCAAGAAAAACTCCAAAAATATTATATATAAATTTCAAGAGACACAACTTCCTTGTATTAAATGTCAAGATTTGCACCGCAGTAAGCTAAAGAAAAGACTCGTAGAAAAAATTGGTTTTATTTTCGAAAAAGGTCTGGACTTGATCCTCCTTCTGTGATATTGTTGTGTGCTGACAGGAGGTACAGCAAATGAAAAGTATGATAAAAGAGCTATGGCACGGAAATATCAATCCGCAAGAGGATAGTAGAAACAACTCCCCGGAAATGAAAGAGCTTATGGAATACATGGCAAGGCATCATGATGACCTGCTCAAATCAATGACGGACGAGCAGAAAGAGATATTTGAAAAATTTGAGGACTGCTGGGGCGAATACGCAAGCTACGCAGAGGAAGCTATCTTCGAATACGCCTTCCGCCTTGGAGCGAGGTTAGTAATGGAGGTGCAAAAGGACAGCGAGGAATAGCAAATCATTATAGATTACAGCCTTCGTTCCGAAAGGGGCGAGGGCTGTTTTAGTGTCAAGAACAAAAAACTTATCGACAAACATTAAAAACATATTGACAAACATAAATTTTCGTGTTATAATATTCATCGTTAAGCCAAAACACTATTTTTATTTGGAGGTCATAACAATGAAAAAACTTAACACGCTTGGTAAGGTCATTACAAAAATTTTAGAGGTATTCCATTGGGTTGGAGTAGCTCTTATGATTGCCGCTATCATTTGTTCTGTTGCAGCACCGAACTTAGTTGGATACTTTGTCGGCTTCGACGCAAAGGAATGTTGTGGCGCAAATCTCGAAGTTTACGGATTTGAAGTCAATGCTCCCGTTGTTGATGGTAAGATTGATACCGCCACTTTTGTCATTTTCGGTATCGGTTCAG
>JBGVEZ010000121.1:0-4829 GCA_045120555.1 Eubacteriales bacterium
CTTCATAAAACGAATTGCAGGCTCCTTCTCGTAGGTGTTTGCGGTAAACGTAAATGCGCCCGTATTGATTTCAATATATACACCAAGCTTCTTGGCCTCTTCAAAGCATTTGATGAAATCATCATCGCTTACTGCATTCACTATCGCACATCTCATATCTCCGCCAAATCCACACGGATGGAACGGATGAGCTACTGACGTCGGAACGGTAGCAGCAAGCTTTCTGAATTCGGGATTATTCATCAGTTGAAGGAATGAGTCAACCATAAACCTTGAGTTATACTCGATTATTTCTTCGGTTGTAGTTCCGATAAGCGCCTCGATATCCGAATTATTAAGCGCCGCCGCCATCTTCTTTGCCTGTGCCGCGTTAAGATTCGGGAAAGCTTCTCCGATCTTTTCGGCAAGCAGATCGCGGTAATTCTTTACTGCCTCCGTCTCGTTTATAACGAAGTTCTTCATATGCATATGTGTATGCGGAATCAGAACGTAGTCGAAGCGCGCACCTGTCTCCGCAAGGATACCGAGAGTATCCGTAGCACCGCAATATTCACATTCGGTACCGATAAGAACCTTCATACTGCCGTGGTCCTTCGGAACTGCACATCTGCCTCCCTCAAGACCGTAGTTAATCATCTGCTTCTGATACCAGCCGCTTGCTCCGGGAACCTTTTCATCCCAGAGGTGATTGGATATACCAAAAACCTTGTGATCGAGCTCCATAGCTCTTTTAACGTATGCTTCAACAGTTGCCGCAGGGTCGTAGCAGCATTGCGAAAGCAGCGAATGAGTATGAACGTCATGCCTGATTTTCATGATTTCAAATCCGCCGTAGCGGTCTCCTTTCGGACGTATAGTTTCTTTCGGCTTTTGCCAACATTATTTTAGCATTTTCAAGCCCAAATGTCAAGTACAATTCGGAAATTTAATCAATTTTGGCGTATCCTACAAATAATAAAACAACAAGTTGTGATTTATTTATATTTTTTATAAAATTACTAATTTTTGTCAGTCAAGACAAGTTTTGCATTTTTCATAACCTTCTGCAATAAGCTCATCTATTTTGCCGCAATATTCCCTCTTACTCTCTGGTGCAAGGTTTTTAGCATAACGGCAGGACGGAAGATGGATCTTTTTCGTCTTTACGTTAAGAACGTAATCAACCGCGTCACCGGACGGTGATGACGTAACACCACCTGCCGTCGATCCTGCCGGCAATTCCCCTTCGAGTCTGCTCTCACCCGTCGCATAATCAATTGCTATACCCGGCTGAACATTATAGCAATACACGTTAAAGCTGATACCCTTACCGTTATCCTCGATCGAATATGCTTCAAGCTGAACGCCGCTGCAAACGAGATTATTTCCTTCATAAATGGGAGTAACACGGTACGCAACGTGGTTTTTGGTTTCTTTTATGTAGTCTGCGATCATATTTTCAAATGGCAGCATACCGTTGATGTTAAGATACTTTGTACCGGTAATAATATTTCTTTCGTTTGCATTTTCAGCTGAGAGCTGCCATCCGATAAGGTGACAGCGATTGTAAAGATATCCACCCGATACAAGACCCGTATCATACGTTGCCTGAATCCATCCTGACGGAGTTACACTGCTTATGCTTCCACGCTCCTCATCCTTTGCGGGCATTATTTCAATACCGCATGAGGCAAGAGCTGCTCCGCATCTTCCGAGCTTGTCAAGCTGACTATATTTTTCATAGCCTACTGTTTTAAGCTCATCCTCACTGAATACAGGCTTATTACCGTTTATAAACGCATACGGGCTACCCGAATACGCCGGAATACCGCCTTCAAGCGTGGCACCGGTTCCTGTGTCGGTTGTATCCGGACCGTTATTTTTCAAGGCATACGCCACAACACCGAACAGTAACGCGGCAACAAGTATCAGTATCAACCACTTAAATGAGCTGTTTGATCTGTTCTTCATAATTTACCTCCTGTAAATCTCTAAAGTGATCTTATCATGTGACGAACCGACAAGTTCTTCGGTGCTTACCCTTTCAAAGCCACACGCCGAAAGGTCAACGTCAAAATACCTTGTTGCCGGATAAGCTCTGTTCCAATTACAAAGGATTATTTCGCTTACGTTTTCTACAGAATAATCCTTATCCTCAATAAAGCAGTAATCGTCCTCATCTGCTCTGCTCATATAATCGTCGCTTACCCTTCTTGTCCAAAAAAAATCGAATTGCTCTGACGAATACTTGCTCATCCAGAGCTTATTTTTACCGACGATCTCAAGAATTCTTTTACGCAGCACCCTGTCCTGACTCTGACGCTTATCCATAAACATCATTCCGTTATTTTCATCAACGCAAAAAATCAGCTTCATATTTCCTCCTGAACTAAATAAAAGTGCCGCATCAAAAAATAGCAAAACGTATCTTTTGATGCGGCGATACGCTTACTGAAAAAGCGCACAAACAGCTTCCTAATAATTTGAATATATTTTCTTTTTAATAAGGGAGTACGTTATCATAGCGATAATGGCTACCGCAAATACAGCAGCAGTAATGTATATACCGACGTCGCTTTCTCCGTAAACCATCAACTCCTCCCAAAGCTCGTACTCATATTTTCTCATATCTGCGGTGAGATTCAGATAGGATTCTGTTTTATAGTCGGTCAACTCGGGATACAAAATATTCTTCGCATCCGGATGAAGCTCAGAAAGATATTCAAGATATTCCTCATCCTCGATGACCTGAGTATTGGGAGATGCGTAGCAGATGTATTCGGCATTTGCTATTGCGATCTCCTTTGAAAGCATAAAATCTATATAGAGCATAGCCTCCTCGACGTGCTTTGCATCCTTGGGGATGCACATAGCATCAACGAAGAAATTGGTTCCCTCCTCGGGATAATAGAATCCGAGATCCTCATTTTCACCGTACATGATGAAATAATCACCTGCATAATAAGGCGCGATGAGAGCATTACCGCCCTGCATTTTTATGAATATTTCATCCATAACGTAACCCTGAAGGATCGGCTTCTGCTCCTTCAGCTTATCGAGAGCCTTATCCCAATCGTCCTTATTGGTGGAGTTGATGCTCTGACCGAGAAGAAGCTGTGCGGTCGCAAATCCGTCGCGTGAGTTCTGGAAGTTAAGAATCTGTCCCGCATATTTTGCGTTCCAGAGAAGATCCCAGCTTCCGATATCCGCCTCGTCTACTTGAGAAGTGTTGTATATTACGCCTATCATACCGACGTTATACGGAACCGAATACTCATTTGTCGGATCGTATGAAAGATTCTTATACTTATCGGCGATATACTTATAATTCTCAAGCTTCGAAACGTCAAGCTTCATAAGCATATCCTCTTCTATCATTCTGCCGATCATATAATCAGACGGAATGATAACGTCATAGGAGCTCGCTCCGCTCTTAAGCTTTGCATAAAGGTCCTCATTGCTCGTATACATTGTATAATTGACCTTTATATGAGGATATTTCTTCTCAAACTCCTTGTTGACGTCAAGCGTTCCCTCGCTTCCGTCCGAGATGTATTCGCCCCAATTATAGACGTTTATAGTTACCTGCTTCTCGGCAGAAACGCTGACAGGCAACAGCATAACAAACGGAAAAGCAAAGGCAAACAAAAGCAAAAATGAAATCAATCTTTTCAATGCATTATTCTCCTTTAATATCTTTTCTCTTTTTTGCCGTTCGTCATAACGTTGTTAAGTACAAGTAATGCAAATACGGCGAGGAAAATAAGTGTTGAAAGCGCGTACATATCGGGCTTGACGGTTTTCTTTGTCATCGAATAGATATACATCGGGAGCGTCTGGAAATCGACACCGCTTGTAAAGTTCGATATGATAAAGTCGTCTATCGAAAGAGTAAACGCCATAATAGCGCCTGCCATGATACCGGGAGCGATCGCGGGAAGCTCTACCTTATAAAGCGCCTGAACGGGAGTACATCCGAGGTCGAGCGCCGCTTCTACAAGGTGCTTGTCCATCTGCTTGAACTTCGGAAGAATCGACATTATAACATACGGAAGGTTGAAGGTAACGTGCGCTATAAGGAGCGTCCAGAAATTCAGATTGCTTTCAAGGCAAAGAAGTCGACCTATAAACACGAACACAAGCATAAGCGAGATACCGGTAACGATATCCGGATTGACCATAGGCAGCTGCGTTATCATCATAACCGACGATTTGAGCGTCTTGCTTCTCATTCTGTCAATGCCGAGAGCGGCAAAGGTTCCGATAACGGTAGAGATAAGCGCTGAAAGCACAGCAAGAATAAGCGTGTTGATAAGCGCGGTACGTGCCGTTTCATCCAAAAACAGCTCCTTGTACCATTTCAGGGAAAATCCACTGAATACCGCAAGGCTCTGGCCCTCGTTAAATGAGAAAAACATCATAATTACTATCGGGGCGTAGAGAAATGCGAACACGAGGATCATATATATCTTTGACAGCCTTTTCATACGACCATACCTCCGTTCTCATCCGAATCAAAGGCATTCATAACTGCCATGGATATGAAAATAAGTATCATCAAAACAAATGAAAGCGCGCTTCCGAGGTTATAATCATATGCCTTCTGGAACTGACGCTCGATAGCGTCACCGATAAGCTGATACTTTCCTCCGCCGAGCTTCTGCGAAATATAGAAGGTACTTACGGAAGGAACAAATACCATTGTTATGCCGGATACTATACCGGACGCCGAAAGCGGGAAAATAACCTTGGTCAAAACCTGAAAGCCATTACAGCCGAGGTCTGCCGCGGCTTCAATAAGTCGGTTATCCATTTTCTCCATAACGGTATATATCGGCAAAACCATATAA
>JBGVEZ010000122.1:0-5329 GCA_045120555.1 Eubacteriales bacterium
CATCCTCGCTATCGGCAGAGGCGGAAAGAAGCCGAGAAAGGACCTTACCGTCTGGAGCGACGTAAAGGGCTATGCAGGCTTCTTCTTCGACGAGCTGTTCAGGATCGAGGACAGCTATCCCGAGACGTTTGACAAGGAAACGATAAAAACAGTTCTTTCGGATTATCTTGCAGCCTATACCGCAAGAGACGACCAAAACGAATGGTTCAACGACGTCAAGGCTGTTGCCGAGAAGAACGGATTTGCATCCGACATGAAGGCATACAAGGCAGATCCTTCACAGTTCAAGGGCTCTGTTGCCGACGTATCCATGTTCATCCGTGTTGCACTTACCGGCAAGCTCAATTCCCCCGATATGTTCGCGGTAACCGCTATTCTCGGTGAGGAAAAGATCAAGGCAAGAATTTCCAGCATGATCGCGTCACTTTAATTTACAGAAAGGAATTTAAAGCAATGGAAGAATTTACTTCTAATTTTATTCACGATATAATCGACGAGGACCTCAGAAACGATCCCAATCTTAAAATACACACTCGTTTCCCCCCCGAGCCCAACGGCTATCTTCACATCGGAAGCGCAAAGGCGATAATGATAAACGTTGAAGCCGCAAAGAAATACGGCGGCCTCTTCAACCTCAGATACGATGACACCAACCCCGCAAAGGAGGACAACGAATATGTTGAATCCATTTACGAGGATCTTTGCTGGCTCGGCGCAGAACCGACCGGAGGCGTGTTCTACGGCTCCGACTACTTTGACAAGTGCTACGAATTCGCAATTAAGCTCATCAAGGAAGGCAAGGCATACGTTTGCGATCTTAATGCCGAGGAAATGAGAGCATACAGAGGAACACTTACCGAGGCAGGTAAGGAATCTCCATACAGAAACAGAAGCGTTGAGGAGAACCTCGAGCTCTTTGAAAGAATGAAGAACGGCGAATTCCCGGACGGAGCAAAGACTCTCCGCGCTAAAATCGACATGGCGTCCCCCAACATCAACATGAGAGACCCCGCGATCTACAGAATAGTCCACACATCTCACCACCGTCAGGGCGACAAATGGTGCATCTATCCCCTCTACGACTATGCGCACCCGATCCAGGATGCACTTGAGGGTATCACACACTCTCTCTGCTCCCTCGAATTTGAGAACCACCGCCCGCTTTACGAATGGGTTATCGACAACATAGGCTTCGATCCTAAGCCCAAGCAGAGAGAATTTGCGCGCCTTAACGTGACCTACACGGTTATGTCCAAGCGTTATCTCAGAAAGCTCGTTGAAACCGGACTTGTTGACGGCTGGGACGACCCGAGAATGCCTACCATCTGCGGTCTCAGAAGAAGAGGCTACACGCCTACCGCTATCTTCGATTTTGTTAAGCGTGCAGGCGTTGCAAAGGCATATTCGATCGTTGACTACGAAATGCTTGAGCATTGCATCCGTGAGGAGCTTAATACAAATGCTCCGAGAAGAGTCTGCGTAACAAAGCCCGTTAAGGTTGTTGTTACAAACTACCCCGAGGATAAGGAAGAGGTATTCAACCTTCCCAACAACCCGGTAGATCCCGAGGCAGGCACAAGAGAGGTTAAATTTACAAAAGAGCTTTATATCGAAAGTGACGACTTCGCACTTGTTCCACCTCCGAAATTCTTCAGACTCAAGCCCGGCGGAGAGGTCAGACTCATGGGTGCTTATATCGTTAAATTTGAAGAAGCGATCACCGATGCTGACGGCAACGTTACCGAGATCCGCGTAAGCGCCGATCTTGAAAGCGGAAACGGAAATCCCGTTGACGGAAGAAAGATCAAGGGTACCATCCACTGGGTGAGTGCAAAGTATGCAAAGCCGGTAACCATAATGAACTACGACAAGCTCTTCACTCTTGAAAATCTCAACGATATGCCCGAGGACAAAACCTATGACGATTATCTCAACACAGAATCCGTCGTAAAGCTTGAAAACGCACTTGTTGAGCCGTCTGCACTTGAGGGAGATGATACCCGCTTCCAGTTCGTCAGAAACGGCTATTACGTAAAGGACTCTAAGCATCCCGGCACCTTCAACAAGATAGTCGGACTTAAGGGCAGCTTCGTCAAGAAATAATATAAATGCCAATCGAAAGCATAAAGGCTCTTTTGCGCGAGTACGGTTATTTTATCCCGTACGCATATTTCGTAACGTTATCGCTTATTGCTATGGTAATGACAGTTTACGATAAAATAGTAGCCAAAAAGCCCGGTCACGAAAGAGTTCCCGAGATAAGACTGTGGACCGTTGCAATACTCGGAGGCTCGGTAATGATGTACACGGTAATGCGAATAATACATCACAAAACGAAGCACCGCTCCTTTATGATAGGGTTGCCTTTAATGATAGCGATACAGTTTATCGCAGCATTCACTTTAGCAGTTATGCTTTAAACAGGTATCGAAGGATTTCATCGTTTAATGAACGTTACACCTCAAAAAAATAAAAACAACAGCGGGTTGCCGTTAATAAACTCGGTGACCCGCTTTTACAGGAAAAATATGAAAAATAATTTAAAAAGAATACTCGCTCTTATTCTGGCGTTTATGATGGTTGCGGGATCATTACTGATAATCGTACAATCCTGCACGGTAAAAGCGTCGGGGCAAAGCGTAATATACAGCGAAAGCTTCTCATACGACAACGTTAATACTACGGCAGACGTGCTTGATAAACTTGGTTGGTACGTGTGCGACGGATTGACAAATAACACAACTTCCCTCTCTATCTCAGATGGGAAGTTGATTTTTAATAATCTCGATCCTTCGTCCACCGACTCGTATTTTGCAATGCTTGCCGACGATTACATGAAGGACGCTTGCGCAGGAGATTATTCGATACAGTACACGGTAAAATATACCGAGGCAGGAAGCACAACAAGATACGCTTGCCTGCTTTACAACTACAACGCCTTTAATACCTATAACTCGGTCCACGTAAGAGTAAACGGAAGCGGCAACAACCAAAGCAGAGTCAACGGAACGTGGGCTAACTACGAATCGGACACAAATCAGGCTGTAAATACATTACGTAACACAAACCAAAATGCATTATGCAAGAGGCTGCTTGGAATTGATTACAATGCAGATGCCATGCCATTCCTTAACCGCGAGCTTACGGTCAGAATTGCAATAAGCAAATCAAATGGACCCAGCGTATACATAAACGGAAAGCTTATGTCAGAATGTGTGGACGCATCAAAGCTTTCACTTACCGACGCGTTCGCCGTTGCTCTCAAGGTTTCTCCAAAGATCAAGGGCGAGCTTGACGATGTTGTAATATGGAATGGGCTTAGTGAAGTCCCCGCCGATAAAACCGTTACGTACACACCGACACCTCTCGAGAAAAATTATAAATTCATATCCTTGAATCTTCTCTACGACTCACCCGCATCCCGCTTTAATTACATGAAAGCCTTCTTTGCCAAGGAAAACCCTGACGTAGTAGGTCTTCAGGAGATCAACAGCGGATTCGATTCACTTTTCACGTATCTGGGAAAGCCCGAAAACGGAGCATACAGAATAACCGACAGACACCTTACCGGATCGTCGACGTTCAATATGGCGCCGATCCTTTATAATTCGGACAAATTTGAGCTTGTCGAGGGCACGCTTGCACACGGCGCGCATCTGCTTGAGGCAAGATGGCAGAAAACGAAATCAAAAATAATTTCATGGGCTATCCTCCGTGACCGAGAAACAGGACGGAAAATTCTTGCCATGAATTCACATTTTGCGGTATACATAAGCTCATATACCGGAGTTACAGCAGCTGATGCAGTTGAATGGAGAATCGAAAACGCCAAATACGCAATAGAGCTGCTTGATAAAATCAGAACTGAATACGGCGCACTTCCAACCTTCTTCACCGGTGACTTCAACATGCAGAATCATGAATCCGCACACAGAATTTTGCTGCAGCGATTCACCGATTCACAGCTTTTTGCACCCGATGCCGTGAATTTTATGACATCATACAACAGCGGCTATTCTAACCAAAAGCACGTAACGTCAGAAAAATATCCGATCGACCACATCTATATCTCCGGCGGGGACTGGAGGGTTACAAGCCATAGGATAGTACGCGACGATACCACTATGGTCATGACCGACCACTATCCTCTCGTAGTCGAAATGACGCTGAACAAAATAACAGCTCCCGTATGCTCTCACGTAAGTGGAATGTATTCGGGTAAGCAAACGATAACTCTTACTTCGGATAACACAAATAGCACAGAAATACTCTACACCACTGACGGAAGTGATCCGAGAATCAACGGTATAACCTACACTACACCGTTCACAATAAGCGGAAACGTAAAGCTACGCGCTGTAACGCGTTATTTCGGCGAATTCAGCAATGAACTCGAGGTCAGGTTCAGAGACAAAAGCTCGCCCGAGCTTTTAATCACCGCGATTACGCAAAATTCACCGGGAAACGACGTTATAGAAGGCTTCCAGATCATAAACGTTTCTTCGTCCGCAGTTGATCTTGCCGACTACAAGGTCTTCTCCGAAACGCAGTCAACAAAGGCTGCGCTTGATGCAATTAAGACAGAAGCTATGCAAAAAAATATGCAGCTGTCAAACGTAAAGGGCAAGTACGTGCTTGAACCCGGACAGACTGCATTTATTTGGCTGATATTCGGTGACGTTTACACGTCGGGCACGGGGCTTGTCACAAAGGGTACAAACGGTGCTCCATCTTATAATATCGACGTATTCAGATCGGTATATAAGGAGCAAACAAAGAACTGCATTCCCGAAAGCACGCTTATAGTTCCGCTTGACAAAACGACCGGATCATATTTTAGAAATAATCAGAATACAAGCCTTGTCAACTCCTTCAATATGGCAAATACCGCAGCTGTTCGTATGTGCATTACGTATACAAATGCCACAACAGCCGAAGATCCCATCTGTATGATTGAAACGCATGATGGAGGAAAGGCAGGAACTTATGTATTCGTTCCAAACGGTGCGTCGGTAATGTCTGCAGCTACCTACAAAAACAACGCATACAGCCACGGCACGTATTATGAGGAGCAGCATTCCGCACTTAAGCAAATAATGGAGATCGTTCCGTCCTACTTTGAAAGCCTGCTTATCGGAAGAACGGCAGAAACACAATCTCCCGTCACCACAAAGCCCCCCGAGACGACCAAGGCTCCCGTAACAACAATAGCTCCTGAAACCACCAAAATCCACGAAACCACAAGGACTCCCGAAGCCACCACAATTCCGACGGAAACGACAGACGCAGTAACAACGGCAGCAAAGGAAAGCACTGCTCCCCAGGATAC
>JBGVEZ010000123.1:0-5425 GCA_045120555.1 Eubacteriales bacterium
GTGAAATATCTTTTTATAAGCAATATTCCAATGAAAAATACGAATGCAATCCGGATTTTGCATCTTTGTCAGATTTTGATCTTGATTCATATCTTAATTCAACGATCAAGCGAAAAAATGCTATCGCAGAGGAAAGCAAGACTCTTACTGCCCAAATAGCTACTCTTGAAAGCAGATTACGTCCTCAAGCTGATATTGAGACGGAAATACATGAAAAGCAACAGCTTCTAAAAAAGAGGGAAGAGCAGTTAAAAATAGTTCTCCTTGCGCAGGAGGCTTTGGATACAGCGTCGGAAAACATTCGATCCGCGGTAACTCCGAACATAGTTAAAATATGCGATAGTATGCTCTCCGAGATAACGCTTGGAAAATACGGTCATATCGGCCTCGATCACTCGCTCATACTTAACGGACTTACCGGTGAGGAAACGAGAGCGGAGAATGAATTGAGCTACGGCACAAACGAGGCTATGTATCTTGCGTTCAGAATATCTCTCTGCGCTGTTCTTTGTCATAAGGAAATGCCGCCAATAATGCTCGACGAAACGTTCGCACATATAGACGACAGCAGAGCTTGTGCAATGATAAAAATGCTTTCAGAGCTGAATGCACAAACAGTACTTTTCACGTGCAGCAGCAGGGAATCAAGCCTTGCAAAAGAAAACGGCTTTGAGCCGAACGTTATAACCCTATGAAAGAAGCCGGACACTACACGGGTAATGTCCGGCTTTATTGTTACGCAAATTATTATTTCACTATAACCTTCTTGAAGGTCTTCTTACCTCTCTTGACAACAGGACCTTCAGCAATCTGTTCCTTTGTGTAAACGGTCTTGATGCTTGCAACCTTTTCTCCGTTTACTGTAACACCGCCCTGCTCGACCGAACGGCGTGATTCGGATTTGGAGGGGCAAAGTCCCATCTTAGTAATGAGAGTTACGATATCGATGCCTCCGTCAACAAAATCAGCATCTGTTAGCTCAACGGTGGGAACGTCGGCATCGGCACCGTTACCGAAAAGTGCCTTTGCGCTTGCTTCCGCAGCCTTTGCAGCCTCTTCACCGTGAACAAGGTTTGTAAGCTCGTATGCAAGGATTTCCTTTGCTTTGTTAAGCTGACTGCCTTCCCAGCTGTCCATTTCGTTGATCTGTTCAATGGGGAGGAAGGTGAGCATACGGATACACTTGAGAACGTCAGCATCAGCAACGTTTCTCCAATACTGATAGAAATCGTAGGGAGAGGTCTTATTGGGATCGAGCCATACAGCGTTACCTGCGGTCTTGCCCATCTTCTTGCCCTGAGAGTCTGTGAGAAGGGTGATGGTCATAGCGTGAGCATCCTTACCAAGCTTACGTCTGATAAGCTCAGTACCGCCGAGCATATTGGACCACTGATCGTCACCGCCAAACTGCATATTGCAGTTGTAATTCTTGTAGAGATAGTAGAAGTCGTAGGACTGCATTATCATGTAGTTGAATTCAAGGAAGCTGAGACCCTTTTCCATTCTTTGCTTGTAGCATTCAGCGCGAAGCATATTATTAACTGAGAAGCACGCACCGACCTCACGAAGAAGCTCAACGTAATTAAGGTTAAGAAGCCAATCAGCATTATTTATCATCATCGCCTTACCTTCGGAAAAGTCAATGAATTTCTCCATCTGACGCTTGAAGCAAAGCGCGTTGTGATCGATGTCTTCCTTAGTGAGCATCTTTCTCATGTCTGTTCTGCCGGAGGGGTCACCGATCATAGTCGTACCGCCGCCGATAAGCGCGATGGGCTTATTTCCCGCCATCTGAAGACGCTTCATAAGTGTAAGCGCCATAAAATGTCCCGCTGTAAGGCTGTCTGCCGTACAGTCGAATCCAATATAGAAGGTAGCCTTACCCTCGTTGATCATTTTCTTGATCTCATCCTCATTTGTTACCTGCGCGATAAGTCCTCTCGCAACAAGCTCGTCATAAATTGTCATTTTTTCAGCCATTGATTTTTACCTCATAAAAAATAAACATAATATAAAAACTTAATTATTTGTTGTTGACGTTTGTATAAATGCTCTTGTATTCGCTCTTTCTTTCGCGATCGTTCTTACTGATAAGTGAGGTGACTACAAGCACACCTAACATGATCAGTGCGTATGCCACAACGAAGGGAATCGAAAGAAACGCAACCGAGCTTGCATCATTCTGCTTGACCAGAACGATATATACTGCAAATCCGGAGAATATCGTTACAGCGTGAAGAAGAACGCGTATCCACAGCGCAAGAGGCTTGTAGCGAAGTATCAGATTCGCAATTCCGATCAGAAGAGAAAATGCATACAGCCAGACAAAGTCCGTTACAAAGATAACCATCGAGTTATCGATCAACGAAACTATCAGCGATAGAAGGAACACCAACACCGTGTAGCAAACACACGAATCAATGAACACTCGCTTAACTGTATATGCCGCGCCTTTTTTCTCCGTAACACTCCGAGCATCCGTATTTGTATCTTTAATGATTTTTTTACCCATCGGAAATCCTTTTCCTTAAAATAAATTACATAGTATTATATCATACAATTTCAGATTTTGCAATAGAATGTCATGTTTGTTTACAATTTATACTCTTTTAATTTACCGCATCAGTCGGGAGACTCGGAATAGATGAATGAAACGATAGAATTATATTCGTTTCCAAATTTTCTTATACCCGATCTTTGAACGTACAGAAACCTTGTTATCTCATACATATCTACCCATATCTGGTTTGACCCATCCTTTTGAGACTTGTCAAAAATAATCTGCAATCCGTAATGAAGATGGGGAGTATTTATATTATTGGTATCCTCCCTTGTGCTGTAACCCGTCATTCCGAGATAACCGATAACATCACCTGCATTTACTATCTTACCCTCGTATATATCATTGTACGGATGCCCCTTTCTCAGATGCGCGTAATAATAGTAACGCCTTCCGTCAAACGAGCGTATTCCGATTCTCCAGCCGCCGTATGCATTCCAGCCACACGCTTCAACGTATCCGCTTTCAACCGCGATTATCGGAGTTCCGATGCTTCCCATAATATCGTGACCGAGGTGACGCCGTTTGTAACCGTACGAGCGTGACGCGCCAAAATCATCGTAATGTGAATATGCGTAATTTTTTGCAATCGGAGAAAACACACGCAAACCGTATTTCTTTTCCGAATTTACAGTACCGTCATTATTCATCGTCCGATATTCTCCCACAAACCCACCGATTACAGCCTTATATGCTGTCATATAATAGTTAAGCAGCCTTTCATTCGTCGCGATTTTATCGATAGAACCCTCTTTTTTATATTTCTCCATTATAACGTCAAGTGCGGATTTTTTAAATTGCTTATAGCATCCGCCGGTGCTTGCCGAATATATAGCAAGAAGCTCATACATTTTCAGATGATGTTCCGTTCCATACGATCCTACGTCGAGCATATAAGCATAAGATAAAGCCTCCTGCGTTGGAGTAAAATCGATCCACTTTATATAGCTCTTTTCAGACTCCACCGCAGCCTCTATAGCATCCGTAAGCATGACCCCTTGAGGATACGACAGCTCGTATACTGTAATCAACGCAAGAAATAGCGCTGAAATAGCAATCCATTTTCCGTTCTTCTTCATTTTCGCCCCACGTTCAGACCTTTATTTGATGTATAAAAATACACTTATATGTAAAAATATATTGTGTATTATGAAAAATTATTACAATAATTCGTAATCCTCTTGACAAAACACATGAAATGTTATATAATATTATATATTAAATATTTTATAACGAAAGGTTATGACTCCGTTTATGCAGAAATTCAACAGACGTGAAGAAAGAAAGCAAACGCTTTTTCTGCTTTTTGAAACCGTTTTCAGAAGCGACGAAGCGCCGGATTATATTTTCTCAATAGAGAAGGACGAAAGAGAGCTCCCCGATAGTGAGTATATTAAAACCGTTTATTTCGGTACACTTGAGCATCTCGCCGATATTGATGCTGTTATAACATCTCACGCAAAGGGCAGAACCGCAGCGCAGATGACAAATATGACTCGCTCTATTCTCCGACTTGCAGTATACGAGATCCTTTATATGCCCGATATTCCCGCAAAAATATCCATAAACGAGGCTGTTGAGCTTTCCAAGGAATTTGAGGACGAAAAGATCAAGGGCTTTATAAACGGCATATTGAATTCCATATACAGGGATTCGCTTAACACATCCGAAAACTGATATGACTTCAAAAGATTGCTTTGTTGGCATAGATACAAGCAACTATACCACGAGCGCCGCTGTCGTTAACTCCGACGGAGAGATCCTCCTCAATTTCAAAGCACCTCTTCCGGTAAAGGAGGGCGAGCGCGGTTTGAGACAAAGCGATGCTGTCTACGCACATATTAAAAATCAGCCGTCGGCTATGGCGGCTTTGTCGTGTGTAATAAAAGAATACGGCGTCTCTCCCGTTGCCGTCGGATTTTCAGCATCACCGACAAATTCGTCAGATTCTTTTATGCCATGCTTTATGTGCGGACGGGCATTCGCCGATACGTTTGCCGCAGGGGCAGGTATTCCTGTATATACCTACTCTCATCAGGAGGGACATATAGCCGCAGCAGCTTTTTCCGCCACAGGCTCTCTCGAGCTGTTAAAGAAGGAATCTATAGCATTCCACGTTTCCGGCGGAACAACAGATATTGTAGTTTGCTCTCCCGATAAATTCAGATTTAATACCAAGCGCATAGGCGGAAGCGAGGATCTGCACGCCGGACAGCTTATTGACCGCGTTGCTGTTATGATGGGACTTGGCTTTCCCGGTGGTCCCGAGCTTGAAAGAATTGCGTTACGTACCACCGACTTCAATGAAACCGTCAACGTTTCGGTAAAGGGGCTTACGTGCAATCTTTCGGGCGGTGAGAATACCGCAAAAAGGATTTATTCGCAATACGGAGCAGAGGCCACTGCATTTTACGTTCTCGAATTCATATCCAAATCCCTCGATAAGCTTTCGGAGAATTTAAGAAGGATATATCCCGATCATCGGATCATATACTCAGGCGGCGTAATGAGCAATGAATACATAAAAAAAGTTCTCAGAAAAAGAAACGACACTTACTTTGCGCAACCGCAGCTTTCTGCCGACAACGCCGTAGGAATAGCACTTCTAACGAGAGAAAGGTTCGTTTCCCTCAAGAAATAAAATATACAAAGGAGCCCGATGCAATTATGAAAATTTATTATTCACAAGCGGCAAAGCCGGATTGCATGACGGTTTCACAGCTTAACTCATACGTTAAGGATCTCCTTGAGGACGATCCCGCACTTGCTTATGCTGAAGTAGAGGGTGAGATCTCCAACTTCAAGCACTATCTCAGCAGCGGGCACATGTATTTTACCCTTAAGGATGACGACGCGTCAATCAGC
>JBGVEZ010000124.1:0-6719 GCA_045120555.1 Eubacteriales bacterium
GTTTCCGAAAAGGCAAGTGAAAAGAGCAGATTCCTGTCTATTTCGATAAGAAGGCTTTCCATTACCTTTTCTATGTCGGGCGTAATACGGTCACACAGTGATTTTGCAGAATTCATCGTAATTTTCCTCCGTTAATATAACTTTTAAGGCTTAATTACAGTATATTCAGCAAATCACAACGACGTGCGCGATTCAGTTTATTTTTGTAATATCGTAAGGTGTGGTCTGGTAGACGAAGTAGTTGAGCCAGTTTGAGTACAAAAGATTTGCGCACGAGCGCCAGGTTACCTTCGGGGCCTTCGTGTCATCGTTGTCGGGATAATAATTTACCGGCATTTCTATCGGAAGTCCGAGATTCTTATCACGCAGATATTCCTTTTCAAGCGTATTTGCGTCATATTCGGAATGTCCCGTAACAAAAATCTGTCTTCCCTTCTTTGTCGAGCATACGTAAACGCCTGCCTCCTCGGAGGATGCAAGGATCTTCAGATTTTCCTGCGCCTCGATATCCTCGCGCGCGACCGTCGTATGTCTTGAATGAGGAACCATAAATTCATCGTCAAAGCCACGGAAAAGAATAGATTTTTTGTGATCGAGCCTGTGACGATAAACGCCAAACAGCTTTTTATCAAGCTGGATCTTATTTATTCCGTAATGATAATACAGCCCCGCCTGGGCAGCCCAGCAGATATGGAAGGTGCTGGTTACGTTCGTCTTGCTCCACTCCATGATCTCACAAAGCTCTTCCCAATATTCAACGTCCTCAAAATCGAGATGCTCAACGGGTGCGCCCGTGATTATCATTCCGTCGAATTTCTGGTCCTTAAGCTCGTCAAACGTCTTATAAAACGCAAGCATATGCTCAGCTGAGGTATGCTTTGAACGGTGAGTTGCGGTCTGCATAAGCTCAAGCTCGACCTGAAGAGGAGTATTTCCTATAAGGCGCGAGATCTGCGTTTCGGTTACGATCTTGTCGGGCATCAGATTCAGCAATATTATACGAAGCGGACGGATGTCCTGCGTTATGGCACGTGTTTCGGTGATTACGAAAATATTTTCATCATGCAACGTTTGTGTTGCAGGCAAGAGATTAGGAATTTTTATCGGCATTTCTGTCTTTCCTTTGATTAATTATTTTTGTGATTCTTCAAGCGCCTGCTTTACGTCGGCGATTATATCGTTAACGTTCTCGATACCGACAGAAAGTCTTACAAGCTCAGCCTTTACACCGGCATTTACAAGCTGCTCGTCGGTAAGCTGTCTGTGTGTTGTGCTTGCAGGATGAAGCACAGAGGTGCGCGCGTCCGCAACGTGAACTACGATCGCGGCAAGCTTAAGGCTGTCCATAAACTTCATTGCGGCTTCCCTTCCGCCCTTAACTCCGAAGGAAATAACTCCGGATGCACCGTTTGGAAGATACTTACTTGCCTTTTCATACTCGCTGTTACCTTCAAGGAGCGGATAGTTTACCCACGTAACGTTTTCGTTTGCTTCAAGGAATTTTGCAACTGCAAGTGCATTCTGCGAATGTCTTTCGATTCTGAGCGCGAGAGTCTCAAGTCCGAGATTAAGAATAAACGAGGACATGGGAGAAAGCGGAACACCAAAGTCACGCATCAGCTGAACGCGCGCCTTTGTTATGTACGCCATAGAATTACCGAAATCACGCGTGTAGGTTACACCGTGATAAGACTCATCGGGTGTTGTAAGCTCGGGATACTTTCCGCATTCCCAATTAAACTTACCACCGTCAACGATAACACCGCCAACGACCGTTGCGTGACCGTCCATATACTTTGTTGTGGAATGGACCACGATATCCGCGCCAAGCTCAAATGGACGGCAAAGCACGGGAGTTGCAAACGTATTGTCAATTACAACGGGAATATTGTGCTTATGTGCGATAGGAACGTATCTGTCGAAATCAAATACCATAAGCGCGGGATTTGCTATAGTCTCGCCGAAGAAGAGACGCGTGCGGTCGTCAATAAGCGCTTCGATCTCATCGTCTGTCATGCTGTCTGTTGCAAATCTTGTCTCAATCCCCATCTTCTTAAGCGTAACGGCAAAGAGATTAACCGTACCGCCGTATATCGAAGACATAGAAACTATGTTATCGCCTGCCTGTGTGATATTAAGAATCGCCAGCAGGTTTGCAGCCTGACCGGAGGACGTAAGAAGAGCGCCTGTTCCGCCCTCGAGATCAGCGATCTTTGCTTCGACAGCGGATACCGTGGGGTTTGATATTCTTGTATACATATGACCGTCCGCCTTGAGATCGAAAAGATCTCCAAGATGCTCGGAGCTGTCATATTTGTAGGTTGTGCTCATAGCAATGGGGAGCACTCTCGGCTCTCCGTTCTGCGGCTTATAGCCGGACTGAATACATTTTGTTTCAATTGCAAATTTATCCATTTTGTTTTATTTCACCTCATATTTTATTTTTCTTGCTTCAAGATAATGTCTCTTATCGAGTGCGTGTCCCATTGAAAACGTTTTTCTCGGAAGAATACCGTCAAGGATTATTGATTTAAAGAGCTCGGATTTATCCATACCCTTAAATATAAAGCCGACGGTGTTTTCGTCATTTGAAAGCATTTTCAGTGAGTCCTCGCCGTGAATGTAATCTACCGTACACTCGGGATTATCCTTGCTGAAAACGTCGAGCAGATCCTGCAAAAAGGCAACCGGAAGATGCTTTGTCGGATGTTTGACGTTAAGCTGCTCAGAAACGCCTCCCGAAATCAGCGTTATATCGTACGGGGAGTTATCTCCGTCACAGGTATGTACAGCATTCTTTATGAAGTCGCAAAGCTCCTTTGCCTTTTCCTTTGAATTGCATTTAACGATTCTGTAAATCGGCTCGAAATCCAATGCCTCATCGTGCAGATTGACTATTTCGACAAGAGCATATCTTTCGGGACGCTTCTTCGCCTCCTTGCCGTAAAGCTCCTTGGATTTTTCATATACGCTTTTTGCGGTTGCAAGCGAATGATTTCCGTCGCCTACAGCAAAAAGAAGCGGCTTAATGTCGGATACCGAATACGCTTTTTTTGCATAATGAGCCGTTGACATTCTCGCAAGAAGCGCGTATATTCTTCTCTGCTCCGTCTTGTCAATAAAATATCCGCTCACGTGTCCTGCTCCAAGCATAAGCTCAAAATCATACGCCGCTGCCATAGTATCGTATTTCTTTTCAAGCGGCTCTATTACAGCCCTTGAAAAGTCATCGATAAGCAGCATTATATGCGGAAGCTCAAGCGTTGCATTTTCACGTATCCTGACTCTCGGCGGAATCCTCTCAAGAACCGTCATTTCAGTAGGTCTGACAAGCGATCTTGAATCGGTATCGTATTTATAGTATTCAAGGTCGATCTTACCAACGATTCCCTTTCTTACGCGCCCGTCGGGCTGTGTTCTTCTGACGTAAATCATCGAATCGGTAAACGCCTCGAATACCCCGTTCTCATATTCGACCATCGCTTTGCTTATTTTCGGAATAAGATCATCGGCTTTATCAAGATATACCTCCGGTAATATCAGATCAAGTGTCGAGGGATTATCTCCCACGTTTTTTTTGCATTCTTCCCAAAAGTGCGGCTCGCTTGTAAACTGATCACAGGCAATAACCGAGTAAGCCTTACAATTTTCATTGCTTCTTTCTTTGGGTAAAAGTATATCGGCAGAGGAAAAAATGTGTGCCATTGTATTCTTATAAACCTCCTCTATAAATCAATATATATATTATATCATATTTTCCTCGTTTTGTAAAGGCTGATATCAAAAAAACAGCAAATTAATTTTTAATTTTTATTGAAAGGTATTGAATTACCGTTGACAATGTGGTATAATTATGTAAATTATCTTTATTAGATATAAGAAAGGAAACAAAAATGAAAATAAGATACCTTGCGCTTTTATTGATCGCTCTCGTTCTTTTCACGTCATGTCAGACGACCGGCAACGGAGACGTAATTACAGACAGTGATACAGAGCCGGAAATTTCAGAAAGCGAAACTGTTATTGAGACGTTGCCGCCGGAGGAGCATCTTAAGCTTATCGAAAACGGTAAAACTCAGTTTAAGCTTGTAAGGCCCGATAATGCGACCGACGCTCAGCTTAATGCAGTGATGAACTTCAAATCGACATTCAAGACCAAAACCGGCATTTCCCTTGATTTCGTATATGAATCGGACAAAAATGCCGAAAACGACGATTTTGAAATCGTAATAGGTAAATGTCTGCACCCCGAAAGCACGAAAATATATAAGGATATCAAGCTTGACGAATATTTCTACGGCGTTGTAGGCAATAAGATCGTTATCGCAGCAGGCTCGGACAGCGGACTTAACAAAGCAATTAACGGATTTATGATAGAAGTCGTCGGCAAAAGCCTGTCCGAAGATAAATCCACGCTTAACGTATTCGTTTCACAGAATTATTACCACAAGGTACAGTATCCGCTTGACGACTTCAAGATAGGAACAGTTTCGCTCCGAGACTTTTCGATAGTATACAATTCGGACGGTCTTTATTCTGAGGAGCTGATGGCAATCAAGCTCAAGCACATCTTCCAGAATCAGACCGGATACATATTCGATATCTACAAGGATACATCCAAGGAGGCGAAGAACACCACACACAAGATCGTGATCGGAAAAACAGCCTTCTCACCTAACGTAAATCTTTCGGGATTTGAATATTCAATAGATATCAAGGCAGGAAATATTTATCTTGCATCAGTGTCTCTCGAGGGCTACGACGCGATGTACGACACAATCGTTTCAAACGTAGTCGGCACGGGAGAAAACGGACTTGGTGCAACATTCTCATACAAGGGCAAGGCTCTGGTTGATGAAACAACGTCAAAGCTGAAGGGCACAAACACATCCGACGTGAGAATTATGTTCAACAACATTCTCGGAAACTGCAATGATACAACGCACCCCGTTGTACACAGAACAAAATCGGTTTCAGAAATGCTTGCAAGCTATCATCCCGACGTACTCGGACTTCAGGAATGCTCACCCAAGAGCAGGAACACGAATATCGTTGCCATCCTCGGCAGATACGGTTATAAAGAAGTCAGCGCAAATGCAACCAACTCAAGCAAAAACAACTACACTCCCCTTTTCTATAATCCGAAGACAGTAAAGGTAATCGATTACGGATACGATTATTATTCGGGCTCCTACAATGACGGTGGATCGAAGTCACTGACGTGGGCAGTATTCGAGGTCATTGCAACGGGCAAGCGATTTGCCGCAGCATCAACGCACTTCTTCTATCAGTCCGAGGCGGGCGCAGGCAGAGTTGAAAATGCAAAAACCATTGCCGCAAGATGTAAGGCTATCTATGATAAATATCAAATTCCCGTCATTATGGGAGGTGACCTTAATACCAAGCTCGGTTCACAGCCCATCAGTCATCTGACAAGCAGCGGACTTATCGACATAAGAGCTAACGCTACCGAATGGAGCAAGATAAAGGGACATCACTCTTATCCCGAATTCTCCACGGTGCTCGGCTACTACGACGTATATTATTCTCCCAACAGCTCGTACGGTGATTCGATCGACCATGCGTTCTGCTACGGAAATGACACAGTTACGTTCGACAGATATCACGTTGTAACAGAGCCGTTCGCGCTTATGTCAAGCGACCATTGCCCCATTATAGTTGATTTTACTTTTAACAAATAATTTGAGAAAAGAAGGTACAAAAATGAAAATCAAGCTTTTATCATTAATCCTTTTATTGTGCATGATACTTCCCACCGCAGTTTCATGCCAGACAAATCCCGACACTCCCGACGTAGAATCAAGCTCCGAATATGAGTCTGTCGGCGAGACAGAGCCGCTCGACCGCGAGGTTCCGATCATTGAAAACGGTAAGGCCAAATTTGTATTGGTAAAGCCCCAAAACGCTTCCGGTGATATGCTTGACCTTGTTCTCGATTTCAGATCTACATTTGAAAAAAGAACGGGTATCAAGCTCGAGATCCTTTATGAAAAAGAGGATAACGCCGTAAACGACAACTTTGAAATTCTCATCGGTGACACCTTACGTCCGGAATCAAAGGAGATCGCAAAGAACCTTAAATACAAGGAATTTTTCTTCGGTATGATAAATAACAAGCTCGTTATTTACGGCGGATCTTACGAATCAACCAAAACTGCAATTAATCTGTTTATACGCAAGCATATTGACAAGGATCTTTCAGAGGATAAAAAGACTTTTAACTTCAAGATCTCGTCAAACTATACTGAAAAGGTAAGATATCCCCTTTCAACCTTCCAAATTGCAAACACAGAAGCAAGACAATACAGAATAGTATATTCCACAAAGGACAGCTTTTCTGCTCAGTCATTTGCAAAAAGACTCTATTCTCTCATCTGTGACAGATACGGATATAAGCTTGAGCTTGTTGCTGACCCGAAGGATTCATCTCCCTATGAAATAGTAGTCGGCGATACCCTCGCAAAGAATATAACCCCCAAAAAGGACAGCATAAACATCGAATGTAAGGGCGGTAAGCTTTACCTGTCATGCGATTATTCAACCGGATATGCGTATTTCTACGATTACATGAATAAAAAGCTGACTAATAGCAAGGAAATAACTTATGCTGACGGTGACGTCGAGCAGACCAATCTTGCAAGCTTATTCAAGGGCGGATCTGAGAATATACTCAAGAAGCAGGGCGTACGCATTATGGT
>JBGVEZ010000125.1:0-11616 GCA_045120555.1 Eubacteriales bacterium
CACCTCGTCGTAAAGAATTATTTACCGTATACGACAAGCTCGTAAGTATTTGTATCCCAATCGTTCACGATGACACCGGTTATGATACCGACGCGAACGTACTGCGCCTTAACACCGCCCATATCAAAGAGGGTAAACGCGTCTGCGTTCTTTCCCCTGCTGTCCTTAAGGATCTTTCCGAGATTGATAAGCTCGCCGCCGTTCTTTTTAAGAGCCACGGTATCGTAGCAGGCGGTCTCGATCTTCTCCCAGGTCTTGCCGTCGCTTGAAACGAAAACGCACTGCGACTGTGCAAAGCCGTCCATACTTCCCGAAAGATAGCCAATAGCATCAAGGGTCACTTCCTTACCGAAATTATAGGTTATCAGCGCGGAGAACTGCTCGTTATCGTCCTGCTTGCCGCTTACGTCGTATTTCTTGCCGTCAAAATGGAAGGAGAGGCGGTAAGAGTTACCTCCGCTCCAGATTCCGTCGCAGGCAACGGAAAGCTTTCTGTGCATATCCTTGACGCCGATTATGGATACGCCGTAGGAGATGTCCGCAAGATCGGCGATCTGGGCAGCTGTAAGCTGTGTTGTGGAAACGGCTGTAGACGAGGTCTTTCCGTTCGTACCTGTTATACCCGTAGAGATAATGCCCGACGTGGGAACCTTTTCAAGATTTCCCTTCTCGACCGTACCTCTGCCCGAAACGCCTTCGGATTTTGTCTTGTATTCATCGGGAACAACGGATTTTCCGAAGATCGCCTTATGCGCCGCCTCCTGAAGGATCTTTACTGTTGTTGAATTGAGTCCCGCGGTGTATTTTACGCCTATGGGCGAGAGTCCGTAAAGGCGGGCGTAGTGACAAAGCGAGATAAGATAACTTCCTGTTGGTGACGGGTGCGTATTATCGTCCGCATAAAGATTTATTTCGGGATGGCTCTTATATACGTCAAGGAATGCGCTTCCGACCTGCGAGAGATGGTAGCCCGTTTCCTCTGCGATAGCCTCGTATGCCGCCGCAAGCTTATAAGCCATCGTCTCATGCGTCCAGCCGTTTGAGGTGAGTGTGGTATGCGGCTCTTTTCTTCCCCATGTCTGGTAAAGAATGACATCCGCCTTCTCTGCCGCAAGCTTTTCCTTGAACGCACGAACTCCGTCATAGAACAGGCCGGGTGCGCTTGCGGGGCGTGCGCTCTGCTCCTGCAAAAAGACGATATCAACGTCGTATGCGGCAAGATAGCTGTTTATCTGCTTGCCGTATTCGTCATCATCGTCCGCAAACTGCAAAAGCGTGTAGCTTCCCTTGGTTATAGCCTTGACCCTTGCCTTGATACCCTGTTCGAGGAGTATCTTTGCAAAGATAGCGTTCGGCATAGTGTTATAATGTGTGTAGCTGTTACCGATAAAGAGGATAGTCAGCTCTTCATCAACCGACGCAATTCCCGTGGTATATTCCTTTTCAGTATGACCGCAAGCACAGGATTTGAGGATATGTCCTCTTTCATTCGCTGTCGGCTCTACGTTCGTTTCTGTAAATTCGTGAGTATGCTCCATTGTAGTTTCCGCCTTGCTTTCTTCCATTGTTCCACTTATATGATCATCCGTAGTCACCTCGGGAGGATTATTTTCAGAACTGCAGGATGCGAGAAGAAAGAGTGTTACAAGTATAAGAGAAATAAATCTTTTCATATTTTCTCCTCTCACGGCAGAACGGGCGTTTTTTGCTCCGCTCTGCCGTCATTTTTATTGATTATTTACCGGATACGGCGATGTCCTCGAACATAACGTCGGGAGCACCAACTCTGCCGGTAGTACCGAAGTCGACTGTGTCGGAGAGGGCTGCAACCTTCTTAATAAGCGAATAGAAGTTATCTGCAACGGTGATGTTCTTAACGGGAGATACCTTTTCTCCGCCCTTGACGAGGAATCCCTCTGCCTCAAGCGAGAAATCACCGCTCTGAACGTTTGCGCCTGCGTGGAGGCCCTTAAGAGTTGTGATATAAAGTCCGTCGCCGAGCTTAGCAAGAAGTGCCTCGGAGGTATACTTGCCGGGCTCGATGTAAAGGCCCTTGGGAGAGATGCCCTTTGCGCTCGATGCGTTACCGGTTGTCTCCTTGCCGAGCTTCTTTGCATACATACGGTTATAGAGAAGTGTCTTGAGGACGCCGTTTTCGATAACGTTCTTCTTATATACCGCAACACCCTCGCCGTCGAAGGGGCACTTGCCGAACTTTGCAGGGTGGAAGGGGTCATCGCAGATAGTGAGAATGTCACTTGCGATCTTTTCGCCCTCCTTGCCCGCAAGAAGAGTGGTCTTAAGGAACGCGCTTCTTGCGGAGAAGATAGAAGAATATACGCCGAGAAGGCTTCTCATTGTGGAGGAATCGAGAATAATGTTATACTTTCCGGAGGGAACAGCCCCTGCGCCGAGCTTTGCAAGCGCGGTCTCAACCGCTCTCTTTACCGTCTCATCGTCAGATTCCTTGCCGAGGATTGCCATTTCGTAGTCCTCGCTTGCTTCCTCGCCGTCCTTTACTGCGGCATAAACGCCGTGGTAAACGATAGAGCTTTCGTATGTAAGGGAAAGTCCTGCGGAGTTGAGGAACGCTTCCTCGCTTGCGGCACAACCTGTAAAGCACTGTGTACCGTCAACTATCTTTTCGGATGCTGCGTAGGTCTTTTCCTGAAGAGCCATTGTGTGAGCCTTCATTTCCTCTGCGGAAGGAATATCGAAAAGCTCGGGCTTTACGTCCTCGTATTTTTCGGAGCCGGGGAAAAGCGGAACCTCGTCCTCGTCATCAACGGTAAGTGCGTTTTCGCAAGCACGTCTTACAAGCTCTGCCGCCTCCTCTGCGGAAACAAGCTCGCTGGATGCGTATCCGCTCTTGCCGCCCTTAACGCATCTGACGTCGATAGAGCCGGAACGGCTGTAGCTGACCGTTGAAATTTCCTGCTTGAGCGCTTCTGCGCCTGCGCTTGTGGAGCTTTCAATGCTTATTTCATAGCCCTCAGCGCCGTATTTTTCTGCGCTCTCGGCAACTGCTTTTTTGATGTCTTCAATATTTAACATAATCGTATACCTGTCCTTTCTTTACGCCTGTCCGCCGACGGTGATGTCGGAAACACGGATGAGGGGCTGACCTACGTCTGTGGGAACGCTTCCGCTGGAGGAACCGCACATACCCTGAGCGGTGTCAAGATTCTGACCTACCATGTCGATCTTGTGGAGGACCTCGCTGCCCGTACCGATAAGGCTTGCGCCTCTGATAGGCTCGCAGATCTTACCGTTTCTGATCATATAGCCCTCTCTTACAGCGAAGTTGAACGCGCCGGTGTAGGGATTTACCGAGCCGCCGCCCATAGCAGCCGCATAGATACCGTTTTCGATGGATGCGATGATATCCTCGTTCTTGTCGGGACCGTTATCGATAAATGTGTTTGTCATACGGGAGGTGGGCTCGTAAGCGTAGCTCTGACGGCGTCCGCTTGCGGTGTGATCCATTCCCATACGGCGGGAGCCTAGACGGTCTATCATGTAGGAGGTGAGGATACCGTCCTTGATAAGTGTTCTTCTTATCATAGGGTTACCCTCGTCGTCTATGTTACACGAGCCCCATCCGTTTGCGATGGTACCGTCATCGATTGCGGTGACCTTGGGGTTAGCGATCTGCTGACCGAGCTTGCCTGCCATCTGGGACATACCTATAGCAACGCTTGTTGCCTCAAGGGAATGTCCGCAAGCCTCGTGGAAGATAACGCCGCCAAATCCGTTTTCGATTGCGACCTGCATTTTTCCGGAGGGACAAGGTACTGCGGAGAGGTTAACGAGAGCCTGACGTGCAGCCTCCTTACCTACGCTGTCGGGAGAGATCATATCGAAGAGCTCAAGGCCCATGTGGCGTCCGGGATTGGAGCCGCCCGACTGGTTCTCGCTTCCGTTCGATGCGATTGCACCGACGCTTATTCTCGTACGGATCTGTCTGTCGCTTGTATAAAGTCCTTCGCTGTTTGCAACAACGAACTGCTTGTCCTGAGCAGTAAGGCTACCGGAAACCTGAACGATCTTTGTGTCAACGTCGTATGCCGCCGCACAAGCCGCACGGAGTATCTCCGCTCTTTCCTTTGCGGGAACGTCGGAGGGGAGGATCTTTACGGGATGGATATTTGCGTTGATCCTTTCCTTAAGGCAGAAATCCGCAATTGTGAGAACGCTGCCTCCAACCGCCTGCGCAACTCTGTTTGCACATTCGCGAAGTCCTGTGGGAGTAGTGTCATTAGTCGAAGCAAAGAAGGTCTTCGTTCCAACGAACGCGCGGATACCGACACCGCTTACAACGCCGTCAGAAACCGTTTCGATCTTCTTGTTGCTGTAGCTGATAACGTCATTCTTTGTGTATTCCGAGAAAACCTCGACAAAATCAGCACCGCCGTGCATAACTATCGCGATAAGCTCGGATACAATTCTTTTGTCTGTCATAATTATTATTTCCTTTCACACCGCGCTTTGCGGTAAAATTTACTTTTTTATTTAAAGCTTAAAGCTCAAATTCCATGCCGTCCGCAGAAATAAACGTATCAAACGGCATATCGAAAATGAATTGCCATACGTGGTCGTCGTTTATCGGAGAGAAATGACCGACAACCATTCGCTTTGTCTTCACGCGTCTGAAAACGTTTTCTCTTTCGGTAAGACGGAAATGCGCCGCCTCGATAACGGTAAGGTCCAGCTCATCGGTAAAGGCAATCTCAGGCATGTCCAAGCAGTTTCTGTTAAGATCTCCCGTGAAGAGCACTCTCTTCCCTTCCGCCTCGCAGAGATATGCAAAGGAGGGATGCGCACCGTTTTGTATATGCTTTGTCGGGAAGGCGGTGACCTTAAGAACACCGTCGTCGTAGATGACGCCCGGCTTTGTAACCGAGTAACGGATATCACGGAGGTTTTCGCCGTCAAACGAGCCGTAATTTACCACGTCGCGGAGCTTTTCAGCAATACCCGTGTTCGGAAGAAATATTTCAGGATCCGATTTTTTGTAATACCACGAAATGATATCAACGAGAGAAACGAGCCCGTTCATATGGTCGCCGTGCTGATGAGTTATAAACACCGCCTTCAGTGAATCAAGAGTTCTGCCGCTTCGGATGATTCCGTCTGCACAAAAGCATCCCGCATCTATGAGATAGGTGTTTTCTCCAACGGATATCATAACGCTCGTCCACATTCTGTCAGCCTCGGGAACTCCGTGGCTTGTGCCGAGAAATTTGATTTTCACAGATAATACACCTCCCCGTCCTTTACTATACACACCTCAAACGGCATGCGATATGCAAATTCGTGGAGATATCCGTATCCGTCTCTCGAAATACGCACTCCCGCATGGTTCACAAGAAATCGCTTCGTTCTCGTCTTTTTGAACAATTCGATTTTATCTCTCGGGTCGAAGTGTGCCGCCTCGCAGACAACTGCCGAAAAAGTTCTGTCCTCGTATGCAAGTGTTGGATAATCCTCACAGGAGCGACTGAGGTCTCCCGTGAACAGCACTCTCGATTTGTCACCCTCAACCACAGATTCCACAATGTAAGCGTAGGACGGGCGAGCGCCGCCCTTGACGTGCTTCGTTCTTATTGCGGTCACGCTGATATTGCTATCAACGTAAATAACGCCCTCTCGGATGCTGCAGAATTTTTTAGGTCTTACGGGTCCGCCGCAACGGAAAACCGATATCCATGCCTCAAGCTTTTCAACGTAGGAGATATCCGGCAAAAAGATCGCAGGATCGGCAGTCTTGTAATACCAGTCCATAATGTTAACAAGACCGGGAAGACCGTCGAGGTGGTCACCGTGCATATGTGTGATGAACACAGCGTTAAGGTCGACGGGTGTTTTTCCGTACTTCCGAAGAAGCTCGGCAACCGGCGCACCCGCATCAATGAGATAGGTTCCGTCGCCGCATTCGATCATACATGAGGAGCAGTATCTGTCCTTTTGCGGAACGCCGCATGACGTACCAAGGAATGTTAGCTTCATTTTCTTTTCCTTCCTTGATGTTAAGATCAGTCCTCACATCTCTCCGCAAGCAGGTTATGGTACTTCTGATAGAATTCCTCGAAGTAGCCGCCGTCAAGTGCCTCGCGGATCTTTCTTGTAAGCTCGTTGTAGAAGTAGAGGTTATGAGTTACCGCAAGCTGCATACCGACCGCCTCCTTCGCCTTGATGAGGTGGCGAACGTAAGCGCGCGAATAGTTACGGCAGGTGGGACAGTTACAGCCCTCTGAAAGCGGACGCATATCTGTAGCATATTTTTCGTTTGTGAGGTTCATCTTGCCGTGCCACGTAAAGATGTTGCCGTGGCGCGCGTTACGGGAGGGCATTACGCAGTCGAAGAAGTCAACTCCGCGATGGACCGCCTCGAGGATGTTCTGCGGTGTTCCGACACCCATAAGATATCTCGGCTTATTGACGGGCATATAGGGCTCTACCGCCTCGATAACGCGGTACATATCCTCCGCCTCCTCGCCGACCGCAAGACCGCCGATAGCGTAGCCGTCAAGGTCAAGCTCTGCGATCTTCTTCGTATGCTCTATACGGAGATCCTCATACGTGCTTCCCTGATTGATTCCGAAGAGCATCTGATGCTTGTTTATCGTATCGGGGAGCGAATTTAAGCGTGCCATCTCCGCCTTGCAGCGAACGAGCCAGCGGTAGGTACGCTCGCAGGATTCCTTAACGTAGCCGTATTCCGCGGGGTTTTCGATGCACTCGTCGAACGCCATAGCGATGGTGGAGGCGAGATTCGACTGTATCTGCATGCTCTCCTCGGGGCCCATAAATATCTTTCTGCCGTCAACGTGGGAGGCGAAGGTTACGCCCTCCTCCTTTATCTTTCGGAGAGTTGCAAGGCTGAAGACCTGGAATCCGCCGCTGTCGGTGAGGACGGGCTTGTCCCAATTCATGAATTTATGGATGCCTCCGCATTCCTTGATGATCTTGTCGCCCGGTCTTACGTGAAGGTGGTATGTGTTCGACAGCTCTACCTGACAGTCTATCTCACGGAGCTGCATTGTGTTTACGCCGCCCTTAATGGCAGCGCAGGTTCCGACGTTCATAAAAACGGGAGTCTGGATGTCACCGTGAACGGTATGAAGGACGCCTCTTCTGGCCTTACCCTCTGTTTTTAAAAGTTCGTACATTTTATTTCCTATCTGACACGGAAGCTTGGATTTACGGGTTACGTATTTCCGTGTTTTTTGGCGGTTTCTTTATTCGTTTCCCGCCTTGAAATTATATATCGGGCGTACGGTTGAGATTATCTCGCACGTGTCGCCTATATTTTCTCTTATGGATTCTATGCTCTTATATGCCATCGGACATTCGTCAAGCGTTTCGAAGGACACCGAGCTTGAATAAATTCCCTTCATTTGCTTTTTGTATTCGGAAAGCGTAAACGATTCTCTCGCATCAGATCTGCTCATCAGCCTTCCCGCTCCGTGCGGTGCGGAATAGTTCCAATCCTCGTTGCCCTTTCCCTTGCAAATAAAGCTTCCGTCCCGCATATTTATCGGAACGAGGAATATCTCGTCCTTCTCTGCGGATACGGCACCCTTGCGAAGGATCATCCTTTTTTGGTCGATATAATTATGCACCGTCGTAAAGGACTCCGTCTCGTGGAGCTTCATTTCCTTCATGATATCATAAGCAATGGCTCTGCGGGATGCGTCGGCAAAGGCTGTCACTATTTCAAGATCGTGAAGATAATCTTCAAAAGCCTGACCTTCAAGCGCGGACAGGATCTTCGGTGTATCCTCTCCTCTATCTCTTGCCTGCTCGAACGCCACGTTCTGATAATAATTCGCAACCTCAACGCCAAGGCGTCTGCTGCCCGAATGGATAACGAGAAGGAGGCTGCCGTCCTCGTCGCGGTCAAGCTCTATAAAATGGTTTCCGCCACCAAGGCTTGCAAAGCTTGACGCCGCCCATGAATAATTTATCTTATCCCTGCAGGCAAGACCGGAAAGCTCGTCATCGGGCAGGTGTTTATGCAAAGAACCTCTTACTTTGCCTCCGTAAGCTGTTTTCTCTTTGATCACCTTGTCGAGTCTCTGAAGCTCAACCCGCTTTTCCTTAAGTCTGCAAGCGAGCATACCGCACCCGATGTCAACTCCGACGAGAGAAGGAATGACTCTTCCGGAGGTGACGGTCATCGTAGTGCCGACGGTACAGCCCATACCCGCGTGAACGTCGGGCATCATGCGAAGGCGTTCGCCCTCCGATATCGGCATATCCGCAAGCTGACGTATCTGTCCTCTTGCGCTTTCCTCGCATATATCGGTAAAAACCCTTGCGAGGCAATATTTTCCTTGTATTTCTATCATAAGAACCTCGCTTTATTCAATTTTTAATGTTTTATCTTTTGAAGCGTGCATCTATCTCGGTAAGAGACATTTCGAACGCTACGGGGCGTCCGTGGGGGCAGAATCTTATCGACGGATCGGAAAGCACCGCCTTTACCACCGTATCAAGAAATTCCGGAGGATATGCTCTTCCTCCCTTTATTGCCGCCTTGCACGCAACCGTAAACAGTGCCCTCTCGATCTTTTCGGGAAGGTATTCGTCCGTTACGATGCGTTCCTCCTTCAGCTGATCGACGATCTCGTGAAATATCTCAGTTGCGGTATTTTCGTCAAGTCCGTTAGGTATCGAGTGCAGGCTTACGCTTGTGATATCCGCTTCTATTTTAAAGCCGTATTTTTCAAGCGTTTCTTTATAAAGCTTGGCGGTCACTGCATCAAAGGGTGAAACGTTAAGCGATATCGGGAACATAAGCATCTGCGCTCCCATATCAAAGCGATAATTTCTTTTCAGCTCCTCAAACAGCATCCTCTCGTGCGCGGCGTGCTTATCTATCATGAGGAACTTATTTTGCCCGTCAAGCGTCACCGCTTCAACAAGCGCATACTTGTTATAAAGCTCACCTATTATATTGTAGTATCTGTAATCTCCGAGCGATCCCTCATTTTCCTGTGCGGGTATCGGCTTTTCCGCTTCATACATCGCGCTTTCTGTCGGCTGCGGCTCGGGATTCTTTGCATATCGCGACGGCTCGGGATCAGCATTGTATTCCTTTTCTTCCCTTTGTATCTCTGCGCGGAATTCGTTCGTTTTCATCGGCGGAGTGACGTCGGGCGTTTTCACTTCTATTTCCGGAGCGGGATCTCGGTAGAACACCGTCTGCTCGGGAGCAGGATCGTCACTTCCGACGTAAAACGTTTCGCTTTCTATCGATCTGTACGGGGAAGGAGCTCTTCCTTCACGCGACTGCTGCTCACCGTAGTATTTCGGAAGCATTGCCTCGGGAGCGACCGACGATATGTCTATCTGTCTCTTATCTCTCGACGGAATTTTTTCTTCGTCGGGTGCGGGCATTTCGGACACGCGAGGTGAATTGATCATCTCGTTTTCGGGAATCTCGCGTATTTTAAGAAGAGTGTTTGCAACGGCACGGAAAACCGCACCGAAGACAAGCGCCTCATTTGAAAATTTGACCTCAAGCTTTGCCGGGTGAACGTTAACGTCGACAGCCATTGTATTTATATCAATAAACAACATACACATCGGAAATTTATCCTCGGGGATATACGAAGTATACGCCTGTGACAGAGCCTTTGAAAGCACGGGAGAATTGATACAGCGTCTGTTAACGTAAAAGAACTGCTGCTGTCGGTTTGCTTTTGCCATCATAGGGCTTCCGATAAATCCGCTTATTTTTATTCCGTCCGACGCCTCGTCAACGCGAAGAAGCTTTCCGCGAAGAGATCTTCCGAGGACTGCGTATACGGTCGCCTCAAGGTCGCCGTTTCCGGGCGTTACGAATTTAACCGCTCCGTCAGAAAGCATACGGAATGCGATATTCGGATGTGATATTGCCAGCTTTTCAACCGCGTCAATGACAGCCGCCGCCTCGGACGCGTCTCTTTTTAAGAATTTTCTGCGTGCAGGAACGTTAAAGAAGAGGTCCTCCGCAATAATGGTCGTACCCTTTGAGCTGCCGCGTTCGGATATCTGCAGGTTCTGACCGAAATCCATGGAAAGCATGTGTCCGAATTCCGCATCGTCTGTTTTTGTGATTATACGGAGCCTTGTAACCGCGGCGATAGATGCAAGTGCCTCGCCTCTGAAGCCCATCGTCGATATCGCGTCGATGTCCTCCTGACGGTACAGCTTACTCGTTGCGTGACGCTTGACAGACAAAACGAGGTCCTCGGCGTCCATACCGCAGCCGTCATCGCTTACTCGCATAAGAGAAATACCGCCGTTATGGATCTCGACCGTTATCGCGGTCGCTCCGGCATCTATTGAATTTTCCACGAGCTCCTTTATCGCGTTCGCAGGTCTGTTAACAACCTCTCCGGCAGATATAAGATTTGCGAGCTCGATGCTCATTTCATGTATTTTTCCCATTTTGGTTCCGTTTCTTGGTTTGTTTTATGTTTTTGTCTTATAAAAGCTCTTGCTTGAGCTTATATACAAGCGTAAGCGCATCCATGGGAGTAAGAGTGTTGGGGTCGGTTTCCCTGATTATCGACGCTACGTGAGCGTTGATGAGCGTATCGACCGAGATCTCGTATGGGTCTGCCTCCTCATGCTTCTTCGCTTTTTGATTCTGTGCGCGCTTCATATCGCTTCCGCTTTCAAGTGAGCGGAGAACCTCCTTAGCACGTGATGTCACCTCAGCGGGAACGCCCGCAAGTCTTGCAACCTCGATACCGAAGGAATCGTCGGTCGAGCCCTTTACTATCTTACGAAGGAAGATGATATTTTCGCCCTTTTTCTTTGCTGCGATATTATAATTCACAATACCCTCGTATTCGGTTTCAAGCGAGGTAAGCTCGTGATAGTGGGTTGCGAACATTGTACGGCAGCCTATCTTCTTGCTGTTCGTATATTCCACAACGGCTCTTGCCACACTCATACCGTCATAGGTGGACGTGCCTCTTCCGACCTCGTCATATATGATAAGGCTCTTCTTCGTGGCGTTTTTAAGAATATATGCGACCTCGTTCATTTCGAGCATAAACGTGGACTGTCCGCCCGCAAGGTCGTCTGATGCACCGACACGGGTGAATATCTTATCAACGACACCGATCCTTGCGCTGTCGGCAGGAACGAACGAGCCTATCTGCGCCATAAGCGTTATAAGCGCGGTCTGTCTCATATACGTTGATTTACCTGCCATATTCGGACCCGTTATCAGCATGGTACGGTTCTTTTCGGTATCGAGAAGGGTATCGTTGGGAACAAAGCCCTCTCCCATCATAAATTTCTCAACGACGGGATGACGTCCGTTTCTTATATCGATGATATTGTCTGCCTCGATCTCAGGGCAAACGTATCTGTTTGCATCCGCAACGGAGGCAAGCGAGGTATAAACGTCAAGAAGAGAAACGAGCGATGCCGTTCTTCTTATTGAAGGCGCATTTTCTATAACCCTCTGACAAAGCCTTGCGAATATCTCGTATTCAAGCGCACATATCTTATCCTTTGCGCCGAGCATCTCTGCTTCCTTGACCTTAAGCTCGTCGGTAATGTATCTCTCCGCGTTTGCAAGCGTTTGCTTTCTTATGTAGTGCGCGGGCA
>JBGVEZ010000126.1:0-2606 GCA_045120555.1 Eubacteriales bacterium
CTCTTTATCATATCAAGAAAATCCGAACCGTTGCCGTTGTCATAAGTATGAAGAACGGTAGAAGAAGCAAGAAGGGTTTCCATATATCTCTCTGAAAGCGATAAGGCGTTATCCTTCGTTTCAGCGATTGGAGTTACTTCAAGCACTCTTATACTCTTGATCGTCCAATCTTTCATAGGTGTCGGAGCATCAGATGTTTGATAGACGAATACATTATACGACGGAGCCCCCATATAGTAATCTTCACGCTCAGTTACAGATACAAATTGTGCTTTATCAACACTGTCGATGAGAGAAAGATACAATTTTTCATCGTGGTCGTCTTTTATTTCGACCTCCCACGGAGAAGCCGTCACATACGCAAGCTGAGGGTCAACCAAGCGATAATTATCCAAAAAGCTGTTTACAAAGTCTTGAGAGAAATTATCGGAGGTTAAGGGTAAATTGTTTCTTTGGCATGAAAAGAACTGAGTACATAAGACGATAACAAGTAAAATCATAAAAACTTTTTTCATAACAACACCTCCACAAATTCAAGTTTGTCTGCTATTCATGCTTATCGTGAATTTTAACCCGAGGGCGATGTCTCAAAGACTTATGAGACACCACCCTGTTTTGCAAGGATTACTCAATATCAAATTTCTTTTCAAGACGATTTCTCGTCATGAAGTACATTACGATTGCGAGAGCTGCTGTGACGATGCCGACGATGAACATGATAAACGGAATCATGTATGCCAAAACCGTTTCATCATTCGACTGTGCCGCAAACATAACGTAAATCAGCATAGGAACGAAAAGTCCTATGGTAAGCACTGTGCTTTGAATTGCGCTGACGGCAAACGTTGCGACGATAGTTCCGACAAGCTTGTGCTTCTTTGCAAAGGAGCAGCCGTAGACACAGCAGGTTGCGGGGGTGATCACGGACAGCAGGATCGTACCCACGAATGCAAGGATTGCGGATATTATCAACGCGGTTGTATACAATGCTCCCATTTGAGACATGGCCTTATAAAGCACACTCATTGCCTCAGCCAAAGGTAAAATGTCTTCAAACGCTATCACATAGGAGCCTCCGTATATTATCATAGAAACAATGCTGACAGTGAAGAGAATTGTGGATTCTATTGTGTATGTAAGAAGGCTTGCGTGGAATATATCTCTTCTCGATCTCGGAAGCGTAAAGTAAAGGTATGCGCTCTGTGTTCCGTACATTGTGAACATCGAATAATAAAGGAATATGTTTCCGATGCTCATTGCGGTCGTGATACCGGTCGAGCACAGCTGGCTGAGTAACGTCAACGTGATTTGAAGGAGTCCTGCGATAGCGGGGGCGTTCAAGTAAAGCTGTTCGAAAAATTCTATATCATATGCGATAGGTGTGATTATTGCACCGATTATGCCTAATCCAAGCGTTGCGGCACAGCAGATAAGCAAGCAAAGACGGCTTGCGCGAAGTCTTGTTTTAATGAGATTGCTTAATAACATTTGAATACCTCCCTGAAAAGCTCGTCAAGGCTCTTGCCCGTTTCGTTTCTCGAGTTCTCGACAGAGTTATACGCGACGCAAACTCCGTTCTTTAAGAAAATGAACTCGTCAAGGATCTGTTCGATATCAGCGAGCAGGTGAGTCGAGATGATGATTGTGGATTCTCTTGAGTAATTTGAAAGAATGGTATTGAGTATGTATTCTCTTGCGGCGGGGTCAACGCCGGCGATAGGCTCGTCGAGCACGTAAAGCTTAGCATTTCTTGCCATAGCCATGATAAGCTGCACCTTTTCCTTGTTACCCTTCGAGAGAGTTTTGTAATCGTTCGTGGGCGAAAGACCGAGAAGCGCGAGCATTTCTCGTGCTCTTGTCGGATCAAAATCAGCATAGAATGTGGAGAAGAGGTCAATGCAGTCCTGGATCTTCATCCAGTTTTCAAAGTAGCTTTTATCGGGAAGGTAAGAAACGACACCGTTTGTATACGCACCGGGCGCGTGTCCGTCAATGAAGATAGAGCCGCGCGTGGGGAGTATAAGTCCGGTAATGAGCTTTATGAACGTGGTCTTGCCGCTTCCGTTAGGTCCGAGGAGACCGATTATTTTTCCTGCCGGAAGCTTGAGGTTCAATGTGTTTACGGCATAATTCGTTTGATTGTAGATTTTAGTGAGTGCATTGCACTCGACAAGGCTGTATGCGTTTTCCATGTCAGTCCTCCTTTGATGTGTATTTTGTAAATGCTTCGTTTAGCAGCTCCTCTGCGGTGCTTCGGTCAATCTGAAGCAGGAGCATTTTTTTGATGAATTCCTCTGTTGCTTCCTTTGCTGTACGGGAGCGGAATTCGACGATTGAGGATTCGTTGTCAGTAACGTAGCGACCGTCACCCATCAGTGCGGTGACAGCACCTCTCTTTTCGAGCTCTGTCATTGCGCGCTGTACGGTGTTTGGATTAACACCTGCTTCAAATCCGAGCTCGCGTACGCTCGGCAGTCTGGCTCCCGCAGGATACCTTCCTCCGATAATGTCCGTCATGACTCTGTCTGCTATCTGCAGATAGATTGGTACGGACGAGTTGAATTTCCAAGCCAAAATAACACCTCCCTATGATGTATTAGTGTACT